>CAMXAZ010000026.1 GCA_947179295.1 uncultured Muribaculaceae bacterium
CATCTGCACGACGCTTGACCGCCCCAGCGTTAACAAATATTGGGGAACGGGGTCTAAGATCAGAGAATTGATTTCAGTGTTACCGGAGTATTATGGTCTGTAAGGTAGAGCTGCTCACGTGGCTCGTAATGGTCTGAAAAAATCGAGGCGGCAGTGTCAGTCATGGCATTGCCGCTGACTTTTATGCCTGCCATTTCAAATGCCGAGGGGCAAAATGAACGTGAGGTGGAAATCAGGCGCGAGATGTTTCGGCCTACGGCTGCTGCAATATCGGGATATGACTCTCGATATCCGGCAGACAGCCATGCGATCATCGGTACGTGGACCTGATAGAGGGTGGGGCGCGGAGAGGCGTGGAGGAAACGGCCGGAGCCGTTGTCGAAGATGTCTTCTCCGTGGTCAGATGTGTAGAGCAGGCCTGCAAACGCTCCGTCAATGGAGTCGAGCCGGCTGATGCAGTCGGTCAGCAAGCGGTCTGTGGCCACGATGGTGTTGTCATAGGCATTTATGAGTTTGTCGCGGTTGCTCTTGGTGGCTTCGGTATAGTCACACGGGGTAAACAGTTCGTCGTTTTTGGCATAACGGTCAAGATAGTTGAAGTGTGAGCCATAGGTATGGAGGATTATAAGCTGTTTGGGGGCTTCCTGTGCGAGGATGTTGTCAAGCCAGGGGAGAAGGTCGGAATCAGGCCGGCTGTTGCGGTTTAGCGAAGTAGCGCTGTCGTCGAGTTCCTTGATGAAGACGCAAGTGTCGCTCTCTTCAGCAAAGAAGTCGATAAACGAACGGTTGTAGCGCTGGTTTGACAGAAAGGCGGTGGAGAATCCGGCTTCCTTGAATGCCGTGATGAGACTTTTCACCTTATAGATGTCCGTATTGAAATCAGTGGCATTGACCGGACTGAGCAGCATCGGGACGCTCTTGTGGGTGGTGTTGCTCTCGCTGTAGGCTTCAGGCGCGGCATAGATGTCATTGCGATCAGACAGTCTGGGATTGGTCGGACGGTTGTAGCCAAGGAGTTGCCAGTTATCCGCACGTGCGGTCTCTCCAACAACGAGGAGGTAAATCTCACGCTTGTCAGACGGATGCACTGAATGTGCGTCATATTTGAAATCTGCCGATGTTTCTGAATAGCGGCCGGTCTTCGCAGTGCGGTCAAAAGCAAGATAGACGTTGTAGCAGACATTGACCGGATAGATATGATCAGTGACTGCATATGCGCCTCCGGAATAGCTGAGTGCAAGGCTGATGAGTCCGGCTACCGTCACTCCGGCCGATAAGAGGCGGTTCTTTTTAAGAAAACGTTCAGACAGACGGACTTTTTTGCGGATGAATATCACGCCGTTGGTCAGCGACGGGACGTAGAGGACCACTACGGCGATGATCACCGGAAGCATATTGCCGAGCAGTTCGGCCACCTCGGAAGTATTTGTGGTGACAAGATTCAGAAACATGTCGACCGCGATGACGCTCCGTCCGTAGAGGTCAAGCAGTACAATCTGGAAAGCGGCAAAAAATATCAGCGGGAACATCAGCCAGATGCTCCGTCCGAATTTCGGTGAAAGGCTTGACAGAAGCCAGATGATGCCCGCGGGGAGCAGTATGTTTGTCAATGCTCCGGCAATAGAGAGCTGTTCGGTGAATGAAAGTATGAAATTGGGGAGGAGGAGAGTCAACAGAAAATAATAAAAAGCAAAATACTTATACATGTGCAATTATGGCTGATTGTTGATTCTTTGATTAGAGGTTGTTTTTTACGGCCTCTTGGTCTGAATATTCCGGCGAAGATCTGCTCAGAAAGCCTCGTTGAGGCCGAACATGAAACCGCTGGAATGTTTGCCGAAACCGATGTCGACCCGGACGTTGGCGTTCTTTTTGAATTCCCACCGGTATCCGATGCCGTATTCCGGCAAAAGGCGGTCAAACCGAATGTCGGAAAGTTTGTGATATATGCTTCCGACTCCACCCCAGACGGCAATCCCGGAGCGGCGATAGATATGCTGGCGAAGTTCCACGGCCATGTCAGAGGCGCATTTGTCGCGGTAGCGGCCTTCATAATATCCGCGCATGGCTCCGCCGCCGAGAAATGGCAGTTTCCCCCAAGGGGTATTGCCGTAGGTCCATTCGCTGTGGAAGTGAGTGGCAAGAACCGCACCGGACCAAAGCGGAGAATAGACGTTGAAGTTTATTTCCGTGCCGGCAAAGTCGTGATTACGATTTCCAATGAAGCGTGGAGCAAAAAGCTGTATGAGTTCGAAGAGCACTCCGGAATGCGGATAAGTAAGGTTGTCGCGCAGGTCATATTGCAGGCGGCCGCCGACTGCCGCTGAAAAATAGCGGCGGGCTTCGCCTCGCCAGGGTGTAGGATCAGCTATGTTGGCGGCGCTGGTATAGCTTACTTCAACCGCAGGTCCCAGATACAGGCCTGGAGCCAGCCGCCATTCATAGTCGCCGGTGAGCGTCAGATCAAAAAGATTGTATTTGGTCTTGTTGGCATTGTCGTTGTTCCAGGTATATCCGATTCCCCAGAAACATGTGGAAAACGACTGGAAGTCGAGTGAATAGTTTATGCGCCGGGAGTTGAACGGGTAGACGTGAACACCGTCGATCCCCACAGAGTAGTAGCCTTTGGTGGCAATGTCTCCTTTAAGTGAGATGTTTGAGGCGGGAAGCAGTGTGTCTGCCGGGCATGTCGAGTAGTCTCCGGCAATAACTATGCCCAAGCCGAGACCTTTTTCCGAAGAATAGTGCGGACCGCCGAGAGGGGTGAAATTGGGGCGGGTGGTGAGTTTGCGTTTGTTGGATTGATCGAAATAGTGGATAAGCCGACCTATAATGCCTTTGTGCTGCTGCGGGACGGAGTCTGCCGGTTCTGTCGCCGCCATAGACAATGGCTTTATAAGCAGTAAAATTAGCAATATGTAAACGAAGCGTGTGTGTCGTTGGTACATGAGTGCAAAGTTATGCAAAAATAATCATATATCATGAACGGTTTTGTAGCTGAAACGGTTTGGGAAATTGTCTAAAGTTCATATTGCTGTGTTTGTGGAAACCGGCGTGGCTTCAATGGGGTGACAGTCTCGTCATTCCAGTTGAGTGGCGGCGAGAGAATAGACGCTGATGCGGGTGGCAGGAGATGCTTTTTTGATGGCTTGGGCACATGCAAGAATAGTCGAGCCTGTAGTGATCACATCATCAACCAGAAGTATATGACGGTCAGCGATAAGTTCCGGATCCGGCAGTGAATAAGCCCCAATGGTGTTTTGCAGTCTGGCATGGACATCTTTTCGGGTCTGCGAACGGTGCCAGGAGGCTTTCAGCGGAGTTTCGACCGGCAGACCGCATACATGACCGAGGCCTTTTGCAATTTCTTCAGCCTGATTGTAGCCTCGTTTCATCCGTTTCACAAAATGCAGCGGCACAGGCACAAGAATGTCAATATCGTCAAAAAATCCGGAGGCTGACAATTCTTCGGCATGTAGCGAGGCAAAATGTCGTCCTACTTTCGGCCGATTGCGATATTTGGTGTCATGAATTATTGCCGTGTATGGATTGCCCCGACGGTAGTAGAACATCGAGGCGGCTTTCTCGATGCGGCAGGAAGGGGAGAACAGTCGGTCGACAAGGGAGTTTGACGCTGATTTGTGGAAATCGGTCAGAGGCATGTCAAGCAGACATTGCAGGCAGATGAAATCCTCGCCGTCAACAAGCGGTCGGTGGCAGATGGTGCAGACGTCGGGGAAGATTATGTTGACGAGCCCACGAAGCCAGCGGCCGGCAACCCTAAAACTATTGCCAGGAGTCATCTGAATCAGGTTTGTAGTTTCTCATCAGGTCTGCTATCAGCGGATATTCAAATCCACGCTGCATCGCATATCGGATCACTTTTATTTTGCTCTCGCGGCTTAACGGCCACTCTTTCATTGACCGGATTTTGGAGGCGATGACTCTGAGGGCTATAGCGGAGTATTCTTCGTCTTCAAAATCGTCACATGCGCTGTCTATTATATCCGGAGGCAGGCGTTTAGCCCATAATCCCTGCCTGATTTTCCTGCGGCCCCAGCCACTGAAATGAAGCTTGTCATGGGCATAGGCTTTAGAGAATCTGCGGTCATCAACGAATTTAAGTTCGATAAGCCGTGAAATCACCTTGGCCGCAACACCGGCGCTCACACCCAATGATGACATTTTTTTCAGAAGGTCAGGAGTGCATTGCTCACACTTGGCGCATAAAGCGGCCATGCGGGAAAGCGCATTTTCATATGTCAGAGGGGGCTGGCGTCTGAGCATAGTGTAATTGCTATTTACGGGCTATCATGAAACGAGTTTTTGCATGTAGGTCGGGGAGCAGGCTGACATCGCGCCATCCTGATTGATGCATCCAGTCTTTCAGGCTGTCGGCAGTCAAAGGATTGAGCTCGAAATAAAGTCGTCCGTCATCAGTGAGCGCATCCTTGGCATAGTCGGCTATGGCTTTGTAGAATTTCAGCGGGTCGCTGTCAGGCACGAACAGAGCAATGGCCGGTTCATGGTCAAGAACATTTGCATCCATCGCGCTTTTTTCTTTATCCATGACATAGGGCGGATTGGAAACGATAATGTCATATTTTGCCGTGAGTGTCACGCCGAGATCAAGGGCATCGGCTGTCTGAAAATCGACTTTGACTTTTTGCAAAGCGGCATTTTCCTTGGCTACTGCGATAGCCCGGTCGGAAATGTCGATGGCAGTGACTTCAGGAAAGTTCATGAACTTGGCCAAGGCTACGGCTATGCATCCTGAACCGGTGCATACGTCAAGCACTTTCAGATCAGGCTGTGGATTGTCTTTTGTTATTATGTCAACAAGTTCTTCTGTCTCAGGCCGGGGTATGAGAACCGCAGGGCTGACCTTCAGGGTCATGCCATGCCAGTATGTGTCGCCGAATATATACTGTATAGGCTCATTGGCAAGCAGGCGGTCAATGACTTCGTTGACTCTCGTGACGGTGAAGTCTGAGACTTCCTTGTCGGCCCGCATCAGAAGTTCTACCTGATTCCATCCCTTGATGTGCTCCATTATGATCCGAAGCAGCCATGAGGCCTCGCTCCCGCCATAGACAGGAGTCAGACGGGAGCGTGAGGCATCAAGGAGTTGTTTCAGTGTAGTCATTTGTTTACAGAAGTATAGATCTCGATATTGTCAAGAGCGAGATAACCGGGGGTGTTCAGACCGTATTCACTTGCATCGGAACCTTCGAAGTTGAACACAACGCGGTTTACGTTTCCAAGATCTTTCAGATTCCAGTCTTCCCAGTCATTATCAAGATTTTTTGTTTTCAAACCAGCGCGGTAGTCACAAAGATAGAGTTCCACGGGGCTTCCGGCTGTCATATGTCCGGCTGCGTCATATCCGTAGGCAAGCACTTTGAACCAGCCGTTGTTTGCTTTTAATGGCTGAGAGAATGCGTTTCCGTACTCAACCACGCCATATACATATGATGTATTGCAGATCTCAATCTCTCCAATTGTAAATTCGGCATTGTTGTCAAAATGAAAACCTCCTAAAGAAACTTCTTTTCCGGAGCCATAGGCAGATGAAATGCTTGCGGCATCGCAAGAGCCGTTGATCACTGCAAATGTATTGGAGTTGTCATCACCGGCTCCGCGGTTTGCGCCGTCAACAGATTCCACATTATAGACGCTACACTGATTATTGAAGGAATACCACCAGTCGCCGGTCTTATCAGCAGGATTTGAACGGAGATTGAACTGAGAGAGGAACATGCCTCCATTGTATAATGTCGCTACGCCGGGATACCAGTCACCTTGAGTGTTAAGTCCGAAAGTGATAGCATCGGCACCTTTGTTGAATGCGATGGAGCCGGCGGTGAACCGATCGCCGCCAGTGTAGTCTGCATAGAGATTTGCGCCATAGGAGTCAGGTCCGGCTAAAATAATATTTGTGTTTTCAAATGTGATTTCGCCGACTTTGACCATTCCCTTGGGACCGTCATTGTTATCATCGCTACAAGATGACAGCAGAGGAAGTGAGATCGCACAGAGTGCGAATGCGCAGATTTTGAAATTGTTGTACATGATTTAAATAGTTGATGTTGTTAATTGATCTATCGTGTGAGCTGAGAGGCCGGGGCTTCAGCCGCAAGAGGAAATTCAATGGCAAAAGTAGTGCCGTTGCCCGGCTCTGACCGTTTGACATAGATATTGCCTTTGTGATATTCCTCCACAATGCGTTTTGTAAGAGTCAGACCAAGCCCCCAGCCGCGTTTTTTAGTAGTGAAGCCCGGATTGAAAATTGTTTTGTGATTCTTTTTTGGAATGCCTTTGCCGGTATCCGTAATTTCTATCACGGCAATGTTTTTGTCGCAATGAAGAGCAATGGAAATGCTGCCGCTTCCCTCCATTGCATCAACGGCATTTTTGATCAGGTTTTCCATTACCCATTCTGTCAAAGGAGCTGACATGGAGACCGGAAGCTCTGTAGAGCATGGTGTCACGCTGAGTTTTATGCGGCTTGATATGCGAGAGGACATATATTCGGCTGAATGGCTGACGATGGTGTTGAGATCTTCGATCTCCATAGATGGCCGCGAGCCGATTTTAGAAAATCTCGATGCGATTGTCGACAACCGTTTTACGTCCTTATCCATTTCCGCTACAATCTCCGGGCTGACACCGGAATCCGGCAGGAGTTCGAGCCATGCCATGAGCGATGATATGGGGGTGCCGAGCTGATGGGCGGTTTCTTTCGAAAGACCGACCCAGACCTTGTTCTGCTCCGCCCGTTTGGTAGACGAAACGGCATAATAGACAATCAGGACGAACGCAAGCAATACCAATACCTGGACATAGGGATAGAAACTCAGGCTTTTCAGCACTTTCGAATCTTCGTAGTAGAGATGCTGACTTCCTGCGGCACCCATGTCGATATCTATGACGTTTGGAGTCTTGCGCAGATCATCAAGCTTGGCCAGCAGAAAACGGCGGTTGGCATCGCTTAGCCCGAAAATCGCGGCAGAGTCTTCGGGCTCAGGCAGGGTGAAGTTGCGCTGCATGATAATATGCCCGTCATCATCGGTGAGCAAAACCGGAATGGTTCTGTTGCGTTCGATGATCGAGAGCAGAAAATCGAAATTTGACGGCAATACGTCAGAGTCGCCGTTTCCGGCATTGACGATCTCACGTGTGGCATCAGCCCATATCTGCATCCGCTCGCGTTCCTGCTCTGACAGATCTTTGACCAGTGAATCGGAATAGAACAGAAATATGCCGACCACGGCCACCGACAGAATCAGAAAGCCGATGAAGCCTTTGCGCCTTATGTCATAGATGTTTCCGCTCAAAGCCTGATTTTACGTATGGGTGAATGATTGATTCTGACAACAATCAGAAGTTGCATGAATGATCTCCGGAAGGAATATCATCCATGCAACTTCGTTGATATCAGTTATCGTAATGCAGTCTCACTGATTTTGGATCAGT
The DNA here is from genome assembly GCA_947179295.1 of uncultured Muribaculaceae bacterium. GTDB lineage: Bacteria > Bacteroidota > Bacteroidia > Bacteroidales > Muribaculaceae > Duncaniella. Next base: position 7,477 of record CAMXAZ010000026.1, read on the forward strand.
GTTTGTCATCAACAACCGGACAGCCGGAGCAACGGGCTGAAATTTCAGTGAAGAAGTCGTTGCCCTTATCATCTACAAGGATGAAGGCGGGGAAGTCTTCCACTTCAATTTTCCAGATGGCTTCCATGCCGAGTTCGGGATATTCGAGGAGCTCTACCTTCTTAATGCTGTTCTGAGCGAGAATAGCAGCCGGGCCTCCGATTGAACCGAGATAGAAACCGCCGTGCTTGTGGCATGCGTCAGTAACCTGCTTGCTGCGGTTGCCTTTGGCAATCATCACCATAGAGCCACCGGCTGACTGGAACTGATCTACATATGAGTCCATGCGGCCTGCAGTGGTCGGGCCGAATGAGCCTGAAGGCATGCCTTCGGGTGTTTTGGCCGGTCCGGCATAATAGATGGGGTGATCTTTGAGATACTGCGGCATGGGCTCGCCCTTGTCAAGACGTTCTTTGATTTTGGCATGGGCTATGTCGCGGCCTACGATGATAGTGCCGTTGAGCGAAAGGCGTGTGGCCACAGGATATTTGGTGAGTTCAGCCAAAATTTCAGACATCGGACGGTTGAGATCGATTCTGACAACATCGCCTTCGCCTTGTTTGCGATATTCTTCGGGTATCAGTTCGCCGGGATTGCTGTCGAGTTTTTCAATCCAAAGGCCTTCGCGGTTGATTTTTGCCTTTATGTTGCGGTCAGCCGAGCATGAAACTCCGAGGCCAACGGGGCATGAGGCTCCATGACGGGGGAGACGGATCACACGGATGTCATGAGCAAAGTATTTGCCTCCGAACTGGGCGCCGAGGCCAAGACGTTCAGCTTCCTTCTTGAGTACTGCTTCAAGCTCTTTGTCGCGGAAAGCGTGGCCGAGTTCATTGCCATGATCAGGCAGATTGTCGTAATATTTTACGGATGCTTTCTTGACGGTCTCAAGATTCTTTTCAGCGGATGTGCCGCCGATGACAAATGCGATGTGGTAAGGAGGACAGGCTGCGGTTCCGAGGCTCTTCATTTTCTCAACCAGGAAGGGCACGAGTGTTTTGGGATTGAGAATGGCCTTGGTTTCCTGATAGAGATAGGTCTTGTTGGCCGAGCCACCGCCTTTTGCCACAAAAAGGAATTTGTATTCATCTCCTTCAGACGCATGGATGTCGATCTGGGCAGGGAGGTTGCAACCGGTGTTGACTTCGTCATACATGGTGAGCGGCGCGTTCTGTGAATAGCGGAGATTGTCAGTGGTGTAAGTGATGTAGACACCCTTGCTGATCTTTTCTTCGTCATCGCAGCCGGTGTAGACATTCTGGCCCTTTTCTCCGTGAACAATCGCTGTGCCTGTGTCCTGGCAGAATGGGAGCGCGCCCTTGGCTGCCACTTCGGCATTGCGGAGCATGGTCAGAGCAACGAATTTGTCATTCTCCGATGCTTCGGGGTCTGAGAGGATCTTCGCCACCATTTCGTTGTGCTCTCGACGGAGCATGAAAGCGTTGTCATGCGTGCAGGCGCGGGCAAGCACGGTGAGCGCTTCGGGATCAACCACGAGAAATTCGTGTCCGCCCCAGTTTTCAACTTTGACGTAGTCGGAAGTCAGTTTGTAATATTCAGTTGTATCAGGCCCCAGCGGGAACATGGGCTGATATTTGAACGGTTTGGTTGCCATATAATTATACTTTGAGTTTTTTCAGATAATCCGAAAGGACTTACTTCAGTTGACAAATGTACGAACAAAATTTTAAACGGCAAGCGAAAACGAGACGCTATTTTAGGTTTACCACCGTGATTCCGGCACCCCCGAAACGGACGTCTTCGTCATGATAAGAACTGATTCCGGCCGTGGTTGAAAGCAGTTCGCGTATGGCCTGTCGCAATGCTCCGGTGCCTGTGCCGTGAAGTATGCGCACACGGGCCACGCTGAAGCGTATGGCATCATCTATAAAATAGGTGACAGCCTGGATGGCCTCATCTGCTCTCATGCCTCTGACGTCAATCTCCTGCTTGAACTGAAGCTGCCGTTCATAACCGGAATCAATTGTCTGCATTGAGATGCTTGACTTTGTTTCGGTCTTTGGCTTGGCGTCTGTAACCGTCAGGCGGTCTGTCTTGACCGTGGTTTTGAGGTTGCCGAAAATCACAAGCGCGTTTTTGCCTGATACTTCCAGCACAGTTCCTACAGTGCTACCTCCGTCAAGGCGCACGTTGGCTCCGACTGTCACTTCGCGCTTTGCCGATGTTGCCTCACGGCTGTCTGCCTGAGCATTGTGCCGCCCTTTTTTCTTTTTGGGGACTTTTGCGAGGAGTGAATTGGAATCCTTGTAACGGTTGCCCTCACGTTCGAGCCCTATACGCTCTTCCTTGAGTTTGCGACGGGCTTCCAGGGTCTTCTCCCGTTCGGCGTTTGCCTCTTTGATGTCTGCGATGGTACGTTCGATAACGGCATTTGAAGAGTCGAGAATCTTTTTGGCTTCAGTTCTTGCTTCTTCAATGATTTCACGGCGCTTGCTCCGAAGCTGATCGGCGTCCTCGGCATACTGGGCCAGCATCTGTTCGAGTTTTTTCTCCTTCTGGCGTATGGCTGTACGCTTGTTTTCCCAATAGCGCTTGTCGCGGGTGATGTCAAGAAGATAGTTGTCAAGATTCATGTATTCTTTTCCGACAATATCTTCGGCTGACTGTATGATCTCTGCCGGCAGACCGATTTTCCGCGCAATTTCTACGGCGAACGAGCTGCCGGGGTTGCCGATAGACAGTCTGAACATCGGCTGCATGAGATGCCGGTCATAAAGCATCGAACCGTTGATAAGGCCTGCGGTGTCTTCGGCAAATTGTTTCAGAATCTGATAGTGAGTGGTCACAATGCCCCACATTTCTTTCTCATTCATCTGCTCAAGAATGGCACGGGCAAGCGCGCCGCCTATCTGAGGCTCTGTCCCGGAACCCATTTCATCAATCAGAAAGAGTGTGCCTTTGCGGTCTCGCTGCAGCATGAATTTCATGCTGCGCAGGTGGCTGCTGTAGGTCGAAAGGTCATCTTCAAATGACTGGTCATCGCCGATGTCAACGAATATATCCTGAAAGATGCCTATATGTGAATTGTCATGGACCGGAGGAAGCAGTCCGCATTGTACCATATACTGGATTGTGCCTACTGTTTTCAGGCAGACAGACTTGCCGCCGGCATTCGGACCTGAAATGACCAGAATGCGAGTCTCGCTGTTCAGAGTAATGTCTATGGGCACGATTTCGCGGCCCTGATGTTCCAGCGAAAGTTTAAGCACGGGATGGCAGGCATGATACCACTCCATCTCTTCACGGTCATGCAGATTCGGCAATGTGGCACCGACTGCCTCTGCGTAGTGGGCTTTGGCATTGATGAAATCCAGGTGGTATATGACTCCGGCCCCTGCGAGCATTTCGGGTATGTGAGGCCGAAGTTCATCGGCAATAGCGGTCAGAATGCGAATTATTTCACGATGCTCTTCGAGTTGCAGTTCGCGGGTCAGATTGTTGGCCTCCACAACTTCAGCAGGCTCGATAAAGATAGTCTTCCCGGATGCTGATTCGTCATGGACTATTCCCGGTATCTTCCGCTTATTCATCGGTGGGACCGGGAGCACAAGGCGTCCGTCGCGCACGGCAGGAGATGCATCGGCATCCAGCCAGCCCTGGGAGATCGCGGAGCTCAGAACCCGACGTAAAATCGAATTGACGCGTCCCGACATACTGCGCAGGCGCGAACGGATTTCAGCCAGAGCCACAGATGCATTGTCTTTGACAAGACCTGACGCCGGATCAATGGCTTTGTCGATTACCGATCCGAGAGACGGCGGAATATCGTCAAGAGGGTCACTCAGGAGTGACAACTGCGGATACGGAGTATGACCGTCCTCGTTATGACGGCGAAAATATGATGCGATCCGTGAAAAGCATTCAAGCATGCGTCTAACTTTCATCAGATCCTTCACTTCAAGGAATGTGCCCGGTATTTTTATCACGGCCAGGTCGCGGTCGATGTCATCGACTCCTTCGAGGGGCAATGTCTCATCACTATGATTAGCCCGTTGCATCTCATCAACGGCCATGAGTGCCGCCTTTACGGTATCGAAATCAGTCTGGAATGACATTTCGGAACAGAGCTGACGCGCTCCTTCGCAGTGGCATTTTTTTGACAGCTGTGACCTTATGGCTGCAAAGCCTATCTTTTCTTCTATTTTGTCAGGATAAATCATGATGCAAAATTACATAGAATTTTTCAACATTCGACCATGCAATCTTGTTTTGTATAAAGAGTATTGTGATACATGCAATTAAAATTTAAATAATTATGAAATTCAAACGCTTGATGTCAGTAACTGCGTCTCTCGTCTTTTTATTTGGAGGTGCGACAGCGGTGGCCCAGGTGCCGGTCAACGGAGGCGGCAATCCCGGTATCGTAATAGCCGGATCAGAGAATTACAGTCAGTTGCCTGAAAAAGCCCGCGCATTCATTGAAAAGCATTTCAAAGATACCGGTATTCGCAAATGTGAGAAATATTTCGCAAAAGGGAGATATGAGGTTGAACTATCCAACGGAGTCGACCTGGAATTCAATACAGACGGAAATCTGATTGAGATTGATGCTCCAGGTGACATGAGGCTGCCGGTCGCCGTTGTCAAGGATGTGCTTCCTTCGAAAGCATATGAGCGTCTTGTAAAAGACGGATTCAATGCGATGGTTGAATCTGTTGAATTCAACCGGGGAAAAGTGTATGAAGTTGAACTCAATATACCGGGACCGGACACTTATGTGTTTGATATCAACGGTGTGTTTCTCGCCATCGAAGACTGACGTGATAATATATAAGGAATAGTATAAATGCGGTTTGAATTTGCTTTTAAAAGCATTTACGTGGAGGTTTGTTGCACAATTTTATTAATTTTGCAGCAAACTTTCACGTTTTATATATTGATCCATGAATTTTGTCCGTATTGTAGAGCAGTTTATCAACCGTCACCGTCTGATTGACAGAGCCGACACTGTTATTGTCGGCCTCAGCGGTGGTGCCGATTCTGTGGCTCTTCTGACAGTACTCTGCGATCTTGATTATGAAGTGGTCGCCACTCATTGCAATTTCCATTTGCGCGGCGAAGAAAGTATGCGCGATGAGGCTTTCTGCCGGAAATTATGCTCTGACAGAAATGTGAGGCTGCTGGTGCGGAATTTTGACGTTGATTCCCGACGCAAGGAGACGGGAGAATCTGTGGAGATGGCATGTCGCGCATTGCGATATGACTGGTGGGGGAGTCTGTTAAAAGAAAATGTAGGCTCGGTGATTGCCGTCGGGCATCACCGGGAGGACAATATCGAAACTTTTTTTCTGAACTTATTCCGAGGCAGTTCTCTCGCAGGCCTGAAGGGTATGCTCCCTCGCAATGAACTGGTGGTGCGTCCGCTGCTGGAATGCAAGAAGAGCGAGATTCTGGCATATCTTTGCGACCGCCACTCGGAATATGTAACCGACTCAACCAATGCCGACAATTATTATAAGCGCAATCGGATACGCAACCGCCTGATGCCGCTGATTTCTGATGAATTCCCCGGCGCTATTGATTCGGTGGCGCAGACAATCGGACATCTTGCCGACAATTATGGCTTATACCGAGATTTTTGCCGTAAATTGCATGATAGGTATGTCGATGCTGACGGAGTGATTGATCTGTCAGCGATTTCGGAGAATGAATCTGATCCGCGGATGGTTCTGTTTGAAATCCTGTCGGGCTATGGGTTCAATATGAGTCAGGTTGAAAATGTCATTTCCAGATTTGACGGGGCAAATGGAGAAAGTACATTTGCCGGCAAGACATATCATGGCCGGAGCAGTTCATATTTTCTTGATCGCGGCAAACTGGTGCCGTTGGACGATCTGAATGACGACGGACAGAGAGAAGTGACAGTAGATCTCAATTGCTATCCTTTTGAAACACGGAGGATGACTGTGGCTGAATTCACAGTATTGAAGAACGCGCGGATGCTTAGGCCGGAAGCTATGTATGCCGACAGTGAAATGATGCGCGGAGCTCCGGAATTCATTATACGCGGATGGCGGACCGGAGACCGTATGCGTCCGTTCGGTCTTAAAGGCAGTAAGCTGCTGAGTGATCTGTTCAGCAATGCGAAGCTGTCGCTTAATGAAAAAAAAGAAGTAAAAGTGATTCTTCGAAACTCGGATATTATTTGGATTCCGGGAGTGAGATGTTCGGCTTTGTTTCCGGTAACCGATAATACAGAAGAAGTAATAGAGATAACATATAAGCCTTTGCGCAAATAGCCGTTATATGAAAGAATTGTTAATAAAAAATATGGTATGCCATCACTGCGTCAGAGCTGTCGAGCAGATCCTGCGGGATGTAGGGGCCGAAAATTTCAATGTCGAGCTTGGAAAAGCCACACTGGAACAGCCTCTGTCAGACGATGCAATGGATCAGCTGGTGTTGCGCCTGCGCCGTGACGGGTTCGAACTTATTGCTGACCGTGAATCGGAAATCGTTGAGAAAACCAAACATGCGATTCTTCATCATGTCAGGGAAGAGAAAGAAAAGCAACATAATCTTTCAGAGTGCATTGAACGACAACTCGGCATGAGCTATGACACGGTGAGTCGTATCTTTTCGGCTAAAGAGGGCAGGACGCTGGAAAAATATCATATAGCGCAGCGCATCGAACGGGTCAAGGAATTGCTTCAGCATGATGAATATACCTTGAGTGAGATCGCATATATGATGGACTATTCAAGTGTGGCCCATCTGTCTCGGCAATTTAAGAGTGTCACCGGAATGACCCCCTCGGAGTATCTTCGCGGATCAAGGGAGCGCCTTGGGCTGCATGAGATCTGACTGACAGGGAGAAATTTGGTAAATTATTTCGACAATTGTGTAACGCAGACGGCATGGATCGGCAGTATCTTTGTGTTGGAATAACATAAAGATCATAAGTAATGAATTTCAGCCATTTTTTCACATCTCTGATTGCGATAGTCAATGAGATGTCACCTTATATTATATTAGGGTTTATTATCGCAGGCTTCCTTCACGTTTTCATCAGGCCTGACACAATGGGACGGCATCTTGCCGGCCACGGGATAAAGCCTGTCATGAAAGCTGCGCTGCTCGGCATACCGTTGCCACTGTGTTCCTGCGGCGTTCTCCCTACCGCTGTCTCTTTGCGGAGACAGGGCGCGTCAAAAGGTGCGACAACATCGTTCCTTATAGCGACACCTCAGACCGGAGTCGACAGCATTGCAGCGACTTATTCGCTTTTGGGCTTGCCGTTTGCCATCCTTCGTCCTGTAGGGGCTTTGGCCGGTGCTCTTTTGGGTGGTGTTGCAGTAGGCAGGTTCGACGGTGACAGTCAAGCTGTATCCGGAACCGCATGTCACTCAACCGCGGGTGCCCATGAGCATTCTGATACAGGCTTTATAAAAAAGATTATTGAGGCTGTCCGCTACGGTCTTGTCGATATGGTAGGCAGTGTGGGCAAATGGCTTGTGATAGGCCTGATTGTCGCAGCTCTGATTACCGTGCTTGTGCCGGACGAACTGTTTCTGGGGCTCAGCCAGTATCCTTTGCTTGCCATGCTGGTCATGGTTGTGGTGTCAGTGCCAATGTATATCTGTGCCACCGGTTCAATTCCCATCGCTTTGTCTCTTATAGCCAAAGGTCTGACACCCGGAGTCGGTTTTGTGCTTCTGATGGCCGGGCCGGCTGCCAATTTTGCATCCATGATGATTCTGTCAAAGACAATCGGGCGTAAGAGTACTTATATATATGTCGGCTCCGTGGTCTTTACGGCCATTCTTTTCGGGCTTGCGATTGATTATCTGCTCCCGCGTGGGTGGTTCATGCCGTCTGTGTCGCATCTGTCACCTCATTGTCACCATACTTTCGGAATATTTGAAAGCATGTGCAGTCTGCTGCTGTTGTGTCTGCTTGTTTATTCGGGAATCAGACAGCACAATTGCAAAATTGACCATCAGCATAATCTTAACACAAATACAAAGAATATGAAACAGGTTTATATCATTGAAGGAATGTCTTGCAGCCACTGCCAGGCATCCGTAAAGAAGGCTATCTCAAATCTCCAGGGAGTTCAGTCTGTAACAGTGGATCTCGGATCGGAAGAAGCTGTGGTTGAAGGCGATGTTGATGCCAACACTGTCCGGGAGGCAATCTATGAGGCCGGATTTTCGGTTAAAGAGTAAATAGCCGGACTGAAAAAAAATAATTCGCGGGTACCTGTTATATCGGGCACCCGCGAATTTGTCTGTAGAATAGCTTTTCTTGTCATCGGCTACGGATTACAGTCGGGAATTTGCCCGTCAGATATGATATCAATCTTCTTCGGAAAGCCTGTTGCGGTCAATTGACGCGGCAATCTGCTTGTTGGCCTTCACTCCAAGTTTCTGAAGGTTCTGTGCTCTGGTGACGAGATTGCCGGTTCCGCAGCTCAGTTTTGTCATGGCATCGTCAAAAGCCTTTCGGGTTGATCCGAGGGCCTTCTCTATTTTCTCCATGTCTTTGGTGAAATCCGCGAATTTATCATACATCTTGCCGGCCTCCTCAGCGATAGTGATGGCATTGCGCGTATGGCGGTCACGGCTCCACAACTGCGCTATGAGTTTCAGCCCGGATACAAGATGTGTGGGTGACACGATCAGTACGTTCTTGTCATAGGCCTCCTGCCAAAGTGTAGGCTCAAGACGCATTGCAGCGATATAGGCCGGTTCCGTAGGAATGAACATCATGACGAAGTCGAGTTTCGCATCACCTACATAGTCCTGATAACGCTTTCGGGCGAGTTCGTCAATATGTTTCCGTACGGAACGCACATGCTTCGCCGAAGCCACCTGCCGGCTTTCATCGTCAGTGGCATTGGCGTAATCCACAAAAGCGGTGAGCGAAACTTTGGAGTCAATCACAACAAAGCGCTTGTCGGGATAACGGACAACAACATCCGGACGCAGCAGTGTGCCGTCTTCATTCCGCAATGTGTTTCCGGTTTCGTCAGAACTTGCCTGAATGAAATATTCGACATTTTTCTGCAATCCTGATTTTTCGAGTATGGATTCGAGCACCATTTCACCCCAGTCACCCTGCACTTTACTGTCACCGCGAAGGGCTTCTGACAGTTCCTGGGCCTGACGGGAGATAGACTGGTTGAGATTTACCAGGTCTTTTATGCGTTCTGAAAGCGAAAAGCGCTCACGGGCCTCGTTGTTGTATGTCTCAGTGACCGTCTTGCGGAATTCCTCGATATTGGAGTGTAGAGGCTGGAGTATCTCACGCAGTTTTTCCTCATTCTGCGTTTTCAGATCAGTGGTGTTCTGCCGGAGAATGTCATTGGCGAGATTCTTGAATCTGTTTTCAAAAATCTGTTCCTGCTCAGCCCTGGTTTTTTCAGCTTCAGCTTTTTCGGCCAACAGCATTTCTATACGAGCGCTCAAAGCTGAATTTTCTTCTTTGGCAGCAGTTGTCATGGCCGCGGCATTATCAAGCTTGTGCATGAGGCTTTCATTTGCGGATTTCAAGTCACTCAAAGAAGCATTGAGCGACTCAGTCCGTGCTGAAGTTTCAATCCGAATCTTCTCGCACTCCAGTCTTAAGGCCATATTTTCCTGCTCGCACATTCGGGTCTTCTGCTCGAAACGGCGAGAAGCAAACGCAAAATAAACTGCGGCTCCACCTGCGATGAAGACCAGCAATACAAGAACTGCGATTGTCATAATTTCAGTTCAGCACTAAATTTCCAAGGCTATGGTCTGATGTCGATGCGAAAGAGTAGGCTCGCGCAAACTGTCGGATTTTCGCAAGAGTCTCGATTTTCGGACGAGGAGAGGATTTTGGTTGAGAAGATGAGATCAGTGTGACTGTTGAAGGAGTAGAATTTTTATCCATAGGCATGTACCTTTTGTGATCGTGCAAATATTGAAGTGAGTTATTAGTCCAACGCTTTTGCGGGACTGTTTATTGTTGACCGGATCTAATAATTCATGATTGGCTGATGCGGATTGAATATTTTTTTGCATGAGGCTTGGAGTATTCACAAATTTCACTACCTTTGCTGTGACCACATTTCCGAGGTCGCTAATATACATGAATCACTATTATGGATCTTGTCGTAATCAATGAATCCGAGCCTCGACGCCTTGCCTTTTATCTGGCTGAAGAGGAATATCTTGCAAGAAAATATCCTGACAGGGATTTCTTTTTTGCATGGCAGGTGAAGCCCACCGTTATCATAGGGCGCAACCAACAGATGGCAAAAGAAGTCAATGTCGACTTCTGCCGGAATGCCGGAGTGGAAATTGTCCGCCGCAAAAGCGGTGGGGGAGCTGTGGTCGCCGATATGAATAACATAATGTTTTCGTATATTACATCATCAGACGATGTGTGTGGCACTTTCGGCAAATATACCTCTATGGTTGTGGCCTCACTCCGAATGCTGGGCCTTGATGCATCAGACAACAGCCGTAATGACATACTTATCGGTGATCAGAAAGTCTCAGGAAATTCATATTATCATATCCCCGGCAGAAGCATAGTACATGGCACGATGCTGTATGACTATGATCCGGTCCTCATGGGAAATGCTCTTACTCCCTCACACAAGAAGCTGTCGTCTCACGGAGTGAAATCAACCCGTAGCCGTGTGACTACCATAAAAGAGAAGTTGCCAGGACTTTCAATCTCAGATTTTCTGGATCATGTATTGCGCACAGTTCCAATGGGTGGAAATGTGCTGACTCTTACAGCGGATGATCTGAAAGAAATTGAAAAAATCGAGCAAGAATATTATGCCGAATCATGGCTGAGAGGCAAAAATCCCAAAGGATCGCTTCAGGTGAGCGAACGAATTGACGGAGTAGGTGAGATCTGCATAGATCTTTCGGTTTCTCACGGTCTGATTTCGGATTTCGAAATGACAGGAGACTATCTTGAAAACACTGATGCTTCAACTGTATTGAAAAATCTGCTTGTCGGATGCCCGTTTGACCGGGAGGCGATTTCAAGATTGCTTGACACAATCGAGATCCGGGACATTATCCCCGCATTGACATCCCGACATATTGTTAACCTTATATTCTGAAAAACCTAATCAAAACATTGTTTAAAATGGAAGATCTTAAGAAGACATGTCTGCATGAGCGGCATGTTGCTCTCGGAGCACAAATGAGTCCTTTCGGCGGATTCGATATGCCGATCCAGTATAAAGGAATTATCGAAGAGCACAACGCCGTGCGAGAAGCGTGTGGCGTGTTTGATGTCTCCCATATGGGTGAAGTGTTTGTCACAGGTCCGCAAGCCGAAAAATTTGTCAATTATATTTTTACAAACGACGTGGCCGGGCTGCCTGACGGCGGCATATTATATGGCATGATGATGAATCATGACGGTGGCGTTGTCGATGATCTGCTCGTGTATAAGCGTGGAGAGAATAATTTCCTGCTGGTGATCAACGCTTCAAATATTGACAAAGACGTGGACTGGATTAAGTTGCAGTCGGCATCATTTGATGTTACAGTCGAGAATGTCAGTGAAAATTATGGCGAACTTGCGGTCCAGGGGCCGGAAGCGGAATCGGTAATGGAAGAAATTCTCGGTATTCATTGCAAAGATCTTGTGTTCTACACTTTCCTTGAGTCGGAATATGACGGCCAGCATATGATAGTAAGCCGTACCGGCTATACCGGTGAAGACGGATTTGAAATTTATGCGGATCATGACACGATTGTCAGACTTTGGGATATCCTCATGGAATCCGGAAAGGCGGTTCCCTGCGGGCTCGGCTGTCGTGACACCTTGCGTTTTGAAGTAGGGTTGCCCCTTTACGGCGATGAATTGGCTGATGACATAACTCCTGTCGAAGCCTGCCTTTCTATGTTTGTAAAGCTCGACAAACCCGAATTCATAGGTCGTGATGTTGTAGCCCGTCAGAAAGCCGAAGGCGCTCCGCGCAAGCTTGTCGGACTGGAGATCCTTGACCGCGCGATTGCCCGCCACGGGTGTGAGGTCCTCAATGACAAAGACGAAGTCATCGGCTATGTGACCACCGGTTATCGCGGCATTTCAGTTGACAAGAGCATTGCGGCAGCCCTCATAGCCACTCCGTATGCAGTCAAGGACAGTGAGCTTAAAGTGCGTGTGCGCCGCAAGACGTTCCCCGCTCGCGTGACAGCAAAGAAATTCTATAAAAAATCATATAAGAAATAATCGTAACAGCTATTTTTAATAATCACATATTCTAAAACAATCACAATTATGAGCAAGACATATTATTCTCCCACACACGAATATATCACAGTTGACGGCAACGTAGGTTATATCGGTATCAGTGATTACGCACAGCATGCGCTCGGCAATGTGGTTTATGTCGACATGCCTGAAGAGGGCGATGAGATTGAAGCCGGCGAAGATTTCGGCGCAGTAGAAAGTGTGAAGGCTGCCAGTGACCTTATTGCTCCTGTCAGCGGCGAAGTCCTTGAAGCCAACGAAAAGCTTGCCGACAATCCCCGTCTGATCAACGAAGACGCGATGGCCAACTGGATTATCAAAGTCGAACTCTCCGACCTGTCACAGCTGGATAGCCTGATGGACGAAGAGGCCTATAAAGCTCACTGCGAAGCTGAAAAATAAAACTATGGTACACAGATATTTTCCACATACATCAGCTGACATCGCCGAAATGCTCAAGCGTTGCGGCATGGAGAGTCTGGATGATCTGTACAGTGATGTGCCTGATTCGCTTAAACTGAAGCGCAACTATGATCTGAAGCCTCAGATGAGCGAAAAGGTGGTGCGTGACTTTTTCGAGGAACTGGCAGTTAAAAACCAGCCTTTGACCTGCTTTGCCGGAGCCGGATTCTATGATCACTACTCTCCTGCGGTGGTTCAGTCTATTCTTTCTCGGTCGGAATTCCTGACAGCTTATACTCCATATCAGCCTGAAATTTCGCAGGGCACATTGCAATATATTTTCGAATATCAGTCAATGATGACCCAGCTGACCGGCATGGAGGTCTCGAACGCATCAATGTATGACGGCACTACCGCTGTCGCCGAGGCAATGCTTATGGCTGTCGCACATGCCCGCAAGCGGAACCGGGTGCTCGTATCGGCCACAGTCAATCCGATATATCGTGAGGTGATAGACACTTATGCTCATTATCATGGCGTGACCGTCGATACAATTCCGGAAAAGGATGGTGTGACTGATGTTGCCGTCATGGAGGAGATGCTTAATGCAGGAGATGTGGCCGGAGTGATCGTAGCCACACCTAACTACTATGGTATTCTTGAAGATTATACCGGATTTGCCGATAAGATCCATGCAGCCAAGGCTCTTCTGATAATGACTGCTCCGGCTTCGGCATTGGGTGTGATCCGTACCCCCGGCGAATGGGGCGCTGATATTGCTGCCGGCGAGGCCCAGTCATTAGGTATGCCGCTGAACTTCGGAGGTCCGTATCTGGGCTACATGTGTTGCTCAAAAGCTCTCATCCGCAAACTGCCGGGCAGAATAGTAGGAGCGACGACTGATGCCGACGGAAGACGTGTTTTTGTGCTTACACTTCAGGCCCGCGAGCAACATATCAGACGCGATAAGGCCACTTCCAACATCTGCTCCAATCAGGGACTGATGGCTCTTTATGCCGCGGTCTACCTGTCACTGATGGGCGCTAAAGGTCTGCGTGAGGTAAATGAAATTTCCGCCGCAGGCGCACACTATCTTGCAAAGAGGCTCGTTGAAACCGGAGCTTTTGAACTGAAGTACCCAGACAAACCGTTCCTCAATGAATTTACAGTTAAATTCAGGGGCGAAGTCAAACTGATTGATTTCATGGAGGTTTGCACTTCATGCGGCTGTCTGCCTGGCGTGATGCTTGCTGATGACGAACTTCTGGTATGCGTGACTGAGACGCGTACCCGTGAAGAGATCGACCGCTATATCTGGCGCGCCGAGACATTCTCAAAAGCCACACTGCCTTCATTTGCTGAAAATAAGAATATCAATGACTGAAATGACGTTCCACCGCTATGAATAAAAAATATTACGGCAAGCTTATTTTTGAGCTCTCTCGTCCGGGACGTCAGGGCTATTATCTGTCAAAAAACGGATGTGACGATGCATTGGATTCTCTGCCTGCGAATCTTCTCAGAGAAAACGCGCCAGAACTTCCTGAAGTGGACGAACCGAGTGTTGTCAGACATTACAACAATATGTCGGACAATAACTTCGGTGTCGACACCGGCTTTTATCCGCTTGGATCATGTACGATGAAGTACAATCCGAAGATCAATGAAGAAATGGCATCACTGCCGGCTTTCAGCATTCTTCATCCTTTCCAGCCATCGGCAACCGTTCAGGGTGCGCTTGAAGCTTATTATGAGCTTCAAAAAATGTTGAGCGAGATAGGCGGCATGGCAGAATTCACATTGAATCCCTATGCCGGCGCTCACGGCGAACTCACCGGACTGATGGTTATCCGTGCGTATCACGAAAGCCGCGGAGATCTGAAAAGAACTAAAGTTATTGTGCCTGATTCTGCTCACGGCACAAATCCGGCATCAGCGGCTGTGGCCGGTCTGAAAGTTGTGGAAGTGAAAAGTCTTGCAGACGGCACAGTCGATGTCGAGGCTCTGCGGGCTCTTCTTGATGACACGGTGGCCGCTGTCATGATGACTAACCCGAATACTGTCGGTATTTTCGAACATAATATTCCGGAAATCGCAGAGATCGTCCACGAGTGTGGCGCTCTGCTGTATTATGACGGAGCCAATCTCAATCCATTGCTCGGAGTGGCCCGTCCAGGTGATATGGGGTTCGATGTGATGCACATAAATCTCCACAAGACATTCTCGACTCCCCACGGAGGCGGTGGTCCAGGAGCCGGACCTGTCGGTGTAAGAGCCGGACTGGAGAAGTTCCTCCCGAATCCGCGAGTGGTCAGACGTCAGCCGGGAGGAGGAGATGCTTTGTTCGAACTTGATTTCGGGACAGAGAAGGGCCCGAATGCTCTTGGCCGCATTTCTGCTTGGCTCGGCAATTTTGCCGTAGAGCTCAAGGCTTTGGCTTATATACTTTCACTGGGAGCCGATGGGCTGAAAATGGCAGGCCCGCTTGCAACACTCAATGCGAACTACGTCAAGGAATGCCTGCGAGATCTGTATCTGCTGCCGATCGACCGTGTCTGCAAACACGAATTCGTGTTTGACGGGCTGGCCGACAAATCGACAGGAGTGACTACTCTTAATGTCGCCAAACGCTTACTCGATTATGGCTTCCATGCTCCGACAATCTATTTCCCGCTGCTCTTCCATGAATCACTTATGATCGAGCCGACAGAAACCGAAAGCAAGGAAACTCTTGATGAGTTTATCGGTGTGATGCGGGAGATAGCCCGTGAAGCAGCAGAAGATCCTGAAACGGTTAAAGCAGCACCGCTGGAAACTCCGATTCGCAAACCGGATGACACGGCTGCGGCTCTGAATCCTGTAGTGACTTACGCTGAACTCTGACTGCGCTATGGAAAATTTTGATTTGATCGTAATAGGGGCAGGCCCCGGCGGCTATGAAGTAGCCGCCGAGGCAGCCGCCCTCGGCCGTAGGGTAGTTGTGATTGAGCGTGACGAGCTTGGCGGCACTTGTCTTAACCGCGGTTGTATCCCGACGAAGGCTCTGTGTCGTTCGGCTGAAGTTGCCATGACGGTAGGCAATTCATCAGAATTCGGCATCTCAGCCGGAGAGCCGGTGATTGATCTGCCACGCATCATGGCCCGCAAAGACGAAATTCTTGCCGGCCTCAGAGAAAGCGTGGGAATGGTGCTCAAGGATGTGACGGTGATCCGTGGCGAAGCGAAATTCATATCTGCCTCGACTGTGGAGGTGAAAGGAGAAAGCTATACCGCCCATGAAATCATTGTCGCTACCGGTTCACGCCCGGCAGTGCTTGATATTCCCGGCAAAGAACTCGCCTTGTCAAGTGACGAAATTTTGTCAATTCAGACACTTCCGTCGAGCCTTATTATAATAGGTGGCGGAGTCATAGGGATGGAATTCGCTTCGATATTTTCAGCATTCGGTGTCAAAGTGACAGTGCTGGAATATTGCAAGGAAATATTGCCTCCGTTTGATGTCGAGATCGCCAAACGCCTAAGGACTTCTCTCAAACGGAGAGGAATTGAAATCGTTACATCCGCACAGGTAACAGCCATCAAACCGGGAGTAACTGTGGAATACGAAACCAAGGGTAAATCAAAGGCCGTAGAAGCCGAACAGGTATTGATGGCAGTGGGCCGTCGACCTGTTATACCCGAAGGTCTTGAGGAGACAGGTGTGAAATTCGAACGTGGTGCAATAGCTGTCGATGACAACATGAAAGTGATGTTTGATGGAACGGCACCTGAAAATGTGACACTCTATGCCATCGGTGATGTCAACGGCCGCTGTATGCTCGCCCATGCTGCATATATGCACGGTCTTGTGGCTTTAGGTAAGGCAAAACTGACCGACGTAATACCTGCGGCGGTATTTACCCAGCCTGAATGCGCGATGGTCGGGCTCACGGAAGAACAGTGTGTCGCCGCTGGTCGTCAGATTAAGATCGGCAAGGCAATGTTCCGGTCAAACGGCAAGGCATTGGCTATGGGTGAGCCGGACGGACTGGTTAAAATAATTGCAGACTCAGAGACTGACGAACTTCTTGGCTGCCATATCTGTGGAGCGCACGCCGCCGATCTGGTGCAGGAAGTTGCGACTGCAATGACAGCCGGGCTGAAAGCTTCGGCGATTTCTACAGCCGTGCATGCACACCCGACCCTGACTGAAGTGGTCAAAGCCGCAGTACCTAAATAAAATTTGTAGTTAATCAATAATTGTCATTCTTGATCCGGGGGGAAGAGCTTATCCTCCCGGTCAAGATGATAATCTTTTGTCAGGAGGGCGAGGAAACGGCTTATCTGGGTTATGGCTTGACGTGTATCGGCTGTAACTTCTTTGCTTTGCAGCCTGAGCATCAGCATTCCGTAAAGTGCGTTGAAACAGGTTTCGATTTCTCCGGCCGGTTTTTCGCCTGATTTAGCTCTCAGTTCAACAATGTAAGGGAGTGTTTTATAGAATTCAGCCGTATATTCCGGGAACCGGGGATCTTTCAAAAGGGCGAGATGGAGGTCGGTCAGCTGTATGATTACATTTTTGTTGAGCTGAAGATGCCCGCTTTTCTCTACGTCCTCACGGCGCATCATGTCGATCAGCGACTCATACCATTCAATCATTTCTTTCTTTTGGGCCGGATCAAGCTGAAACTTGTCAATGACATTTTTCTCGATTTTCTCGATATCAAGGCCATTGGCTCGGATAATATCTTCTATCTGCCACATATACAACAGATATTCCGCTATGTTTTCTTTGTGTTTCTGAGACGCGATATACATACTGATGATTATTTGTGCCTGCAAAAATAACACATTCCGGCCTAATTTGTCATGTGCCGGGAATAATATTTTGTAAATTTGCACTTCGAACAATTACAAATCCGACAGGCAGACAATGATTACCACCGACAAACTTTCATGCAATATCTTAGCAGATCTTTTTGTAGCTCACGGCATTAAAGATGTGGTGCTTTCTCCCGGAAGCCGCAATTCGCCTCTGATTGTAGCACTTGTCCGTAGAGACGAGCTGAGACATCACGTAGTCATTGACGAACGCTCGGCTGCGTTCATTGCCTTGGGGATGGCAATTGAGAGCGGACATCCGGTTGCCTTAGTGTGTACCAGCGGGACGGCGTTGCTGAATTATGCCCCGGCGGTAGCCGAAGCCTTCTACAGAGGAGTGCCGCTTATTGTTATCTCGGCAGACAGGCCTGAGGAATGGATTGATCAGGATGATTCTCAGACACTGTGGCAGCAAAACGCCCTTGCCTCATATGTCAAGCGCAGTTGCGATCTTGGCGCACATCTTGAATTTGAAAACGGAGAATGGGTGTGTAACCGTCTGATCAATGACGCTCTGATAGAAGCGGGCAGCGGACGTAAAGGGCCGGTACATATTAATGTAAGACTTGATGCTCCATTGAACAGAATGGCGGAATTCAAGGCCGGGGAGAGCCGTGTGATCCGTCAGCTTGTTCCGCCTTTCGAACTGGCGACTACAGAGGCACGCAGGCTGGGGGAGAAGCTTGCCTCTCCGAAAAGAGTGTTGATCATTGTCGGTTTTCATCAGCCTGACGAACGGCTCAACCGGGCTTTGATGAAACTTTCCGCTTTGCCTAATGTGGTTGTTATGACCGAGTCAATAGCCAATCTCCATTCACCGTCGTTCATTTCCAGGATAGACATGACGCTGAGAATCCTGTCAGCTGACGATCGGAAAAAGCTTCAGCCGGACGTAGTGATAACGGCCGGAGGCGCACTCGTATCGCGGCATGTCAAAGAGTGGATACGCTCAATGGACAAAGGGGTTGAACACTGGCACGTCGGTCTGTCGCACGTCACCGTTGACTGTTTCAAACATCTTTCATTACGCATAGAGATGGAAGCCTCTGTTTTTTTTCGCCAGCTTGCCTCAGCTTTGCAGATTCACAAAACTCCGTGCGATTATTCATCTGCATGGCATGAAATCTACAGTCTGGCGATGACCTCTCACAACGAGTATGTGGACAATGCCCCTTGGTGCGATCTGTCGGCATTCTCATATATAATATCTAACATCCCTCGCTATTGGAATCTTCATCTTTCAAACGGCACGGCGGTCCGCTATGCACAGCTTATGGACTGCACACGGCTGCACCGAAGTGAATGCAACCGCGGTGTAAGCGGGATAGACGGCTGTACATCAACAGCACTCGGCGCTTCAGTGCTTTACAATGGGGTGACTCTGCTGATCAGCGGTGATATGAGCTTTCAATACGACATAGCCGCCCTGTCTTCATTTCTGATTTCGCCGAAATTCAAGATGATTGTATTGTGCAATGGCGGTGGCGGAATATTCCGGTTCATTTCCTCAACATCCGATTTGCCTGAAATGGAAGAGTTTCTGGCTGTCGGGACACGCTTACCGCTGAAAGACCTTGCTGCAGGATACGGCTTTGCATTTTTTGAGGCTTCATCGTCAACTGAACTGGAGAAGGTGCTTCCGGCTTTCATTGCTGAAAATGGCAAGCCGGCTCTTCTTGCAGTCAATACACCGCCTGAGCTTTCCGCAAAAGTCCTCAGACAATATTTTGTGCGGCCTTAAGCGAATCCGGTTTGCCTATGTCGATCCAGTTATAAGGTTCATCCGGCATAAATCCGCAGATTTTGAGATCTCTGCATGATGAGATATAGAATGGCGTGATTGAGAATTTCGGGTCACGGCTGAATTTTGCAAGAAGCGGAAACACCGAAGGGTTGACAATATGAACTCCGCCGAAGGCGAGATTCCTGCAACCGCCAATTTCTTCCGGATTCCAGGGACTTCTGATTTCGCCGGACCTGATGTCCGTCCATCCTTTCATGTGCATGGAGTCATCGAAAAGCAGATAACGGGATGTCTGTCTGTCAGCCACAAGCAATGTCACATCTGCTTTAGAGGATTGATGATGGGCTATCATTTCCTCAAGGTTGAAATCGGTCAGTATGTCGGCATTGTGCAGTAGTATCGGGCTATCTGTCCCAAGCAGATCCTTAGCTTTAAGCAAGCCTCCGCCGGTGTCAAGAAGAGCATCGCGTTCGTCGCTGACGGATATGTCAAGTCCGAAATTGTCATTGATCTTAAGATAATCAATTATCATATCGGCATGATGATGGACGTTGACGACGATCTGCCTGATGGCTGAATCCTTGAGCTTCAGGATAACTCTTTTCAGCATAGGTTCGCCTCCGACCTCAACAAGGGCCTTAGGCATTGTCTGCGTGATCGAGCCAAGACGAGTTCCAAGTCCGGCTGCAAAAATGAGAGCTTTCATAATGTGCAATCTATATTCTGCTCACGGTGTGTGAGGCGGACGTTGACATGCGGGAATTTTGTTTTTATATGTTCTGCCATGTGCTGGGCGCCATAGACACTACGGTGCTGGCCGCCTGTACAGCCGAAGTTTACAACCAGTGAGGTGAATCCTCGGCGGTCATAGCATTCCACTGACGGGTCCACCAGTCCATAACAGTTTTCCATGAATGTCTGTATTTCACCCTTTGATTCAAGAAAATCAATCACCGGCTTATCAAGACCGGTTATACTTTTATATTCCTCATATCTGCCCGGATTTTCCATGCCACGGCAATCAAACACGAATCCGCCTCCATTGCCGGAACAGTCTTCCGGAATGCCTTTTTTATAGGAAAAGCTGCTTACATGGACTGTCAGCAGGCTCGGACGAATCTCCGTGGCCGAAGCGGAGGCTTCATGTTCAAGCATGGCTGCCAATATCTCTGTCAGGTAGGGATACGTCTTATTCCCCGTAGCAAGAATACCTTTAAGATTATCCAAAGCAAGCGGAATGCTCTTCAGAAAATGAGGCTTGCGCTCGAACTTGCCGCGAAAGCCGTAAGCACCGAGCACCTGCAGGGTGCGCAGCAGTTCATATTCGTGAAGACGTTCCCTGAAAAGTCTGCCATCAGTTCCGCTTACATACCGTGATACAGATTGGAGGTATGTCTCAATCAGTTCTTCTTTGACTTCGGGAGTGAACGCCGCACGGGCCTGAGATATGAAAGAGACAAGATCATACTCTACAGGACCTTTCCGGCCGCCCTGGAAGTCGATGAAGTACGGAGTTTCGTCTTTGATCATGACGTTGCGGCTTTGAAAGTCACGATACATGAATGTTGGCTTCCCAGAATGAGCCAAACGTGTTGCCATCAGTCTGAACTCAGATTCGAGGCGTCCTTCATCGTAAGGCACACCGGTTGTGTTCAAAAAGCAATATTTGAAGTAGTTCAGATCCCATAATATGGCCTGGCTGTCAAATGTCGCTACCGGATAGCAGTTGCTAAAATCCAGGCCCTCGGCTCCTTTGTATTGGAAATCCGGCAATAAGGCAATCGTTTTCTTTAACAACGAAATATCTCCGCGCATTTCAAACAGAGAACTGTCACCAAGATCGTCCTGGATATAGCACAGCCTGTCATCTGACACAGCAATGACTTTAGGTACCGGCAGGCCTTTTGAGGAGAAATGTCCTGACAGATAGATGAACGCATTGTTTTCAATGGCGGATGTTCCAATGACACCAACAACGGTGCGTGGGCCGGAGATACGGAAATACCGGCGGTTGCTGCCGGCTTTGGTAAGGGGGCGGATTTCGGAATGATCTACACCGAATGTCTGTGTATATAATGTTGAGAGCATATTTTAACTATTGTTTTTAAACGACCTCTAAACAATCTCTGAGATTTTTGCTCCTTGATAGGGAGCTGTTTGCAAATTCGATATCAAGCAACTGCAATGAGTGGCTTATCAGCTGCAAAATTAGTCAAAATATCCAATTTGCTCTTTCATTCAGCCGCCCTTTTGCGTATATTTATAAAAATGCCTAACTTTGAAGATATTTTGGTAATTCAATATGTCAGTTCTCACAAATAATCTCAGCCGTCAGATCAAATCACTTGATGAACGGAAACACCGTAGGCGTGAGCAGGCCTTCAAAGCCGAAGGTTCCAAATGCGTACTCGACACACTTCCGTTTTTTAACGTGCGCCATTTGTTTGCGACCAAAGATTGGTTGGCCGCAAACAGACGCGACTGCCGAGGACTTTCTGATTCGGCGATAATCGAATGTACCGGGTCGGAAATTGCAAAAATGTCAAGCCTTGTCACACCAACAGAGGTTATTGCGGTTTATGATATTCCTGAGGCGCATCTGGAAAATGGAATCGCTCAGAAAAATCTTGTACTCGCTCTTGACGGCATACAGGATCCAGGCAATCTCGGTACTATCATCCGTGTTTCCGATTGGTTCGGCATACGCGACATATTATGCGGAACAGGAACCGTTGACTGCTATAGTCCGAAAGTGATACAGGCTACAATGGGGTCGATATCAAGAGTCAGACTCCATTACGGCAATCTCACAGAGATGATCATGACGAGCGGAGCGAAGCACGTATATGGCACATTTCTGGACGGTGACAGCATCAGCAATGCCCGACTTACGGATACAGGTGTCATTGTTATAGGGAATGAAGGCAACGGCATCTCGGCAGAAGTAGGGAAGTCAGTAACAGACCGGCTGCTGATACCGTCATATCCGGAAGGCGAGCCGACCGGAGAATCGCTGAATGCTGCTATAGCCACAGCCATCACTCTGGCTAAGTTCAGGGGAGTCTGACCAAAATCTGACATTTAAACATCAGGGGCTTATTCACATGCCCATCTTAAGCAATAGTCTATAATTGATGAAAGGTAATAAGACAGCATGGTTCTGCACAAGTTGTGGCGCCGAATCATCGAAATGGCAGGGGAAATGCCCTGCTTGCGGCGAATGGAACACTATGGTAGAGGAGCGGATAGTGTCAGATGACAAAAAATCTCGTTCGCTCACTCCTGTCAGACTGAAACAGACCAGAACAAGGCCTCAGTTGATACATGAGATAGAAACCAGCGATGAGGCCCGCATCAAAATGCCGAGCGGGGAGCTTAATCGTGTTCTCGGCGGCGGTCTGGTACCCGGAAGCCTCGTGCTTATAGGTGGAGAGCCGGGAATCGGAAAATCCACGCTTGTGCTTCAAAACATACTTTCGATACGTTCCAGAAAAATACTGTATATATCCGGTGAGGAAAGCGCGAAACAGTTGAAAATGCGGGCAGACCGTATAGGACGGCCGAATGACAATGTATATATAGTGTGTGAGACTTCTCTTGAGAACATCAAGGATCACATCGAAGATGTTGACCCCGGACTTGTGGTGGTCGATTCGATACAGACAATAGCATCAGACGCTATAGAGTCGGTTGCCGGAAGTGTTTCTCAGGTCAGAGAATGTGCCGCCCAACTGCTGAAATACGCAAAAGAAACGTCCGTTCCGGTATTGCTGATAGGGCATATAACCAAGGAAGGCAGCATTGCAGGCCCGAAAGTGCTTGAGCACATTGTCGATGCTGTGCTGCAGTTCGAAGGAGACCGTCAGAATATATACCGGATTCTGAGATCCATTAAAAACCGTTTCGGTTCCACAGCTGAGTTGGGCGTATATGAGATGTGTCAGCGAGGGCTCAGAGAAGTATCCAACCCCTCGGAGATGTTCCTTTCACAAAATGACGAGGAACTTTCCGGAATATCTATCGGGGTGACAATGGAAGGTGTCAGAGCATTTCTCATCGAGGTGCAGGCATTGGTCAGCACTGCTGCCTACGGCACACCTCAGCGCTCGGTTACCGGCTTCGATTCCAAACGCATGAATATGCTCTTGGCTGTGCTTGAAAAGCGGGTCGGATTCAAACTTGCGGCAAAGGATGTTTTTCTCAATATTGCAGGTGGTCTGAAAGTCAACGATCCGTCGCTGGATCTTGCGGTCATCTGTGCAATTCTCTCCTCCAATGTGGATATAACCATCCCGAACCGTATCTGCATGGCCGGAGAAGTCGGACTGTCAGGAGAAGTTCGCCCTGTCAGCCGCATCGAACAGCGAATACGCGAAGCTGAAAAGCTTGGAATGGGAACTATTATCATCCCACGCAACAACCTCAAGGGCATAGATACTTCCGGCCTTGGAATTAAGATTGTTGAGGTGGCAAAGGTAGAGGAGGCATTCAGGACTCTCTTTGCATAAACAAATCAAACGAGTGCATGTTAGGCTATTAAAGCGTTACAATTATATTAATATGAAAATGATAAATCTAAGGTGTATATTTTTGAGCTTATCCACTGTTGTCGGCGCTTCTTTTGTCTCGGCCCAGACGGTGGAGCATATAAAATATGGTGATTTCTCCAACTGGGTTACACGCCACATACACGAATCGGCTGTGATAGGCGGACATGACAAGACTATATATGAGATAGGCCCGACACAGACAATCGAGGGTAACAAGCCCTACTCAAATCTTGGAGGCTCGCCGTGGGCCACGAGTAATGTCTATGCTAAAGTGTCAGGCGTTGTCAAAACTTCCAATGCAGTTTATCCGGCAGATCGTTCGGCTAAAAACAAATGCGCGAAACTCTGCACTCAGATCGAAAACGTGAAGGTGCTCGGCCTGATCAATATGGACGTTATGGTTGCCGGTTCGATGTTTCTTGGTAAAATGTTTGAACCGGTTACATCAACCAAAAATCCATATTCAAAAATGGAAATGGGCATACCGTTCTCCAAGCGGCCTAAATCACTGGTCTTTGACTATAAAGTGGATATGCCTAATGTCAACTATCGTGTGAAGTCTACCGGATTCAGCTCTAAAAAACAACTTCCGGGTCATGACAATGCCGTTGTATTCGTGTTTCTTCAGCGCCGATGGGAAGATTCAAACGGCAATATCCATGCAAAACGAGTGGCAACCGGAGGAGAACATTTTTCAAAGACTGCCCCCTGGACAAATGGGCATCGTCTCCCGCTGGTTTATGGCGATTTGAGGTCAAAAGGCTCTGTGCCTGACTATTTGCAGCTGCGTAGCGGCGATGACCGCTATTATGCCCGTAACTCAAAGGGCAAAATGGTCCCGGTCACTGAAGAAGGATGGGATTCCGCCGATGCCACCCCGACGCATATCATAGTCATGTTCTCTGCCGGTAGCGGAGAACCGTATGTCGGCACTGAGGGGCTGACGTTATATGTGGATAATGTCGGATTCGGATATTAACAGATTGTTTTAAAGCAACTTCTAATCATCACTATGTTTCGGTTTAAAGAATTTTCGATTGATGATTCTGAATGTGCGATGAAAGTCGGCACTGACGGAGTGCTTCTTGGAAGCTGGGCTGATGTCGGAGGCGCTATGAATATCGTTGATGCCGGATGTGGTTCCGGACTGATCTCCTTGATGATGGCTCAGCGCGCTCCACAAGCGAGAATCTATGGAGTTGACATTGACGGGGATGCAGTTAGTTGCTGTCAATCTAACGTGGATTCTTCACGGTGGAAAAACCGGATCGAAGTTTTTCAAAACGACATAACAGCTTTTTTTCCTGAGAACGCCTCATCGCCGTTGCTGATTGTGTCGAACCCGCCATTTTTCAATGAGCCTCTGAGGTCTCCTGACACAATCAGAGCGCTTGCAAGACATGGGGAAGAGTTCGGGATAGAGTCGCTTCTAAAAATTGGGGCGCAGCATCTTGAGAAGCCGGAAGACTCGATGGCTTTCATTTCGCCTTATGGCAGAAAAGATGAGATTGAATGGCTCCTTTCGTGCAATCGCCTCGCACCCCGACGGATGACGTCAGTGTTTTCGAAAAAAGGCAAAAAGGCACTGCGAATCTTATGGCAGGTCATGCCGGAAAGATATATGAACACACCGTGTGTTACGGATGATCTGTATATCCGCGATGAGGACAATGAATATTCAACTGCCTATAAGTTGCTGACATCTCCTTTTTATCTTGATAAATAAACAACATCCAAGATCGTTTTACATTATGCTACCACAACTTCGGTTCAAACCGGCAGAACGCTTCCTGCTATTTTTTATCGTGCTTGCGGCCTGTGCTTTGGCCGGATCTCTGATAGTCGGGTTTGTGGTCCACAACGGACTTACTACAAAAACACTAAGGCTGGCCACTGTCATTCAGGACTGTGTCATATTCATCCTCCCGTCATTAATAACCGCAGTATTGATTTCCTCGTTGCCGGCAAATTTTCTGAAAATTGAATCGGTCCCTTCCATAAGGTTATTGATATTGGCCGTGACAGCTATGCTGGTTTCAATTCCGCTGATGAACTGGATCGTTATGATGAATGACAGTCTCGTGCTTCCTGAAGGTCTTTCCGGATTAGAGAATTGGATGCGGCTTCACGAAAATGAAGCCCGTGCCTCGGTGAAAATGCTTTTAGGAGATGGCTCTGTAAGTTCATTGATTATAGACCTGCTTATAGTCGGAATATTGGCAGGATTAAGCGAAGAAATTTTGTTCAGAGGGACTTTGCAACAGCTATTTTTGTCATCCGGACTAAACCGACATCTGGCAATCTGGATTACAGCGATCATATTCAGTGCCATCCATATGCAGTTTTTCGGCTTCGTCCCGCGACTGTTGCTTGGAGCTTATTTCGGTTATCTGTTGTGGTGGAGCCGGTCTTTATGGCTGCCGGTTATAATACATGCCTTTAACAACTCAATCGTGGTCTATTCCACATGGAAATCCGGAGGGATCTCAGAGGGTGGGGGAGACGGCTCGATTGACCAATGGGGGCTTGATTCGCCGATGCTCATATTGGCTTCTGCCATATTGACCGCCTTCATTATATTCCGTTTGTATAGAGAACAGAAGTCTGTGGCTATAGAGAGTGTTAAATAGTACTAAATCAGCTCCCTTGAATTGATTGATATCGAAATAAATATTAATTTTGACGATAAATAATTGTAGAAATTATCTTAACCTAACTTACTGAAATACTCCACTCGTCGGTAAATGGCTCTTATACCCAATTGCCGACGAAAATTTTTGTAAGTTAAGTAATTCAAACAAACACAGATGGCAAGAAAGAAGAAAGATCTGCCGCTTTTGAGCGGTGTTGAAATACTGGATGTCGCGGCGGAAGGCAATTCTATCGCGCGGGTTGATGACATGGTTGTGTTCATACCGTTCGGTGCTCCCGGAGATATCGCAGATGTGAAGATTGATCGCAAAAAGCGCAGTTATGCAGAAGGGCATATCGAACGTCTGACACAGCCCTCTCCAATACGAGTCGAGGCAAAATGCGAACATTTCACACTGTGCGGAGGATGTCGCTGGCAGCATCTGCCATATGAATTCCAACTCAAATGCAAGCAAAAGCAAGTTGAGGACGCTCTTCAGCGTATAGCCAAGATTCCATATCCGGAACTGACTCCTATTTTGGGCTCAGAAGAAATCTGGGAATACCGAAATAAAATGGAGTACACATTTTCAAACAAAAAGTGGCTCACATTCGATCAATTGCGTTCAGGAGAGGAGTTCCCGGAGCGTCGGGCAGCCGGATTTCATATATCAGGGGCCTTCGACAAGGTGTTGGATATAAACAAATGTCATCTGCAGGATGATCTTGGCAATCGGTTGAGACTTTTTGTCAAGAAATTCGGTATGGACAATGACTATTCCTTTTATGATCTAAGGGAACAGCATGGACTGCTACGCACACTAATGATACGCATTGCATCTACGGGAGAAGTAATGGCTGTAATGGTATTCGGCGAGAACGATGAAGAAAAAATAAGCGCGTTACTCTCCGCAGTCGCTACAGAATTCCCTGAAATCACTTCGCTGCTTTATGTCGTCAACACAAAAGTCAATGACACGATCTCAGATCAGACCATTCACCTTTATCGTGGTAAGGAATATATCGAAGAGGAGATGGAGGGCCTTAGATTCAGAGTAGGACCCAAGTCATTCTATCAGACCAATTCACGGCAGGCCTATAAGCTTTACAGTGTGGCCCGTGATTTCGCAAGACTGACCGGAAATGAACTTGTCTATGACCTCTATACCGGAACAGGCACAATCGCATGTTTTGTTGCCCGCAATGCCCGTCACGTTGTTGGCATCGAATATGTCCCTGAAGCCATAGAAGATGCCAAAATCAATGCCGCCATCAACGGTTTGGGCAATACGGAATTCTATGCCGGTGACATGAAAAATGTGTTGACATCAGACTTCATTGCCGAACACGGACATCCGGATGTGATGATTGTCGATCCGCCAAGAGCCGGTATGCATGACGATGTGGTCAAAGTAATTTTGGAAGCAGAGCCAAAAAGAATAGTCTATGTAAGCTGTAACCCGGCAACCCAGGCCCGTGACCTCGCACTGCTCCATGAAAAATATGACATAGAGGCTGTGCAGCCGGTAGATATGTTCCCGCATACCCAGCATGTGGAGAATGTAGCCGCACTTACTCTGAGAGATCGATAATATGCATAATGAAAGAGCGCCCGCTGCATCACGCAGTGGAGCGCTCGAAATTATAATCATCAATTCTAATTATCGGTATTCGTTTTCTCAAACTCATCTTCTGAAAACCTGATCGGGCTCTGGTTGTGCCCGGTTCGGGTTGTGGATCAGTAGGTGATAACTGCCAATTGATTTGGAATAAGGGAAAATAGCGGTAATTTTAAATTCAGAAAAGGATAAGAAATGGTTGTGTCTTCAAATGATTCAGCATAGATTGAATGTATAAAAATTGGTTCATATGCAGATATGTATGAAGTCTTAATTATGTAATGGTCAGGAGTTACGTTTCTTTTTCAATGCAAATTTAATACGTTAATAGCGCATATACAAGCGACTTAATAAAAGAGCATAGCATTTAACCATCACCGGGTTTAGAACGCGTGAAAATGATGTTTATTTGCTAAAATAGTGTTAACAGGATTTGAGTTTTTGATTTCTTGCATAATTGACGCGATTTGACTAACTTTGTCGTGGTTGATATATGGTTGTATCATTTAAAAAATTTCGCCGGAACAGATGTCTTCAATCAAGACAAATATAATCCTTAATGGCCTTAATACTATTACCGGAATCGTTTTTCCTGTCATTACTTTTCCTTATGCGGCAAGAGTGCTGCAGCCGGAAGGGATAGGGACAGTCAACTTTTTGAATTCAATAATATTATATATAATCCTATTTTCAACCCTCGGAATTCCGGCATATGCCATCAGGGAAGTGGCGAAACATCGGGATAACAAGCTTTCACGCGATAGATTTGTGATTGAAATCCTGTCTTTGAGTCTCATGCTGTGCTTGTGCGCTTATGTGGCTGTATTCTTAATGGCGAGATTCATTCCTCAGATTCATAACAATCAGACGCTATTCTATATACTCAGTCTGTCGATATTTTTTTCATCCATCGGATCGGAATGGTTCTATCAGGGTATTGAAGATTTTAAATTTATAACCATACGTGCAATCGCTATCAGAACGCTGGCGGCATTGTCTCTGTTTGTTTTTGTCAGATCGTCATCAGACCTGATAGCTTACGGAATCGTTATGGTCGGTACCACAGTTGGCAACTATATTGCAAATTTCGTCCATCTTAGAAAATATATATCAATCAGAGACATCAAGTTTAAAGATCTGCAAATTATCAGCCATCTTCGCCCGGCATTAAATATCTTCGCATTAACGCTGATTACAACTCTTTACTTACTGCTGAATTCAGTCATGCTCGGATTTATTAGCGGAGACGAGGCTGTTGGCTTTTTTACTGCCGGAAATAAAATAACCAATATCTGTCTCACTCTGATCACTTCATTGGGCACAGTGTTATTGCCGCGATGCTCCCACCTTATAAAATCCGGTGATATGGAACGTTTTTCAGCGGTTATAAACAAGTCTCTAAATCTGACAATGACTCTTGCATTGCCGATTACGGTCGGGCTTATGCTACTTGCCGCCCCAATAACCATGATATTCTGCGGGGCCGAATTTTCTAAATCTACCCCCGTGTTATATATCTCAGCGCCGATTATCGTATTTATCAGTCTTACCAACCTTATGGGGATTCAGATTCTTTATCCGATGGATAAAATCAGGCTTCTGATCATTGGTGCCAGTGGAGGAGCAGTTATGAATATTTGTCTCAATCTCATGCTCATGCCGCCGTTGGGGGCTACAGGTGCGGCAATCGCCACATTTGCCGCCGAATTGGCTGTACTGGTTATTCAGATTGTGTTAGGACGGTCATATTATCCGTTCAAAATTTCAGAATTGATCAAATGGAAAGTAATAACAGCCACTACGGTTATGGGAATTGCAATATATCTCAGCCAGATATTCCCGATACCGGATCTCGGACGATTGATCATAGGATTTTGCGTTGGAATCACCGTATATGCTGTAACCTTATGGATTCTTAAGGACCGGACTTTTTTCGAAATAATCGATTTAATCAAAGCCAAAACCACAACACATAAGGCATAGAGTGTGATTAATAAATTATTGCGCCGGAATTAAAGCTAAGCTATAAATTCAGTACGTAAGATTACTAACATTCAAGAATATCACCATAAAGGTATTAAACCGAACAATAGCAGAAATAAGAACTACAATCTTTCCCATAATCACTA
>CAMXAZ010000027.1 GCA_947179295.1 uncultured Muribaculaceae bacterium
TGCAACAATTTATCTAAAAGATACACCACTCAGATTTTAACTCTTGTTTTTAAACGACCTCTTAATCTAAGTTTGGCAAAGATAAGTTAAAATTTGCGATAGCAATGAAATTTTCGTTTATTTTTTCATCCGGCGGTGGAATTTTGCTATAGGAGATGGTAAATATGTGTCATTTTTGATCACATTTGAAGCATGTGACATGATTGCACCTTCTGAATACATAACATGTCCCTGCCAATGGCGCGGGCATACTAAATTTGTACCGTATCACACAACAGCAAACCCGATTCAACAACCCAAAATCTTATTGATCATGATTAAAAATCTACTTGCTCTTTTTCTGCTTATATCAAGCGTGGCATCTGTTTGCGCCACACCCGTTGTACTCTGGCAGTCCGACTCTCCTGAAGGAGTGTCAGTCAAATGGGACGCCGCAGGCCAAGCCATCAGCGCCGAACAGTGTGCCGACTTTACCGGCGGCGGCAAAATCGAAGTCGACGTTGCCAGCTGCAACAGCGGCGCTGTCCTGTTGCTGACCAAAGGAAACTGGGACGGCGATCTCTGCCCCGCAGTCTCCCTCGACGATCTTACAATGCCTGCTACCGTCACATTTTCTCTGACACCCGCCCAGGCAGAAAGCGCCAAGGAACTCGGATTTATCCCCTTCGGCAACGGCTACAATATCTCGCGCATAAGCTATGTGCCATCTGAAACGGAAGTTGATCCGGATGCTATCTGGTTCGGCTCGGAAGATTGCCGCAACGATTGGAAAAACATCGTTCTGCCTGCTTCGCTTTTTGCCGATGCCAAAGCCGGTGACAAACTGGTGTTCGTAACTTCCGACCGCGGACCGGAAGTCATCATGCAGCCCATCATCGGAAACTGGGGCGGCATTGTGCTCAATTCCGTCGACAACCCTGAACTATTCACCACCGAAGGAGATCTTATCTCGATCACCCTCACCGACGAGTGGGCCGAAAAGCTCAGGGAAAAAGGATTCGTGCTTCAGGCCTGCGGAGCGGTGATCAATGAAATCAGGCTTGTGACACCCGGCGGCGATGACACAACTTCGATCATCGGCATCGGCGCTGACAGCAATGACGCGCCCGTGGAATATTTCAATCTCAACGGTCTGCGTGTCGAGAATCCCTCAAACGGTATCTTCATCCGCCGCCAGGGAGACAAAATAACCAAAGTGGCGCTCTGAGCGCTGTGCTGAATACAGATTTCAACTCACAATAGTAACAATTCTGTCAGAACAATAATAATAGTTAAACACTTTAATAAATACAATTTCTAAGGTAAGTTAAGCCAATCAAACAAGGTAAATTAATTGTATTAGCGGGAATTTCATTTTTTCGATGGCCTTGGATTTGAATCCGGGGCCATTTTTTTCAGAGCCATTGGCCGACCGGCCGTTAACATGTTTAAACGAGATTGATATTTCGATTGTTATATTTATTGATTAACTTTGGGACTCCGTTTTGGAGCTCCCGCAGAAACGGCCGCACCCCGCCCCTCCGGCAAGCCCTCACGGATTCATCAATTCACTATCAATCAGGAGTATGAAAAAACTTACCCTCATCGCCGCATCGTTAGTCCTGCTCTGTATGCTCGCTTCTGCCGCAACCCGCAGCAAGAAAAACGAGATCTCGCGCAATCTTGACATATTCAACGCACTCTACAAGGAACTCCAGACTTTCTACGTCGACTCCATTGACGCCGAGAAGTCGATCAACACCGCCATTGCGGCAATGCTCGACGACATCGACCCCTACACCGAATATTTCTCAGCCAAAGATCAGGACGCATTCCGCACCATGACCACCGGCGAGTATGGCGGCATCGGATCGGTGATCCAGCAGAACGACGAGGGCGTGATCATAGCCGAGCCTTATGAGGGAAGCCCCGCCCAGAAAGCGGGCCTGCTTCCGGGCGACCTCTTCCTGACAATCGACGGCGACTCGGTGCTCGGATGGACCTCGGCCCGCGTCAGCGACAAGCTCAAAGGCCAGAGCGGATCAACCCTGAAGCTGGTGATGAAGCGCCCCTGGACCGCCGACTCCATCAAGACTTTCGAATTCAAACGCGCCAAGATCCAGATTCCGCCCGTGCCCTACGTAGGCATGGTGCGCCCCGGAGTGGGCTACATCGGGCTCAACACTTTCTCTGAAAAGAGCTTCCCCGAAGTCCGCGCCGGTGTGGAGAAACTGATCAAGGAAGGCGCCAAGGGGCTGATCCTCGACCTCCGCGGCAACGGCGGCGGCCTCGTGGAGAGCGCCGTGGAGATTCTCGGCCTCTTCCTGCCGAAAGGCACCGCCGTGCTGACCACCCGCGGCAAGGGTGTGCTCAACGAGAAGGTCTACAAGACAAGCATCAACCCCATCGACACCAAGATACCGCTCGCCGTGCTTGTCGACGGCAATTCGGCCTCGGCCTCGGAGATTGTCTCCGGCGCGCTCCAGGATCTTGACCGCGCGGTGATCATCGGCAACCGCTCCTACGGCAAAGGCCTCGTGCAGAGCACCCGCGAACTCCCCTATGACGGCCTGCTGAAAGTGACCGTGGCGAAATACTACATCCCCTCAGGCCGCCTCATCCAGGCCATTGACTATTCGCGCCGCAACCCCGACGGCTCTGTGGCGAGAATCCCTGACAGCCTGACCACCGTCTTCAAGACAGCCGGCGGACGCGAGGTGCGCGACGGCGGTGGCATAACCCCCGACATCAAGATCGAATATCCCGAAGTGAACCGCCTGACCTACAACGTGGTCCGCGACAACTGGGCCTTCAACTTCGCCAACAAGTATGCCGCCACCCATGACACCATTGCCCCGCCGGAAACCTTCGAGGTCACAGACGAGATCTACAGCGAGTTCAAAGATTTCATCGATCCCGCAAAATTCAACTATGACAAGGTCTGCGAAAACGCCGTCAAGCAGCTGCGCGAGATAGCCACCGCCGAGGGATATATGAACGACTCGACCGCCGCGCAGTTTGACGTGCTCGCCGCCATGCTCCGCCATGACCTGAGCCGCGACCTCGACATCAACCGCAAGAACCTCACCCCCTACATAGCCGGCGAGCTCCTCAGCCGCTACTATTTCAACCGCGGCGAGGTCATCTACTCGCTGCGCGACGACCAGGCCGTCGACTCGGCCGCCGCCGTGCTGACAACCCCGCGCTTCGGCGAGATCTTAGGCAAAAAGAAATAGCATCAAAGCAACACCACATCAGCCCCACACGCATGACCTCCATACAGCAACTCTGCGATGAATTCATGTCGTCCCGCCGCCGCGAAGCCCTCCAGAAGGCTCTCGGCGGCGAGACTGCGATAATATCCGTCTATAACCTCGCCGGATCGGCGCCGGCCATGATGCTCGCCGCGCTGCCCGCGCGCAAGGTCCCGACGGTGGTTGTCGGCGATTCGCTCGACGATGCCGGCTATATCTACCACGATCTCAGCCGCATCCTCGGCGAGGACCGGGTGCTGCTCTTCCCGTCGGGCTACAAGCGCGACATCAGATACGGCCAGGTCGACCCTCCCTCGCAGATACTGCGCACCGAAGCCCTCAACCAGTGGCATTCCGACCGCGCGCCGGCCTATGTGGTGACCTATCCTGAGGCTCTGGCCGAAAAGGTGGCGCGCCGCGAGGTGATTGACCGCCACACCCTCCACCTGAGCAAGGACCGCGAGACGGATCTCACCGCCACCATAGCCTGGCTGCGCGAAAACGGCTTCCAGGAGGTGGACTATGTCTATGAGCCGGGCCAGTTTGCCGCCCGCGGCTCCATTCTCGACATCTTCGGCTACAGCCACGAACTGCCGTTCCGCATCGACTTCTTCGGCGACGAGATCGACTCGATCCGCACCTTCAACATCGAGACCCAGCTCTCCGAACGCCGCCTCGAAGAAGTGGCCATCACCTCCGGAGTGGCCTCGCAGTCGTCAGGCGAGTCGCTGCTGGAGTTTGTCGATCCCTCGACCCTCTTCGTGGTCCGCGATGCCCTCTACACCGTGGAGCGCATAAGGGCCATAGGCGCCGAGGAGCTTTCGCAGAGCGCCCTGGCCGCTGTCGATGACAGCACCGACACCAACGCCATGAAGCAGGTGGTCGACGGCGAGGCCTTCACCCGTGCCTTCAGCTCTTTCCGTCAGCTGCGCTTCTCGGCCGCCGCTCAGCCCGACCCCGCCGCCGGGGCCTCGATTGACTTCCACTGCTCCCCGCAGGCCATCTACCACAAGAATTTCGAGCTGATCAGCGAGAGTTTCACCCGCTTCCTCTCAGAGGGCTACCGCATCTGCATCCTCAGCGACAGCGAGAAGCAGATCAAGCGCCTGAAGGTGATCTTCGCCGACCGCGGCGATGACATTGCCTTCTCGCCCGTAATGCCTACGGTCCATGAGGGTTTCACCGACCACTCGCTGAAGCTCTGCGTCTTCACCGACCACCAGATTTTTGACCGCTTCCACAAATACACCCTCAAGAGCGACCGCGCCCGCTCAGGCAAACTCGCCCTCTCGCTCAAGGAGCTGAGCGCCATCGAACCGGGCGACTTCATAGTCCACGTGGACCACGGCGTAGGCAAGTTCGCCGGACTGCTCCGAACCAACGTCAACGGCAAGACCCAGGAGATGATCAAGCTCGTCTATGCCAATGACGACATCATCTTCGTCTCCATCCATGCCCTCCACAAGCTCGCCAAATACCGAGGCAAGGAGGGTGTGCCCCCGAAGATCAACAAGCTCGGCTCCGGCGCCTGGAACAAGATGAAGGAGCGCACCAAGTCGAAGCTCAAGGACATTGCCCGCGATCTGATCAGACTCTACGCCGCCCGCAAGGACGAAAAGGGCCATGCCTTTGCCCCTGACAGCTATCTGCAGCAGGAACTGGAGGCTTCATTCATCTATGAGGACACCCCTGACCAGCTGACGGCCACCAAGGCCGTCAAGGCCGACATGGAGAGCGACCGACCGATGGACCGCCTGATCTGCGGCGATGTGGGCTTCGGAAAGACCGAAATAGCCATCCGCGCGGCTTTCAAGGCGGCTGTCGACGGCAAGCAGACCGCCGTGCTCGTGCCGACGACCGTGTTGGCCTATCAGCACTTCAACACCTTCCGCGACCGCCTCAAAGAGCTCCCCGTGAGGGTAGACTACATCTCGCGCGCCCGCACTCCCAAGCAGGTCAAGGAGATAATCCGCGATTTGGCCGAGGGGAAGATCGACATCCTCATCGGGACCCACAAGCTCATCGGCAAGGATGTCCGCTTCAAGGATCTCGGCCTGCTGATTGTCGACGAGGAACAGAAATTCGGCGTGGCCGTCAAGGAAAAACTCAAGCAGATGAAGATCAACGTCGACACCCTGACCATGAGCGCCACCCCGATACCCCGCACCCTGCAGTTCTCGCTCATGGGCGCGCGCGATCTCACCTCGCTCAACACTCCTCCGGCCAACCGCTACCCCATCATCACCTCGGTCTGCGCCGGCGGCGACGACATTGTGGCCGAGGCTGTCAACTTCGAACTCTCGCGCAACGGGCAGGTCTTCATGATCAACAACCGCATCGAAGGACTCTATGAGCTTGAAGCCCAGGTGAAACGCCTTGTCCCTGACGCCCGCGTGATAGTGGCCCACGGACAGATGCCACCCGAAAAGCTCGAAAAGGCCATCATCGACTTCGCCAACCATGACTACGACGTGCTGATTGCCACAACCATCATCGAAAGCGGCATCGACATGCCCAACGTCAACACCATCATTGTCAACAACGCCCAGAACTTTGGCCTCAGCGAGCTCCATCAGCTCCGCGGACGTGTGGGCCGCAGCAACCGCAAGGCTTTCTGCTATCTGCTGGTGCCGCCCCACATCCCCCTCACCCCCGTGGCGCGCCGCCGCCTCCAGGCCATCGAGAGCTTCAGCGACCTCGGAAGCGGAATCCACATTGCCATGCAGGATCTCGACATCCGCGGCGCCGGCAACCTCCTCGGCGCGGAGCAGTCCGGCTTCATCGCCGACCTAGGCTACGAGACCTATCAGAAAATCCTCAAGGAGGCGGTCACCGAACTGCGCACCGAGGAGTTCTCCGACCTCGAACAGGCCGACCGCCTCGACGAGTCGCAGACCGACTATGTGGCCGACTGCGTTATCGAGAGCGACATGGAACTGCTTCTGCCGGCCGACTACGTACCCACCGAGAGCGAGCGCATAGCCCTCTATCAGGAACTCGACGGCATAGAGCGCGAACTCGACCTGCAGGCCTTCAAGAGCCGCCTCACCGACCGTTTCGGCGCCATTCCGCCCGTCACCGCCGAGCTGCTGCGCATTCCGCGCCTGCGGAGTCTCGCCCGCCGTCTCGGCATCGAGAAAGTGGCCCTGAAACAGGGCCGGATGTACACCTATTTTGTCGACGAGAGCAACAAGGCCTACTATCAGTCTGACATGTTCGGCAAGATGCTGGCCTATCTGACGGCCAATCCGCGCCGTGTGCAGATCCGTGAACGCAACGGCAAGCGGTCATTCGCCATCGCCGATGTCACCAACGTCGAAACCGCCGTCGCCATCCTTTCCGAAATCATAGCCTGATCCCCCGTGACACCGCAGCGTGACGGTAAATCGGTGTCCGCAGGGCGTGACCCGACATGGTACGCGGATAGCGGGTGTCCGCAAGGACACCGATTTAATAGTAGCCCCCGACACCGTAGCGCATCGCGCGTAGGTGTCGGGGGTAAAGATGTTTATATGAATGTCGTGTCCGGCAGGACACGGATTTACGGCCCCGGACGGAATCAAACCAGGCGTGACGGTAAATCGGTGTCCTGACGGACACCATAACCAGGGGAAATCAAGAACCCGTGACACCTGCGCGCTATGCGCTACGGTGTCACGGGCTACGAGTAAATCGATGTCCTCGCGGACATCTCCATCCGGAATCCCACAGGGCGTGACGGTAAATCGGTGTCCTCGCGGACACCATAACCAGGGGAAATCAAGAACCCGTGACACCTGCGCGCTGTGCGCTACGGTGTCACGGGCTACGAGTAAATCGATGTCCTATCGGACATCACCATCCGGAATCCCCCCAAGGCGTGACGGTAAATCGGTGTCCTGCGGACATCTCCATCCGGAATCCCCGCACGGCGCGCGGATAGCGGGTGGCGTGATCCCGCAGGGTACGGGATAGCGGGTGTCCGCAAGGACACCGATTTAATAGTAGCCCCCGACACCGTAGCGCAATGCGCGTAGGTGTCGGGGGTAAAGATATTCATCCAAATATCGTGTCCGGTAGGACACGGATTTACCGCTCCGGAGGGAATCAAACCAGGCGTGATGGTAAATCGGTGTCCTGACGGACACCATAGACGGGGGAATCAAGAACCCGTGACACCTGCGCGCTATGCGCTACGGTGTCACGGGCTACGAGTAAATCGATGTCCTGACGGACATCTCCATCCGGAATCCACGCACGGCGCGCGGGGTCACGGATATCCGCAGGACATAATTCCACAGGGAGTATGGGTTGCGGGGGTCCGCAAGAGCATGATCCCGCGGCGCGTGGGTGGCATGATCCCGCATGGCACGCGGATAGCGGGTGTCCGGCAGGACACGGATTTACGGCCCCGGACAGGAATCAAACCAAACATGACGGTAAATCGGTGTCCCGTCAGGACACAGATTTACGGCCCCGGACGGAATACGGGATGGTGATGCTTGACAAAATAAACCCCGGCACCGTGCGATAGCGCGCAGGGTGCCGGGGTTGATATGTTTTGAAGATCTGTGGATTACTTCACGAGAACGCGGAATGCCTTGCCGTTGAGAACCTTGATGTAGATCTTGCCGGCAGAAGGATTGGCCACGCGACGACCCATGAGGTCATAGTAGACAGCCTCACCCTCGGCCTCGTCAGAGACGATAGAATCAATACCGCTTTCTTCTTCCTCGGCGATCTTGATATTCTTCACGTCGATGTAGTAAGAATACTGGCCGCCCTTGCCGCGCAGAGCATACTGGATATCCTTGCCTGCATACTCTGAAAGGTCAATGCTCATCTGAGTGTATTCCTTGGGGGCTTCCTGGCTCTTGAGCTCAACCCATTCGCCGTCGGCATTGACCAGAACGGTCAGAACAGAACCGGTATAGCTGCGGGCGTCGTTTGAATATTCGAAAGTCATAGCCACCTTCTTTGCTTCGGCGGGGATAGAGATCAGACCGCTGTAGAGGCTTGCGAGAGAACCATATGACATGCCGCTGAAGAAAGCATAGCCGTCTTTGAAGCTCCAGGATGCGGTATATTGTTCATTGTTGTTGGCATAGAGCAGCTGGGTAGTGGCAGCACCTGCAAAATCTTCGCTGTAGGGAAGAGCCGCGGGCTTGCCAACGGGAACTGCATTGACTTCAACCGGGATTGATTCACCGCCTGAGGTAACGGCATATACAATAAGGTTGTAGAACTTCTGGTCGGCAGTGCCGTCATTGATTTCAAGTTCAGCGTCTTCGCCGCTCAGATCATTGAAAGTCTTGACAAGGGTAGCGCCGTCATAGACTTCAACTTTGGTCTTGATCAGAGAAAGATTGCCGAAACGGGTGCCGAAGATGCCTTGTTCGGGACGGGTCCATGTAACTTTGATGCTGCCGGCTACAGTCTGGTGGGCGGCTACATCGGTGGGAGGATTGGGAATTTCAAGACCTGCCTTCACATCCTGCTCAACAACGTTTGAGTTACCTGCAGAGTTGACAGCGCGCACACCGTAGGTGCTGTTGCCGTGAACAGCCTCATTGTCTGTGTAGGTATAGGTTTCGCCGGGGGTCGGGTTTTCAATAGTCTTGATCACGGTGGTTCCGCGGAGGAATTCGAGAGCGGTAAGCTCTTTCAGGGTATTGC
Organism: uncultured Muribaculaceae bacterium; assembly: GCA_947179295.1. Classification (GTDB taxonomy): domain Bacteria; phylum Bacteroidota; class Bacteroidia; order Bacteroidales; family Muribaculaceae; genus Duncaniella. The sequence goes on from CAMXAZ010000027.1 coordinate 8,889, forward strand.
CTTCCACATCGACAGTCGGAGCCTTGGCCGAGAGAGCCACAGAGAGAGCGCCGTCTTTGTCAGCAACAGCGGTGAAGTCGGTAGGTTCGCCGGGCATTTCGCCTGAAGCGGCCTCGGTCACGGAGATATTGGTCAGGATAGTCTTGGCGCTGCAATATTTATCGGTATTGTCATAGAATCCGATGTTGTATGCGCCGGTGGCTTCAGGTGCGATAGTGCCTGAAACTGTGAAGAGCTGACCTTCAAGCAGGCCCTTGCCTATCACATCGGTAACGGCGAGAGCTGTGCCGGTCATGGCCTCGGCGGTTGCTTCTGTGCCATAGAAAATACCTAAGGAAGCTCTTTCCTGATTGGTCACACCTACAGTATATTTCACGATATATTTCTTGCCGGCTTCGAGCTGGATGGCCGGTGAGATGAACCATGAGTCTTTATATTCAATATCGTTGCTTGAGAAGAGGTTCTTTGAAGCCACGCAGTTGAAACCTGAATATACGGGAGATACGCCCTTGGCGATGTAGGCGAACTTCGGGCGGTCATTGGGGCATACAGAAGTGTAGCCTTCCAGCTTGTCAGGTTCGTCGAATGTCAGGCTGTAAGGCACAGACAGACCTTTGGGCTCCTCAGCGGCCGGATCATCCACATAGGTGAAGCTGGCAAACTGGAGAGTTCCGGCGCTGCGGGCAATGCGGTAGACAGTACCGGCCTTGCGGTATTCTTCAGGAATTTCAACTGAATATTCCTTGTTGCCCTCGCCGACGGCATAGGCCGACTGAATAGTGTTTCCGTCTGCAAGAATGTTGATCTTGCCGGTAGCAGTGATATTGATTGTGGTCTTGAGCTTGATTTCCTTGCAGTTGATCGGGAGTGCGAATTCCACATAAGCACCGGCTCTGCCTGCAATACTGAGATATGCCGGTTGGGCAGCCGGACCGGGCACCGCTTTGCAGGCTCTCATGAATGAATATTCAATGTCTGTCAAAGGGCTTGTGGCTTTTACGGCGCTCGCTCCGCCGTTTGTTGTCGGGCCGAAGCTTGATTTTTCTTCCCAGTTTTCGACTATGTCAGCGGCATAGGTCGAAAAGCCGAGCAATACAGCAACCAGGGTTAGTAAAGTTTTTCTCATACTTTTTTCGAATTGTTAGTGTGATAAGAGTGTGGTTATTTTGGCTAATTTAATGAAATAGCGGTGATAACAGACCGTAGGTCAATACGTATGCACTACGTTTTTGAACATTCGCAAAGATAAGTTTTATAATATTAACTCTATCCACGAATTATGTTAAAAACATTTAAAACACTTACAATTCGCCATCAATTTCCCCCGATTCACCCTCAAATACGCTATAAAACCCCGAACATACAATCTAAATGACATATCCCCGCCCCCCGCAGGGCCGGCAACAGGACGTGATGGTAAATCGGTGTCCGCCGGACACCATAAACGGGGAAATCAAGAACCCGTGACACCTGCGCGCTATGCGCTACGGTGTCACGGGCTATGAGTAAATCGATGTCCTATCGGACATCTCCATCCGGAATCCCCGCAGGGCGCACGGGGTGGCGGGTGTCCGACAGGACACGGATTTACCACTCCGGACGGGAATCAAACCAGGCGTGATGGTAATTCGGTGTCCGTCCGGACACCATAACCAGGGAAATCAAGAACCCGTGACACCTGCGCGCTTTGCGCTGCGGTGTCACGGGCTATGAGTAAATCGATGTCCTGGCGGACATCTCCGGACGGGAATATCACTTGCGGCTTACTATGCTTGACTTGTCATAGAAATCATCGGCCGAATACCAGCTCTGAGCCTTGCCATGCAGCCAGTCCACAAACTGAGAATACACGTCATGGATGCCACATTCCTCCATAGGCCAGCACCAGGAAGTCTCAAGACAGAGCATTTCGGGCGATACAACCACCTGGTCTTCCTTGCCGAACGATGACGGGGGAGTCACCATGTGGAAATGATTTTCATCTTCAAGATCACCGGTGAACTTGCTGATCTCCATCTGCATATAGTTCAGCGAATTGCCCGGATTGACGAGGATATAGAATCCGCCCATGCCCTTGACATCCTTCTCCTCCCAAGAGGGGCGGTTCTGATACTCTTCGGTCAGCGACCATTCGCCGTCAATGTGGAACGACAGCGGAGTGCCGGTGGCCGAAGCTACGGGTTCTTTGACGTTGATCGGCGTGCGGTAATATCCGCCGAGCCATCTGTGAAGTTCCGGCCCGATATGGTAGTGGCCGAGACCGTGGTCATTGCCCTTCTCATCGACAATATCGCCGTTGAACATCACGTAGATGGGCAGTGTACCGCCCGCGGCGAGGGGCTCTACGGTGATCCAGGTCTGAGGCGCATTGTTGTTGTCGCCGTCGACAATCGAGGTGGCGCTGACGGCAAACACCGCATCGTTGAAGTCCCAGTCATATGTTCCGGCCAAGTCTTCAGCAGCGATCAGCCACTTGTAGACCTCAGGCTCAGGGTGTTCGGGGTTGATGATCGAATCGACCGGATCGTGATAGACCTCGGTTTCGTCATCGAGGATAAACACGAAATCCTGCATGTCGAAATCGCAGTTCCAGCGATTGTAGGTGTCCCCTATCTGCCCGTCTTCAAACGACATATATCGCCAGTTATACTTGGTGCCGATCCATGTAACCGCACGGAAAGCCTTGTGGAGAGGGTCCTTGACGAAGGCAGACTGAGGGAAACAAGGAACGTACACTCCGGTGTAGGAATCATATTCCGACTCTGTCCGTTCGGCTCCGGGACGGGGTATCCATCTGACGTCATCGTTCAGCGGAGAATATGAATAGAAATACTTGTCACCATCCTTGATATATCCGCCATAAGCCCTGTCGATATCCTCAAGATGAACCTTTATGCCCTTTGATATGAGCGAAGGATAATTTTCATCATCCATCTTTATTCCGGATGTCATATCGTTGTTACCCGACCATCCTTTGGCAAGGTTTTCATAGTCATAGTTATAATATGTATAGACTATCTCAATATCCTTTGACGGGCTTACACCATCAGAAAAATTTGGGCTGTTCGCTCTGTATGAACGGTCATATATTCGCTTGTTATCTTTATCAGTAAGATATTCGCCTGTCATACGCCAGCGGTAGACATAGTTGAAGCGGTGGTCAGGATCGGCATCCGGATCGTTTTTGATACCGATCCGGTCAAGATAGTCACGGCAGGCACGAGTCATTTCGCGGTCACAATCCGAAGGTGTTGTCTTATAGAAATTATCAAGCGAATAAACACTTATATACTTGTAAGTATATCCATTGTTATCTTTACGGTCAATAACCTCTACACCCTGCTTAGCCAGGCAGTCCATAAAGACCTCGTTGTTCATGAAATCTTCAATTTTGACCAACTTGGTGTTTGACGGAACCCAGCAGAGCGCAAGATTGTCGACCGGTGCCGGCTCGTTTTCCGTATTCTTCTCCATGCCGTAGATGGGACAATGCACCGGCTTGCTCTCTGAGTCGAGATAGAAAAGTCCGAATGTGAGTTTCTGGTTGGTCTGCCAGAAAAGCGGACGGATGACAATGTCTTTTTTCTTGAACTTCATCATGAAGTCATTCTCCACACCCTCACGGCTGGAATTGTAGAAAGTTTCCGGCATCTCGCGGCGGAAGATAGTGGCATTGAGCATCGGCACCACCATCCAGTCTTTTTTCTCCGTGCAAAGTTCGACCGAAGTGATGATATCGTCATCAGGCGAGAGCACACCGGCAACAAAATTCGAATTCGGGTTCCAGTCAGTCCTTGATGCTTTCTTTGAGGTGCCTGAAACACTGACGGTCGATCCGATGGCCGCCACGGTCATCTCGCCTCCGGCATCTACTATCACCTCCTTGACAGAGGCCGGGATATCGAATTTGAGAGTTGTATTGCCGCTGATGTTGCGCCCTCTGGCAAAGAGGTAGCGCTTGCCGTCTACGTCGGCATAGACTTTGACATCTGTAGGCGAAGTGGTCACGATATTGATTCCGGCATGACGGGCGGCGTTTAGGTCGCGGTTGGGGTCAATGACACCGAACTTTTTGATGAACTCGCGTGCATAAAGCTCACTCTTTGGTATGGTGATCTCGTCTGTGGTGCACGCAGAGAACATAGCGCCTGCTATAAAGGCGCTTGCTAATAAGTTACTAAAACGCATAGTGTGGGGTCTGTAATAATCTCTCGTAGGGAGTAGAAATATATGAGAAGAATTTTGTTCCTTACATTGTTTAACTCAACAATTTTAGGGTGCAAAATTACATAAATTATCATCCGAGCGGTCATTTTTTAACCCACATTAACATTGCAACGGCTCCAGTCTGCCGGCGAAGCACTCATGCCTGCCGAAGCGAAGCGGAGAAGCGCGCCATTAACAAATGTTAAACAACAGCCATCCGAAAGACCCTATAGGACTTTTTTAGTAACTTTACCACTTAATTGAGACCGGTATGCGCCGACGGCTGCATTAACCCTCTCTATCACACTATGCACTGATCAAAAAAATGGAACATAATAGAAAAATTCGTGTCGGGATCACTCACGGTGACATCAACGGCGTGGGCTATGAGGTGATGCTCAAGGCATTGGGCGACATCCGCATAGCCGAACTATGCACACCGGTGATCTACGGCTCGGCAAAAATAGCCAGCTTCTACCGCAAAGGCATCGAGCTCCCCGACTTCAGGCTCTTCCAGATCGACAGCCCCGACAAAGCCGCCGACGAGCAGATCAACATCATCAACGTGGTGCCCGAAGACTGCAAGGTGGAACCCGGACAGGCCACTCAGACAGCAGGACAGGCCGCACTCGCCGCGCTCGAACGCGCCACAGCCGACCTGCGCGACGGGCTGATCGACGTGCTGGTGACCGCCCCCATCAACAAGCAGACCATCCACAGCGAGGCCTTCAACTTCCCCGGCCACACCGAATATCTGCAGGAGCGCCTGGGCGAAGGACGCGAAGCCATGATGATAATGTGTGGCGGCAACCTGCGTGTGGCCCTCGTGACCATCCATGACAGCATCGCCACAGTAGCCGCCGGAATCACCGCCAAGAGCGTCAGCGACAAACTCGCGGCGTTCAACCGCTCGCTCACAGAGGATTTCGGCATCCACGGCCCGCGCATAGCAGTGCTTGCCCTCAACCCCCATGCCGGCGACGCAGGCGTGATAGGCTCGGAAGAGACTGACATCATAGTTCCGGCCATAGCCGAGGCAAACAAGCGCAAGATCCTCGCTTTCGGCCCCTATCCGGCCGACGGATTCTTCGGCAGCGGCGCCTACACAAAATTTGACGGCATCCTGGCCATGTATCACGACCAGGGACTCATACCCTTCAAGCTCCTCGCTGCGGAAAACGGCGTAAACTTCACCGCCGGACTCCCCTATGTGCGCACTTCGCCCGACCACGGCACGGCCTATGACATAGCCGGCCAGGGCAAGGCCGACGAGCAGTCGATGCGCGAGGCCATCTACACCGCCATCGATATCTACCGCAACCGCCGCCGCGAGGCAGAGGCCACAGCCAACCCCCTGCGCAAGCAGAACTTCGACAAGGGCAGCGACCGTCTGCCAGCCGAACGCGGATAAGACCGTAGCCGCCACAGGCCCGGTCAGCCGTTCACCAGTCACCAGTCACCAAGCACATACAGATCAGCAATGGACTTCGCCATCATAGCCGCCGGACAGGGATCACGCCTGAAATCGGAGGGTCAGGACCTTCCGAAGCCCCTGGTGCGTCTGGGCGGCAGGCCGATGATAGGGCGGCTGATCGATGTGCTCTCTCGCGCGGGCGCGCGTACAATATATATAATAGTCAACGAAGAGATGCCCGAAGTGGCCGACTATCTGCGCTCGCTCCAGACAGACTCCGCTCCGCAACTGCGCCTGACCGTCAGAAGCACCGCCGGATCAATGGAAAGTTTCAGGGAACTGGCCCGCTCGATGGACCGCACCCGCCCCTTCTGCCTGCTGACAGTAGACAGCATCTTCCGCCCCGAAGAGTTCCGGGAATTCATTGCCCGCTTCGAGGCCGATCCGGAAGCCGACGGATATATGGCCGTGACATCATACGTGGCCGACGAAAAACCGCTCTATGTGGCCACCGGACCCGATGACGACATCACAGGCTTTCTCGACCACCCGCTCCCGGACACACGCTACGTCTCAGGCGGCATCTACGCCCTGCGCCCCGAAGCCTTCGGACTGCTCGACGACTGCGCGGCCGCCGGAAAGACCCGGATGCGCGACTACCAGCGCTCGCTCGTGGCCGCCGGAATGCGCCTCAAGGCATGGCCTTTCTCGAAAATAATAGACGCCGACCACAGCTCAGACCTGCGCGAGGCCGAAATTTTTCTCTCAAAGGAAAACCAATCATAACTAACGCTCAACTATAATGGCTGACATAAAGATAGCCGGAATTATGAGAGCCGGCGCCTACTCGCCAAACCATATTGGCAACGACGCCGCGATACTCAACCTCACTGCCGAACAACTCCGCAAACGCGGCTGCGAGGTGAAAATCTACAGCGAAGAACAGCTCATTGCCGGACAGGTGACCGAAGATGTCATCATCAGCATGTGCCGTCACCACCGCTCGTTCCCCATACTCCAGAAGAAGGAAGACGAGGGAGCGCTGGTGATCAACTCAGGCTACGGCATAGAGAACTGCACCCGCGAACGCCTCACCCGCATACTCATAGGCAGCAACATACCCACTCCTGACAGCCTGATAGTCAACACCAACGAGGTGGTGACCGAACGCATGAAGGAGGCAGGCATGACCAAGGCCTGGATCAAGAGGGGCGACTACCACACCATGCACAAGGAAGACGTGACCTACGTGCGCCACACCGAAGAAGCCCAGGAGGTGGTGCAGGAATACTTCCTCCGCGGCATCAAGCGCGCCGTGATCAACCGCCACATAGAAGGCGAGCTGCTGAAGTTCTACGGCGTCTACGGCACCCCCTGGTTCCACTGCTTCTTCCACTACGGCTCGCGCGAGGCCTGCGGAACCGACGAAGGCAAGCCGCAGTTCGACCACGACAAACTCAAAGAAGTCTGCACCCGCGCGGCCGAAGCCCTCGACATCAAGATATTCGGAGGCGATGCCATCATACTCCCCGACGGCTCGTTTACGATCATCGACTTCAATGACTGGCCGAGTTTCGCACCCTGCCGCGCCGAAGCCTCGGCAGTGATAGCCCGCGCCATCCTCTCGGAAATCAAAAACCACAACGCAAAAAAATCAGCACGGAAATGACACAGAACAACTCCTTCCCCTTCCTGCCGCGCTTCATCGCCACATCGTTCGGAGCCGGCTACTGGCCCTATGGACCCGGAACCGCCGGAGCTGTAGTCGGGCTGATTCTCTGGCTCCCGCTCGTTCTGACCGGGAACTTCATGACCACCGTACTGATCACCCTCGGCCTCATCGCCGTCTTCACCGCGCTCGGCGTCTGGTCTGCCGGAATAGCCGAACAGTACTGGGGACCCGACCCCTCGCGTGTGGTAATGGACGAGACCGTAGGCCAGTGGCTGGCCATGATTCCGCTCTCGGTCTACGCCGTCAGGCCCGACGCGCTGACTGACGGATGGTTCTGGATGTGGACCATCGCCTCGCTCATCCTTTTCAGATTCTTCGACATAGTAAAGCCTCTTGGCGTCCGCAAGATGGAAGACCTTCCCGGCGGCTGGGGCATCATGGCCGACGACATCCTTGCCGGAGTCTACAGCTGTGTGATACTCAGCCTCTGCATGTATTTCACCCGCTAAGTCACCTAAATCACGCAACGAAATGTCAAGATACAGTGAGCTGAAAGACAAATTTCTCCACGGCGGAGGCCTGATCTCCACCTTCCTGCGCTCGTCAGTGTCGTCGCAGGTGGCATCGTGGATCGACCTGGGCACAAGTATGCTGCTCTACTCCTTCGTCTTCGTGGCCCTCGACCCCTTCTACCGGTCGAACCTCTCGGTGGCCATCGGAGCCATAGCCGGAGGCATAGTGAACTGCTGCATCAACTACCGCTTCACCTTCCATGCCGCAGGCCAGAGCGTCAAGGCTGTCGGGGTGAAATATTTCCTCGTATGGACAGGATCGCTGCTGCTCAACATGTATGGCACCACCGGCCTGGCCACTCTGCTGAGCCACTGGCAGTGGCTGCTCGACCTCGGCTTCAAGCCCGACGGCATCTTCGCAGCCTCCCGACTGGCCGCATCGCTGGCCGTGTCGTGGGGATGGAACTTCGTGTTGCAGCGCAATTTCGTCTACCGCAAGACACCGTTCGACCCCTATGCCATCCGCCTGGTCGACCTTTTCTCAAAAAACCGCTACAGAACAAACGTAACCCCAATATCGAAAACAATGGCTGAAAACGAAATGACAATGACACAGAAATCATCGACATTCAAGCGTTTCCGCGATAGCCTCCAGCAAGGCATATACTTCATCATCAACCCCTTTGTGCGCTTCCTGATCCGCATCGGCGTGACCCCCAACATGGTCACCACCATCGGTCTGCTCGGCAACATAGCCGCGGCCGCGATCTTCGTCTACGCAGGCTACAGCGCCACTCCCGGCACCGACATGAACTATCCGCTCATGACCTGGGGCGGTGTGGTGATAATACTTTTCTCGCTCTTTGACATGCTCGACGGCCAGGTGGCCCGACTCGGCAACATGACCTCAACCTTCGGAGCCATGTATGACTCGGTGCTCGACCGCTACTGCGAACTCTTCACCCTCGGCGGCCTCAGCTACTACCTGATCCAGACCGGCTACGTGATCGGCGCGCTGATCACCTTCGTGGCCCTCGTAGGCTCGATCATGGTCAGCTACGTGCGCGCCCGCGCCGAAGGTCTCGGACTCGAATGCAAGGTGGGCTTCATGCAGCGTCCCGAACGCGTGGTGGTCACTACCATCGGCGCCCTCGCCACCGGCATAACAGGCCAGTGTGTCAGCCCGGCCGACTTCGATGCCGTCAACATACTCATTTTCTGCATGGCTGTGATAGCCGTCTTCGCCAACATCACCGCATTCGCCCGCATCAACCACTGCCGCCGCCTCCTCTGCAAGAAATAAGAGGTTGTCGGACAACAAGCTCCAAAGGCCTCAAAGGACTACACAATTCCAATCATTATCATGACAGGATTTTCATTTCCCACACGCCGCGAAACAGCAATCATCATTCCGGTGGTGCTGCTCTGGGTCGCTGTGACAAGCATCTGTGTCGGATTCCGGCCCGAACACCTCTACATAGCCGGGACGCTGACTCTGCTGCTCTTCATCACGGCCACTTCACGCCGTTTTGTAGTGGCAATGCTGCCCTTCGCCGTCTTCGCCATCTCATATGACTGGATGAACATACTCCCCAACTACGAGGTGAATCCGGTTGACATCCGCGCGCTCTATGACACCGAAAAAAGCCTCTTCGGCATCGCATCGGCCGCCGGAACGCTCACTCCCAACGAGTTTTTCGCCCTGCACAACTGCCGCCTGATGGACTTCATGGCCGGCATCTTCTATCTCTGCTGGGTGCCGGTGCCCATCCTCTTCGGCATCTGGCTCTATTTCAAGCGCCAGTATCCGGTCTATCTCCACTTCTCGCTGGTGTTCCTGCTGGTCAACCTCATCGGATTCGCCGTCTACTACATCCACCCGGCAGCTCCGCCGTGGTATGTGGCCTCTCACGGCTTTGACTTCATTGTCGGCACTCCCGGCGAAGTGGCCGGCCTCGGCAAATGGGACGAGATGACAGGCCTCGGCATATTCCACGGCCTCTACTCACGCAACGCCAACGTCTTTGCCGCCATGCCCTCGCTCCATGCCGCCTACATGCTCATAGCCTTCCTCTACTCGCTCAAGGCCCGCTGCCCCGGCTGGATGCGCGCGCTTTTCGCCTTCATCTGCCTCGGTATCTGGTTCACAGCCGTATATACATCGCACCACTATATCCTCGACGTGCTTGCCGGAATAGGCTGCACTCTGGCCGGATATGCCCTGTTTGAGTACGGACTGATGAAAATTCCGGCATTCGCCCGCTTCATGAGCGCCTATGCCTCATATGTGGCATCACCCTCCACCCCCAAAAGCCGATGAAACAGAGCCTCAAGGACGACTACCGCCGCTCGCTGAAGTCAATGGATACCGAAGAGGGTATCGATCTGGCTTTCTACCGCCCCATAGGCTACATGTGGGCGCGGATGGCCGCGCGCTTCGGGGTCTCCCCCAACGCCATCACCATTGCCGCGATCTTTCTCGGCATAGGCGCCGGCGTGCTCTTCTATTTCCCCGACCTCCGGATCAACGTGGCCGGAATGCTGCTGCTCGTCTGGGCCAACTCCTTTGACAGCGCCGACGGTCAGCTGGCGCGCATGACCCACAGCTATTCACGCATAGGCCGCATACTCGACGGCCTCTGCGGCGACTTCTGGTTTGCGGCCATCTACATAGCCATAGTGCTGCGCGAAAACACCTTCTCGCCCTTTTTCAGCGAACACCACTGGATTCTGTGGCTGACGGCCGCAGTCACAGGCATGTGTCACACCAAGCAGGCCGCGATGGCCGACTATTACCGCCAGTTCCACCTCTATTTCCTCAAAGGCGAGGACGGGAGCGAGCTGGACAGCGCCACGCAGCTGCGCCGTCAGCTCGAAGAATCAGGCATCACATGGCGCACACATTTCTGGAAACGCCTGTCAATGGCCGTCTACCTGACCTATACCCGCCAGCAGGAGGCCACTGCACCCGCCATGCAGGCACTGCGCCGTCAGCTGCGCGAGAGCTTCCCCGACGGCCGGGTCCCTCAGAGTTTCCGCGAGGACTTCCGCCGGGCTTCGCTGCCGCTGATGAAGTTCACCAACATTCTCTCATTCAACTGGCGTGTCATCACTCTGTTCACAGCACTGTTCATCGGACAGCCCTGGCTCTACTTTCTGGTGGAACTCACGGTGTTCAATGCTCTGCTGGTCTATATGATCATACGCCACGAAAAAATCTGCAAACGCCTCACTAACTGCCTCAGGAATGGACTATATTGATATGCCTGTGCTTGTCCCCGACGAAGTCAGGGGAATCATTTTCGACTACGGCGGCACCCTCGACAGCCACGGTGACCACTGGAGCCACATAATACTCGAAGCCTACATTGCCGCCGGCGTGGAGCCCGGCATCGAGGACTTTGTCAGAGCCTACATCCACGGAGAGCGACAGCTCGCACAGCCGGGGACGGTCAGCCCGTCTGACACCTTTATGGATCTGATGCGCAAGAAGATCGAGGCCGAATGCTCGCAGCTCGACCCGCAGCCCGACGCGGCTACCCGCGAGGCCATAGCGTGCTACTGCTACGAGAGCGCCCGCAGCTGCACGGCCGAGGCCCGGCCGATGCTTGAGGAACTGGCCCAGGACTATCCGCTGGTACTCGTGTCGAACTTCTACGGCAATCTCGAAGCCGTCATCACCGACTTCGGTCTCGCTGAATATTTCAAAGCCGTCATCGAGAGTGCCCGCGTCGGGGTGCGCAAGCCCGATCCCGCCATCTTCCGTCTCGGAATGGAGGCTCTCGGCCTTCCGCCGGAGGAGATCCTCGTCATAGGCGACAGTATGGACAATGACATTCTCCCCGCAGCCTCGCTGGGATGCCGGACGCTGCTGATCGACGGACGGCCCTGGCCCCCTACTTCAGAAAGCGTGGTGCGAGAATAAAGGCGCCTATAGAGATGCCGAAGTTCCAGTTGCTGTCATGGGCGGGGGTATAGTTGCCATAGGCGCTGATCGAGCCGAACGGCAATGCAAGCACGGCCTGGACCTCGCCGAAGAATTCCGGATCGTGAAACCATTTGCCGTAAGCCGCCCGGCCGCTGTCATAGACAATCTTGCGCAGAGGCAGGAAGCAGTGGAAGGAGCCCCGGAGCTGAAACGAGCCTGAGATTTTCCACACGGGAGCCACTCCGGCCGTCAGGAAGGAATTGGCCCGCAGTTTGGTGTTGAAATAGTTGTAGCTCGACGGCGTAGGGTGGAAAGCTTCGGCCGCAACGATTGACGCGTCGTAGGTGGGCAGCAGTTTGCGGGTAGACAGCAGCGCATTGCCGAGCAGACCTAAAGAGAAAGCCTTGTCAAGCACAAGATAGTCGGCCACGGAGGCCGAGAGCTGCAGCCAGCGGAGATTGCAGCTGTAGGAATGGTCGCCGTCACTGTCAGCCTTGTAGCGGTAGCGACCGGCCGCGCCGAGCACTTCGCTGCGCAGATCTATGCCTGAGGTAGGATTGAGCTGATTGTCGAGTGTGTTCAGCTCCCACGCTGCAAAGACCTCGCCCAGATCGGAGATGCCCTTGTTGCGGCCCGACAGATCGCCGGAGCCGAGGAGTTCGGAGTGAAATCTGTCGGTCAGGTGGCCGTAGCCCGCCCCTGCGGTCAGCTGGGAGCGCATTGATGGCGCCATGCTGTAGAAGAGCCGTGCGAATGTCTCGGATTTGACAATGAAATCCGGCTCATGTATCTGATAGAAGAGTTTCTCGGTCTCGTGGTATTTCTGGCGCGAGGTTACCACTCTCGCCACAAGCGCCGAGGGGCGGCTCGTGTCGAAAAAGTAGCTGAAATCTCCTTCTGCGGCCATGTAGCTCTGTCCGAGCCAGGCGTTGACGTTGGCTTTCAGCGTCTTGAAGCTAAGGCGGTTGTAGCCGGCGTTGAAGAAGAGCATACTGTTTGTCGATGACGATATGTAGCCGCCCACACCCACGGTGAAGGGGTCTTTTATGACGGCCTTGAAGTCGAGATCGACCAGGCTGTCGCGCACGTTGAACCGCGGCGTGGGTACGAAGTTCTGAATTACTGTGGCGGTGGCTGCACGGTAGTAGGCATCGCGCCCCTGCCACAGGTCGAGAGTGCTGTCACCCTCATGCCTGTGGCCGAAAAAGGATTGCAGGTAGGCGTTTTCAACCGCTTTGCCGCCGCTGACCGTCACCTTGTCAATGCGCACCTGCGGGGTGCGGCTCTTGAAGCGCGCCCGCGCGGCCTCTACCGTCCGGCGGTCGGTCCGCTCAGGGATCTTCGCCTTGATGGAGTCCATCATCTCCAGTCCGCGCCTGTAGCCTATGTCATAGATCTCCCGGTATCTGTCAAAGGCGAGAAGCCCGAATTCGTCAAGGTCGATGCGGATGCTTATACCCTTGTCGGCCGGAAAGGGATAGTCGTTGGGCTGCATGATCATCTCTTCGAGCTGATCCATCATGTTGCGCGAGTCGGGGGCCGTTTTTCCGGAGGCCACGTTGACTCCGATCACCGCATCGGGGGCAAACTCCTCCATCATCACGTCGACTGGATAGTTGTCATAGATACCTCCGTCATACATCGGCACTCCGTCAAGCTGTATTGGTTCGAACACCATCGGAAACGACATCGACATCCTGACGGCATCGCCCAAGGGACCGCGTCCGAGCACCACCTTGTGTTTGGCATAAACGTCAGACGTCACGCAGCGATAGGGCACAAAAAGCTTGTTGAAATCGCCGCCGCACTGCAAGGTGTAGGGGCTGAACAGCTGAAAAAAGGCATAGTTCATCGGAATCGGGTTGATCAGGCTGACCGGCAGGACGGATGTGATCTGGGTGGAATCCTTGCCGAGGTTGAAGGTCACAAACGAGGGAGTGTCGCGCCGCGAGGTGAAATAGTAGGTATCAGCCGGATCAATCCTCCCTGTGCTCCAGTAGCTGAAGTCTCTCGAAGCGATCAGCTCTATCATCTCTGCAGGGGAATAGCCTGAAGCGTAGAGGCCGCCCACTATCGCGCCCATAGAGGTGCCGGTTATATAGTCGATCGGGATTCCGGCATCTTCGAGAGCCTGGATCATGCCTATGTGGGCTATGCCCTTGGCACCTCCGCCGCTGAGCACAAGCCCCACGGTGGGGCGGTCGGGACGTGGCGGACGCCCCATAGCTCCGCCGGGTGTCACAAAGCCTTCCGGCGTGATGGCCGGAAGCGTGTCGGGAGTCTGCGCGGCAGCCTGCACTCCCGCTATGGCCATGACGAGCCACAGAGTAAGCATATGTCTCATAAATCAGAATAGTTGAAGCGTTTCTTTTTTAACAATCCAACTATGAAAATTGATTAATATGCAGTAATTTTGCATGAAAATCAACTCTTCAGCGATGACAGAATTCAACCGCTTCCAGCAGATCAAACGCAAGTTCTTCGCCATGCGCAACGGTATAGTGGCCGACACCATCCGCCGCGGAGGCCTGCAATACAAAATGATTTTCGGCCTCAACCTCCCGCAGATTGCCGATATTGCCGCCACGCTTCCACATAGCCGCGAACTGGCCGAGGAACTGTGGGCCGACATCCGCACGCGCGAAAGCCGCCTGCTGAGCCCGATGGTCTATCCGCGCGAGGAACTGGCGCGCGGGCGCGCGGCCGAGATGCTCCGTGAGGCGCAGACAACCGAGGTGGCCGACATCCTCTGCCACCGCCTGCTGCGCCATCAGCCCTACGCGCTCGACCTCGCACTGGAAGCCGCAAGCGCCTCTGACGAAATGCACCGCTACGGTGCCTTCCGCCTGATGAGCAATCTGGTCTACACCTACCCCAAGGAAATCAAGCCTTTTGCCGAAGCCGAACTCCCGGTAGCCACAGCTCTCACCCGCCCCCTCTGCCTTAATCTCCTCCATGAAATCGAATTCATGGAGGAAGAGCGATAAAGTGGCGGGGCATATCCCCCTCTTACTCAGCCGTTACCGACAGCCACGACTTTACATACTGCAAGGCGCGTTTCTGATACCAGGCTTCATCCGATGGCTTTTCATCGCACAGAGCCTCATAGAGCGAAAGACTGAAAAATCTGTCAGGCTCAAGCATCTGCTCCACTACCAAGGGCAACACGGCCTTTCCCATCTCCACGATGGCGGCAAACTGAGGCAAGTTGCTGCGCGAGCCGACTGAGCTGCTCATGCTGATTTCAGGGGATTCGGCCGCGGCGCGATACCACTCGTCATGCAGTTTCTCAAACTTCGCTTTCAGCGCCGGATCAACCTTTGAGGCAAACTCATGTACCCGGCTGACCTCGTCAGGACTCAGCACAGGCAGACCATCCTGACTATCAGCCACAGCACGGCTGTCAACACCGGCATCACAACACACATTACCGGACAACACACATCCGCCCCCGGCATTCACAGCTACACATGAAGCCACAGACACGGCAATCAAAAAGGAGAGACGTTTTTTCATAATCCTGAAATTTTAAGTACTTCGGTCTGACAAAAATATAAAATCTCATCCTATCAGCCAAATATCGCTCCCTGATATCCGGGCCAATGTTAAGAAAGCGGTTGTCAAAATCCATATCGAAAAGAACTTCTGCAAAGATACAATACCCGGCTGCCGAAAGGGTGTGATAATGCGGAGACACACCATCCGGGGCGGTAAATCGGTGTCCTCGACCGGACACCATATGCAGGGAGGATCGAGAACCCGTGACACCTGCGCGCAAAGCGCTGCGGTGTCACGGGCTACGAGTAAATCTGCGTCCTCCGGACGCCCATCCGGTCTCAGACCAGGACTTATACGTTGGTAGCCTGTCGATAATTATAGCTACAAAAGACCTTTGCGGCACACATATTTTTTAAAGCAATGGGAAATGGAATTACTTTAAAATCAGTTTTTAAAAACCTCGCAAAAAATTTATTCTTTTATAGTGGCCCAAAGAATAATCTGAATGATTGCAAAAATTAGATATACTGATACTATATTATTAAATGCTCCAAAGAGTAATGGCAATAACAAAAAGAAGCTTATAATCTTAATATTTTTAGTACGAGCAAATATTGTCACAAATATAAACACAATAGGAAGGATAAAACAAAGTAAAGCACCTATATAGCCGCTTGTATCCGTTATCATTACTTTTCCGTCTCCAGAAAGTATATTAATAAGAGCAAGCAGAGTAAACACTCCTGGGTTACCATCAACAGTAACTATGCAACAAGCTATAACTGAAATTAAGGCTATCAGCATAGAAATAATTTTTTTAGTTCGATTGTTTTTCATTGTTGTCATGATAATGAATTGTAATTTATTCCAAATAACGATTTTAACAAAAAAGTAATTCCATTAAAAGCAAAACTAAAAGAATTGAATGACATTACAAAATTTATCTGAATCTAATTTGCGTACACATACCTTGATTTCGCAACACGCACGCAGCAGAACTGCCATGACTGCCACCAAATAGGCTGACACTTCACTTCTATGTGGTGTAGCTGTTGATAACAAAAATCCGGTCCACGGCAAGGGCTGTCTGTGGCAGTCTTTGCTGTGGACCGGATTTATATGTAGGGGGGGCGGTCTGGGCCGCGCGGTTTATCTTGCTATGATGCGGACGGCGGCGGGATGCTGGGCGCTGCGGACAAGATATATGCCGTAGGGGAGTGTGATCTCATGGCCGTCTGTGATCTCGGAGATGCTCATGACGAGGCGTCCGGTCATGTCATAGATGCAGACATCGGTGTGGACTCCGGCGCAACGGAAACGCACACAACCGGGGTAGCTTTCAACCGAGAAGGGATTGTCGGTCTCTACGTTGGAGATGCCTGACTGGCTGACAAACTTGGTCTCGGATGGTTCGGAGAGATAGCCCAGGCGGCTACTCTGCACATAATAGGCTTCGGATACCGAGGGATCATAGTCGTCGATAACGGTATAGTTCTCGTCGCACTCGATCTTCTCCTCGACCATATTTCCGTTGATGGTGCGTATGCGTGTCAGCAGATAGTAGTCAACCACTTCAGGAGCTTCTGACCAAGAGGCCTTGTAGGAGGTCGCCGTGATGTCTGACGGATCATAGGCTGTCAGACGGCTGAGGGTCGGGACTTCGAGTGCCTGGCCGAGAAGATTGACGGTGGTGGTGCCGACGGTGCCGCCGTCATAGATGGAGATCTTGGCACTGTGCTCGCCTACTGCGGTGGGCTTATATGAAACCTGGAGCTGATAGCCTCCGGCTGCATTGACGAGCGAGGCCGGGATGCTGGCGGAGAGCTTGGGACTCTCTGCGGCAGGATCGAGGGTGAACATGTTGCGGTCGGTGCCTGAGATGCGGAGCGACACGTTGCCGGAAAGGCTCTCGCCTTTGAGATAGAGGAGAGCTGTGGTGATGCTGCCTACGGCCACTTCGGCAAAGTCAAGGGCGGTGTTGTTGACCGGATTGATCAGAATCGGGTCGCCTCCCGGCTCCGAAGAGCTGCCAGGATCGAAAGACTCGCCTAACTTGTTGCCCCAGATATACTCGGCAAGGTCCGGGAAATCGATGAAGGGGTTACGATTGTTCTGGTAG
Source organism: uncultured Muribaculaceae bacterium (assembly GCA_947179295.1). Taxonomy (GTDB): domain Bacteria; phylum Bacteroidota; class Bacteroidia; order Bacteroidales; family Muribaculaceae; genus Duncaniella. The sequence continues at coordinate 26,238 of CAMXAZ010000027.1, forward strand.
CTGTAGACAACCTCGTTACGGTTAGTCTCTTTCTGGTCCACAGGGTCGGCGCGATGCCACTTGAGCAGCAGATCGACGGCCCAGGGCGCAAGAGTCGGATAGGTGTTCTGCTGAAGCATCCATGTGCTGTTCCAGGTCAGATTCTGATAGCAGGTCACCACGTAGAAATAGGCGCGGGCGAAATCACCTTTGTATTCGTCAGCCGGCTCGAACACATATTGCGCGCCACCTCCCTGACCTGACACCGGATAGCCGATACGGCTGACACCGTTGTCAAACTTGGGGTTGCTGCCTGTAACGCCAAGCGGATAGTTGCTCTTGGCCTGGTTGGCAGGTCCGTCGGCGGGATAGAGATGGTTCAGGTCAATGTAGGCCGGAGTGTATTCAACACTGCCGTTCTGCTTCCACCAGCTTTTAGGGAAAGCATGCTCGCGGTTCAGGCCGGAAAAACTCGGCGCATAGCGCTTTACGTTGGAATACATGTCCCACCATTGTTTCGACGAAGGATAGACGTCGGTCTTCTGGAAGTACTGGGGCAGGTTGCTGTAGCTCGAAACCGTGGTGTGAGGGTTGATCACCTGAAAGACCGCAGTCTTAAGCTCGGCTCCTGACTTTCCCTTAAGGCTCGAATAGTAGCCTGCGGGAATTGCTGCGCTCCCGGCGAGCCAAAAACCGGCTCCTATGGCCACAAGCACAAGCTGGCGTAGGAAATTTCTCATAAATGGCAATAGTGTTGAGTTGACGTGAGAGAATATTGCTTTCCGGCGGCTCGGCCGAGCCGCCGGGATCTTGTGATGATCAGTGTTTGAGTTCCACCTTGTGGGTAGGGGGCAGTTCGCGGTTGCGCTCGGCCACTGCGTCAGACACCTCACGGGCAAGATGGGCGAAGGCCTGTGCTGTCACGCTGCCATCGAGCGCTATGGGTGTGCCGTTGTCGCCGCAGTCGGCAATCGAAGCCACAAGTGGGATCTGCGCGAGCAGGCGCACTCCGAGTTTTTCGGCAAGGCGCACACCGCCTTCGCGGCCGAAGATGTAGTAGCGTTCGTCAGGATGCTCTGCCGGAGTGAACCATGCCATGTTCTCGACCAGTCCGAGGATAGGCACATTGACCTTGTCTTCACGGAACATTGCTATGCCCTTGCGGGCATCGGCGAGAGCCACTTCCTGAGGAGTGGTTACTACCACTACCCCGGTGATGGGCAGAGTCTGCACGAGGGTCAGATGGATATCGCTTGTGCCCGGAGGCATGTCGATCAGGAAATAGTCGAGGTCGCCCCAGTCGGCATCGGTTATAAGCTGCTTGAGCGCGTTGGAGGCCATTGAGCCGCGCCAGAGCACTGCCTTTTCCTTGTCTACCACAAATCCGATAGAAAGGAGCTTGACGCCGTAGCGTTCCTGCGGGATGATGAGCTGACGGCCGTCGACTTCGTGGATGTAGAGCTGCTCGTCTTCAATTCCGAACATCTTCGGCATGGAGGGTCCGAAGATGTCGGCGTCAAGCAGGCCCACCTTGTAGCCTTCCTGGGCGAGAGCCACTGCAAGGTTTGAGGCTACGGTAGACTTGCCTACGCCGCCCTTGCCTGAGGAGACTCCTATGATGTTTTTGACTCCGGGGAGCACAGGGGCATCTTTGGGAGCCGCCGGCTGACGCGAGGCCACGCTTACGGTCACTTTGACTTCAGGTGATATATAAGTATGGATGGCGGTTTCGGCAGCCTTGACCATCGACTTGATGAAGGGGTCGGTAGGCTTGTCGAATACCAGCGAGAAGCTGACGCTGTCACCGTCGATGCGGATGTCGTCCTCGACCATTCCGGCCTCGACAAGGTTCTTGCCGTTACCGGGATAGCGCACGGTCTGGAGAGCGTCGGTAATCAGTGCAGGATAAAGTTGCATGATGAAGTTGGATCAGATTGTTTTACGGCAGGATAAAATAGCCTGTGATGAATTCTATTTGATATTGAAGGGGGTCTTGTAAGTGATCAACAACCGAAGGGGCCATTCGGTTCAGAAGCCCTGGAGAGTTCCGCGTCCGAACGAGCGGTAGGTGTCAGGCTCGATGTCGACTTCAGGCTCTGAAAGGCTCACTCCGGCGGCAGGCAGGGGCCAGGCGATGTATTTGCTGGGGATGCCGCGGCCAAGCCACTGCTGCTCGTAGTAGGTGCGGATCGGGGGTACAAGCTCGTTGCAGGGTGAGTTGTAGAGGTCGTCGGTGGAGTGGATCGGGGCGATCGAATTGTGCGAGAGCATTGCCGAGGTGTAGGCATAGAGGAAGGGGCTGTCGGTCTTGAGATGGACCGTGGCTCCGGGGGCCATCACCTGACGGTAGATGTCGAGGAAATGGGTGCCGGTCAGACGCTTGTTGACTTTCTTCATCTGCGGGTCTGGGAAGGTGATCCAGATTTCCGACACTTCGCCCGGAGCGAAGAAGCGCGGAAGCAGATGGATAGACGTGCGCAGGAAGGCCACGTTCTGCAGTCCGAGCTGATCGACCTCCTTGGCTCCGGTCCACATGCGGGCGCCTTTGATGTCAATGCCGATGAAGTTCTTTTCAGGGTAAAGCTTGCCCATGCCTACGGCATATTCCCCTTTGCCGCATCCGAGCTCAAGCACTATCGGATTTGAATTGCCGAACACTTCCCGGCCCCACCGGCCGCGCAGAGGGCAGTCGCCCTGCTCTTCAAGCACCGACTGGGGATACTGATAGACGCATCCGAGCGTCTCCATCTCAGCGAATTTCTTTAATTTGTTTTTTCCCATAAAGGGCTGATTATAATTTGATATTGACAAGTTTGATTCCGGTCTCTACTCCGGAGTGAAGGCGCAGGGCCACGATGTAGATGCGCCCTACGGGCAGCCCGGTGGCGGTCTCGAATGCCGTAGATCCGTTGGTTCTGATCCCGAACACTGCGCGGCCGTCAGTGTCATAGACCGTCACGGCGGAAATTTTCTCTGATGACTTCACCGTGAGCACCGAATTTTCAAGTTTCGCGTCGAGAACCGCGGCCGCCGGATTGTCGATGGCCGGAACGCGGTCAATGGTCGACTCGTCAGGCGTCTTGATTATGAATTCCTTCCACTGGGGTGTGGCGGCAAATTCCGCTTCAAGTCCGTGAGCAACCGTGAGAACAATTTCCGACTGATTTACCCCGGCCCAGACATCAGCACCTAAAAGCGGCACTTCGGAATGTCTGTCGGCCGTAAGGGTCTGCAGAGAGTTCCAGCCTTCAAAAACTCCCGTCCCGATTTCGCGCAGTGACGAGGGCAGTTCAAGTTCGGTGATGCCGTCGATTCCGGTCAGAGAATACTCGCCGAGGCTTCTGACTTCGTCATGGAGCGAGATATCTTCAAGCGCCGAGGCTCCGGCAAGCGCCATAGCCGGCAAGTTGTCGGCAGCCTCCGGGAGAGCGAAGACGCGCAGCGACGGGCAGCCGAACAGCACACCGTCGGCTATGGAGGCGACCCCGGAGGGGAGCACAAGTTCTTCCAGCGACGCGCAAGCGGCAAAAGCCCGGCGTCCGATGGTCCGCAGAGCGGTGCAGGCCGAAAGATCAAGCGTCTGCAGGGCTGTAGCCCCGAATGCCTCATCGCCGATGACTGTCAGCGCCGGATTGGCCGAAGTGAAAGTCAGAGCCGATAGTTTCCGGCAACCCGAAAACGCCTTTTCGCCGATCTCTACAAGACTGCTTCCGTCAGCCTCGACCGACGCAAGTGACTCGCAGCCTCTGAAAGCACAGGTGCCGATGACTTCTACTGACGCTCCAAGGCTGACATGACGCAAAGCCTCGCAGGCAGCGAATGCCCCTTGACCGATCAGCCTGACTGACGCCGGCAGAGTCAGACCTGTGACCGCCGAACCGAGCAGCGCACCGTCACAGATCTCAGAAATGCCTTCGGGCAGCACAAGGGTCTGAGCCGTCAGCCCCGACAGCGAATAGGCCGGAAGCACACCTCCGGGAAACTCCCGCAGGCCGTTGGCAAGCCCCTTGTCGAGACTGCAAGGCTCTATGGCCAGCCCGCCCAGATCAAGCAAGCGGAGTTCACGGCAATTGTCGGCAATCCACGCAAGATCGGCGGCGTTGGCCGAACCGCGCAGGATCAGCGAAGTCTCGCCACGCCCCACAAGCTCCCCGCGGGCAATCTCTCCTGAAAGCACATCAAGCGTCACCCCGCCACACAGAGCAGGGAAAAGCACCGATGCCACAGCAAGCATTGCCCTTATGAAAAACCGGGAGCCTTTCACTTCATCTGCTGTTTGGCCTGAAAAGCAAGTGCATAGAGGCGCATCTGCTTCACCATTGCGAGCAGACCGTTGGAACGGGTAGGCGAAAGGTGCTCCGACAGACCGATGTCGTCGATGAAATGCAGGTCGGCCTTGAGAATATCGTCAGGAGTCTGATTGTCGAGCACCTGGATCAGCAGAGAGATGATGCCCTTGACAATGATAGCGTCGGAATCGGCCGTATAGTGCACACGTCCGTCAGGCGTAAGCTCGGCGTTGAGCCACACACGGCTCTGACAGCCCTCAATCAGATGGTCGGGCGTCTTGTAAGCCTCGTTGATTTCCGGCAGATTGTTGCCGAGATCTATGATCATTCCATAGCGGTCCATCCAGTCCTCCACATCAGAGAACTCCTCCACTATATCATTCTGAATCTGGTCTATAGTCATGATATTATGAATATTAAAGACATTAGCCTGCAAATTTACAAAAATCCCCGCGTTTTAAACAAAAAATCGGATCGCTATTAAGGCACAGCGATCCGATTTTTAATAATTTTTCTATAGTCAAGCCGCTCAGTTATCGACCCTCACGAAATTGCCGTTCTGGTCAAACTGAAGCTCTATCTGGTTTGTCAGTTCCACCTCATAGCCTCGGCTGTCACGCGAGATCTCGTTGATACCGGCATCGGTATAATTCGCGGCCACATAGTCGCGGATAGGCTGCGGAATGAAACCGTCGTTAGTGATAGCTACATTCATCGGGCCGTCTACATCAGTCCACTCTCCCACAGCATCGAATTCAACGCTGAAACCGCTTGCAAGCGTCACATCATATTCCGTGCGGCTGTTGCTGCCCTCGCGTGTCACCTTGACAGGCTTGTCACCGGGAAAATAAGTTTCCACAAACGCCTTTGACACCGCAGGAAGCGACTCGTAGTTCAGCGGGCGGTCCTTGTCGTCATCGTCAGAACAGCTCCAAGCCATCGCAGCTACAATTCCGATCACAAACAGAGTTAAAAATTTTCTCATAAAATAAAAATGTAAGATATAAGTGCTATTCCATTCCCAACATCCCTCCCCTCACAAAAGTTCACAGCCGGGGAGGTCAGGCAAGCAGCTTATAGATAAGAATACCGCCGTATATTATTGCCAAAACAGCCAGCAATCCTATTATCCAACCGATCATTTTCACTACCGCCGTCTTTCGGTCCTTCCGGATAGCTACTTGTGGCAATGCCTTTTCCGGCTGCGTCAAAGCGCCCTCAGCATCAGCCTGAATAATATCCGTAGATCCACTGTCCTGATCTATGACCACCTTGTCAACAGGAATCAGCCACGCGGTAAAATTATCTTTGGTCTGCCCTTCGCAAACAGCCTTTATTTTCTCCATTTTCTGCCCGTCGTCAAGGTCAGGATCAGCAAGGATTTCGCAAAGCATTTCATTTGACAATTGTTCCAGCACTCCGTCGGAACACAAGAAGAACCAGTCTCCTTCTCTTATATCGTCAAAAGTAAACACATCAGCCTTATATCGCTTTGACAAATGAGGCTGCATCGCACGGGTGATCACATTTTTATGAGGAAAATCGCGGGCTTCCTCCTCTGTGATCTCCCCCGCTTTCAGCAGATCGTTGACGAGCGAATGGTCAGCCGACTGATACAGGATGCCTCCACGCTCCGTCTCCCTATTAAACAATGACGGACGTATATGATAGATACGGCTGTCGCCTATGTGTGCGACAAGACAGGAATTTTCGTTCAGACACAGACAGGTCATTGTGGTACCAGGCTTTCTGTCTGAATTTGTATCTATCATATCAAGCGCATCATAGGCCTTTGAGAGAGCGACGTCAAAGGTATCAGCATCAATCTGACCGCACTCCGACAGACTGTCGCCCAGAGCTGTTGCCGCTGTCATGCTCGCCACTTCTCCATTGTCATGACCGCCCATTCCGTCACACATGATAAACACGCGGTTCTCCGGTGTGGGACCGGAGGGATAGAGAAAATCCTCCTGATTGTCTTTTTTGCCGATTTCTGTAAAATACAGCGGCTGCCTTATAGTGATCATCTGTACGTTATTTATACCAATCGTGTTGATTCATTGTCTCCTGACTCCAAAACGACATCTGTCATGCCGAGAGTCAGCATATCTCCGAATTTCAGAATAAGAACATCCCCTCTCTTGATTGGCTTGCCATTCAGCTTTACGATATTCTTTGAATTGATTTCAACCAAATGATGTTCATATCCACGGGCCGACTTTACGACATCAATCCGGACATGCCGGCGGCTCATATACATATCCGAGCCGATTTTTATATCAGCCGTCCCAGTGGTCGCGCAACGTCCGATCACATTCGATCCCGCTCTCAGATCGTGCACCTCATTCGTGTTTTTCACACGCAGTCGACCGGCATCAAACACGGGTTGCGAACTCGTCACAAGCTGCGTGGCCGAATCGTCAGCACCGTGGGCCCCACGAGCCTGCGAGCCCAAACGGTAGACGCTTGCTTTAGCCTTAAACCGACATTTCGGACACTCGACCAACTTGTTCTGCCAGCCAGGCTGTTCGGGGAACGAAAGCTGTTGGTGGCATTCCGGACAAACTATAAATACCTTTCCCATCAGACAAACATCGTTGAATCGGCGTCATTGACATAATCAGGCATTCCGTCATTTGAGGCATACAATAAATCTCCCTCTCCGGCAGCCTGAGCCTGCATAAGATCAGCCACCTCAAGACCGGCACCTGAGACATCGTGTATTTCAGATTCTTGAATCTGCCCATCCCCATTATCATCATGGAGCATAACGTCAATGGTGCCGTTGTTGTCAACGTCAACAAGCAGGGCCTGATCTCCATCACACTCAACAAGCGCAACGTTCATAATCCGGCCATCTTCACTCTGCACAGCTTCAACGCCAAGAACTCGAATCTCGTCATCAACCGGCTCTGCTGAAGTCATTTCTGCATTTGTGTGGACAACCGCCGAAGATGCGTCATGGTGCCCGGAAACATCTGTTGCCGGAGCCGCAGCAGAAGCAGCAGAATGAGAAGGTGCAATCTCGTTTACCCTGTTCTGATAATCGGCTCGTTCCTGAGGGGTCATTTTATCCCATTCGTCCGCAAGATAAGTGCCATATAATTTACCGTTATATTCAAATACCCCTCCGGGGCCAACCTGCGCACGGGCTTGAGCAAAAGCATCGTTGAAATTATCGGCATCCACATGCGCATAGCGGACACCCTCGTTATTGGCGAGGATCACATCGTCCTTATCCGGAACGGCAATGGGTTCTACATCTTCCGAATTCTCTATATCCGCTTTGATCTCCGCATCATCAACAGTTGCCGCGACAGCTGTTCCACCGATGCCTCCTGCCATTCCGGCGGCAAATCCTCCAGCCCCGGCTGCTATGGTAGCACCTTTTCCACTCTTCCGCACATTGTTCTTTCCTGCAACGTTTCCACCGATAACGGCAGATGCCGAATTGAGCAACTGCGTTTCTTCACTCTGAGAAATCGAATTATTATTAATTTCGCTTTTCATATTTCTTTATTTATTTTACTATTCAAAATCGGAAGTTTCATCTCGTTTTCTAATGCAAAACTACCATCACAATTCCTTAACTTCAAATATTTTGCCGTCGATTTGATGAAATAGCCGATATGATTGACATAATATACCTAATGTCTTTATTCTCGATTTTATCGTAGCACCAGACGCACCGGACAAATTCTATTGGTTATATAATTAGTCAATTTGTATGATACATTATTATAATAAAATAAACATCCTCCGGATCTCCAATGATTCAATAACGCCTCATTTGTCCAAAGCAATCCGAAAGTAACAATTGATGCCCGTAGATTATCCGCATCTCCTGTAACAGGCAATCTTATACTATTCCCATTCGGCCCTACAACAGTATATCCCATAGATCCATTAACAGAATACCAATACCAGTTACATTTTATTATAAGTTCCTCAAAAAGCTTTAACTGCGGGACTATTGCTCCTTGTGTATTATATTGATATATCTCGTTTAAATCAATACTCTTAGCAAAACAAGTCCCGGTGTCCTCAATCCCCATTGCACCTATGTTTCTATCAGCCCATCTCACAGAAAGTCCGAGATCAACAAATTCAATTTGATCAATGATTACATTGTCCGAAACCATATTTTTGGCAATTACATCCATTAACACCGTATCCTCTGCTGACGCGCGAACATCATTGCTTTGGATATAATCTTTAATCTCAATCTTTCGGTGGCCGTCCACATCCAAATCTATATCAGGATGCGTCTCTTTTGTCAGTTCTGAAATAAATTCTCCAACAGACCCCGGACGTTTGTTTTTCTTTATTTCCATAGCATGTCCGATAGCAGCAATACATTGTTTTGAAACCGCAGATGGCAGTTTCGGCAGTCCGCCTTCAAGAATTTCACTATAATGGGGAGGGACATTCCCTGAAATCAAGTTTAACAACGTAGCGCCAAGAGCATATATATCCGTTTGTGGAGTAAATGAGGCCACACCTCCGGGACGATATTGTTCGATAGGAGCAAACCCGTGACTGATGCCGACCGGCGTTGTCGATGTCTGTCCGCCACTGGAATCATACTGCTTTGACAGTCCAAAATCAATCAGAATTGGTTCGCCATCAGATTCACGCACCATTATATTTGCCGGTTTTAAATCAAGATGGTTCATGCTGAGACTGTGCATATAACCCACGGCATCGGCCACCTTACGGATATACCCAACCGCTTTGATCTCTGATATCGGCCCCTGCTCCTTGATGATTTGAGAAAGCGATGCCCCTTCAACATATTCCATCACATAATATGCTGTGCAATTTTCCTGGAAAATGTCATGTATAGTTATGATGTTAGGGTGCCGCAATTTAGAGATATTTTTAGCCTCCTTGATAAACTTGCCTTTGAGCTTTTCGACAATCTCGACCGAATTTTTCGTGCCGATGGTAAGATGACTCGTGTCCATATTCCGGTCACAATATTCCTTCGGGAAGAATTCCTTTATCGCAACCATCTTATCAAGCATAGTATGTACGGCAAGATAAGTTATACCAAAGCCTCCCTGTCCAAGGACACGGATGATGCGGTATTTGCCATTCTGAAGAGCGGAATTGTTTCTTAATTGCATAACCAGCCTGAATCACAATGTTTTAATTTGATTAAACCACTTGTAAACATCCATCTTATGTGACAAAAGACGATCATTGATCCAATCAAACTGCTCCACAACCTTTTCATTAAAATCAATTTCATACTGACATTTTGCATGTAGATGAATATTTTGTGACCCATCACAATCATGTACAAATATCATTTCCTCTTTCAAATATTCCAAATATTTTAACAGCTTATCAATGTGATGAGCAAATTTTGAATCCACAATTAAAAAATCCCGAAAATATAATTGTGATTCTTTTCCGTTATCAAAGGCTACCAAAGCCGGGTAAATAGTATCCTCTCTACACACAATAGCATTACCATTAAAATTAACTGTAAATGGGGTTTTAGTATTATAACACCATGCCTTTGCTGCCCAGACAAAAGATTTTAAATCTTTTGCATTAGCTTCAGCTATATACTGCATATTTTTCAGCAATAAAGACATTGATGGAATAATTCCAGGCAGACCAGTCCAATTATGATATGGCTTTGCAACTCTGTTTGTCGAAATTCGATTATAATCATCAATGCACTTTTTTACAAATTTAGAATGCCCCGGAGCTAATGATATCATTGTTCGCAATATGGCTGCTGGCAAACAAATTGCCGGCCAACATATATTCATCCACAAGATATTATCATTAAATGTTCTCCAAAAATTTTGTATTGTCATACATTGCCTGCAACCAATCAGCGCCTCTACCTTTAATTGTCTTAGAAACTGTTTAAATTTGATTCAATAAAATTTTTATGGCAGCCAAATCAA
>CAMXAZ010000028.1 GCA_947179295.1 uncultured Muribaculaceae bacterium
GATTGCAATGATTAATAACGCTTTTTTCATAAAACAATAGTTGGTTTTGTTAATTTTATCTATCTAACAAACCGTGTTTATGAAAAGTTTTATGACCGTTAAAAATCGTTTCCTCAATAGGCTCAGAGGCCATATTTTTTTATAGCCTATTCTCCAGAATATTCATTAACGCATGAAATCACAGTCATATCGCATCAGAAGGGAGCTACATCGTCGCCGGGTGCGCCGAGAATATCGGCCGAGCCTCCGCTGAACGGACTTGCCGGCTGTCCGAAGCCTCCGCCGCCAAAATCATCATCGCCGGCATTGAGGCGCGACACTTTTGAGCCGCTTGTCATCTCCGGCTCGCTGTCCCAGTTCTCGAAGCGGGCATAGCGCGATTTGAATCGCATCTTCACATCGTCCACACGGCCGCTACGGTGTTTTGCCACGATGAATTCGGCCAGACCGCGGATGTCATTGCCGGCGGCATCGACTCCTGAACGCAGGTAATATTCCGGACGGTGGATGAAGCAGACAATGTCGGCATCCTGTTCGATCGCACCAGATTCACGAAGGTCGCTCAGCTGCGGACGTTTGCCGTCCTTGCTGTCGGCGCCACGCGATTCTACACTTCGGTTAAGCTGCGAGAGGGCCACGATCGGGATGTTGAGTTCCTTGGCAAGCTGTTTGAGCGAGCGCGAGATCATGGAGACCTCCTGTTCTCTCGAACCGAATTTCATGCCTGAGGCATTCATGAGCTGGAGGTAGTCGATGATTATGAACGAGACGTTGTGTTCTCTGACAAGCCGGCGCGCCTTGGTGCGCAGTTCGAAGATCGAAAGCGAGGCTGTGTCGTCTATATATAAAGGTGCGCTGTATAGGTTCTTGACTCTTGACATGAGCTGGTCCCACTCCATCTGCGTCAGCTGACCGCTTTTGATCTTCTCGCCTTCAATCTCGCAGGTGTTCTGGATCAGGCGGTTGACGAGCTGAAGGTTAGACATTTCAAGCGAGAAGATGGCCACGGGGATATTATAGTTGACAGCCATGTTCTTGGCCATCGAGAGCACGAATGCGGTCTTGCCCATCGCAGGACGGGCCGCGATGATGATCAGGTCGCTTCGCTGCCAGCCGGAAGTCAGCTTGTCGAGTTCATGATAGCCCGTCTCAAGGCCTGAAAGACCGGAGGCGCGGTTGGCGGCAGTCTGGATCTGCTCGATGGCCGAGTTGATCACAGGGTCGATCTGTGTGACGTCTTTCTTTACATTTCGCTGCGAGATTTCAAAGAGCTTGCCCTCGGCTTCCTGCAGAAGGTCGTCCACGTCGTAGCTCTCGTCGAAAGCCTGCGCCTCGATCTGCGATGCGAATTTAATAAGTTCGCGCGCGAGATACTTCTGTGCCACGATGCGGGCATGGAACTCCACGTGTGCGCCTGAAGCCACTCTCGAAGTCAGCTCGGAGATGCGCAGCGGACCGCCGGCAGCCTCCAGTTCGCCCATCAGGCGCAGCTTTTCGGTGACGGTGAGCATGTCGATGCTCTGCTGTGCGGCACCGAGGCTCTGGATGGCGGCATAGATCTTCTGATTCGACGGATCGTAGAACGATTCGGGTTTCAGAATGTCACAAACAACCGTGTAGGCATCCTTTTCGAGCATCAGTGCGCCGAGCACCGCCTCTTCAAGATCGTTGTCGCGCGGAGGGATGCGGCCTCCGTGGTCAAAGGCTGAGACATGTTGCGGTTTCGATGTTCTTCGCTGAGAGCCTGAAGTGTTGTCCTGTGGCATGGCTGTGATAGTAGTGTTGTGGCTTTGTTAAGACGATTTTTCTATACAAAGGTACGAAAAAAGTTTCATCTTTTCGCCACTTCTTCAAGCAATGCGCTGCGGAATTATATTATCAAAGCTATCAATGCTGATTACACATGTCCAAAAAAAGCGCTACCTTTGCCTGAGATTTAGAAACCGTTAACTTTTAAGGTTTGTAAAAAATCAACCTCTTATTCTTTCACGAAGCATATTTTTCTCCGTATGATCCTGTTTCCCAACGCAAAAATCAATCTCGGCCTTGACATTCTGCGCCGTAGGCCTGACGGCTATCATGACATCGAGACCGTGATGATCCCTGTCCCCTGGTGCGATGTTCTTGAAATAGTTCCGGCCAAGGGCTGCGAGACCACTCTGACTGTCAGCGGACGCCGGGTGGATTGTCCGCCTGAAAAAAATCTTGTAATGAAAGCCTACAGGGCTCTCGCCGAGACTGTGGAACTGCCGCCGGTCGACATTTTTCTGCGCAAGATCATCCCCGACGGAGCAGGTCTGGGAGGCGGATCGGCCGATGCGGCGTTTACACTCCGCGGGCTCAACGAACTCTTCGCACTCGGACTTTCCGACAGCCGGCTTGCTGAAATAGCCGCCGGACTCGGAGCCGACTGCCCCTTCTTCATATATAACCGCCCGATGCTGTGCACCGGAATCGGCACGGAATTCACTCCGGCTGAAGTCAGTCTCAGAGGCCTAACAATAGTCATTGTCAAGCCGCAGACGAGTGTGCCGACAGCCGAGGCCTACCGCCACACCACTCCGTCCATACCACAGACTCCCATAGCCGAGATCATCTCCCGCCCGATAAGCGAATGGCGCGGGCGGCTTAAAAACGACTTCGAACCGTCGGTATTTCCCGCCTACCCTTCAGTCAGCGAGATCAAGGAGAAAATGGAAGGACTCGGAGCCGTCTACACCTCCATGTCAGGTTCAGGCTCATCGGTCTACGGCCTCTTCGACAATGACATTTTGGCAGACTGTCTGACAGAGACTTTCGCCGGTTCGGCTGTGTTCAGTTCAAAACTCTGATACCGCCGTCAGGCATCCGCTTTTTGCTGGGTTATTGAACGTTATGCGCTCCGGTTTGTTGTAAAATCAGAAAGAGGCATGGCCAAAAGCACGTTTTGTCGGAAAAATCTCTGCCCGGCAGCCATTTTGGCAACCTTTTTGCATGATATATGAAAATAATCCTACGATAAATCAAAAAAACGACATAAATATTATGAGCCACAAGCAAAATAACCATCAGGACAACGCCACTCCCCGCAAGGACGAGACTATGGACGGAAATGCAGCCGTTCTTGACGATGTCCAGGAAGCTTTTGACGAGCAGAATTCTGTCGAAGACGAAGAAAACGCCATCATCGACAAGCAGCTCTCCGATATCGATGCCCTGACCCAGCAGCTGAAAGACGCCGAGGCCCAGGTTGAGAAAGAGAAGAAAGAATATCTCTTCCTCATGGCTGAGTTTGACAACTTCCGCAAACGCACTGGCAAGGAAAAATCAGACATAATCCGCAACGCATCCGAGAGCGTGCTCAAAGGACTGCTTCCAATCGTCGACGACTTCGAACGCGGCCTTGAGGCAAGCGCCAAACTCGAAGATCCCTCCTCGATCCGCGAAGGCATGGAGCTGATCTATCAGAAACTTGTCAAATTCCTCGCCGCCAACGGCGTGAAACCCATCGAAAGCAACGGGCGGCCATTTGACGCCGAACTCCATGAGGCGATAGCTATGGTACCCGTGGCCGATGAATCGCAGAAAGGTATCGTAATCGACACTCCGACCAAAGGATATACAATCAACGACAAAGTGCTCCGCCATGCCAAAGTGGCTGTGGGCCAGTAAGCAGCTACTCCACTTATGGCTAACAAAAGAGACTACTATGAAGTGCTCGGCGTTGACAAAAACGCTGACGAAAAGACCATAAAGAGCGCCTATCGCAAAAAGGCCATCCAGTATCACCCTGACAAGAATCCCGGCGACAAGGAAGCCGAGGAGAAGTTCAAGGAAGCTGCCGAGGCCTATGACGTGCTCTCCAATCCCGAAAAACGCGCCAAATATGACCAGTTCGGCCACAATATGGGTCCGCAGGGCTTCCCCGGCGGAGGAGGAGGTTTCCATGCCGGAGGTTTCTCGATGGAAGACATCTTCTCGCAGTTCGGCGACATCTTCGGAGGTGGCTTCGGCAACATGGGCGGTTTCGAGACCGCCGGAGGCCGTGCCCGCCGCCAGCGCCGCGGTTCCGACCTGCGCATAAAGGTCAAAATGACTCTCGCCGAAATCGCAACCGGAGTCACCAAGACGCTGAAGATTCCTACTCTTGTCAAAGACACCCACTGTGACGGCACCGGTGCCAAAGACGGCACTGCATTCTCCACCTGCCCCACCTGCGGCGGTTCAGGCACCGTACTGCGCCAGCAGCAGACCCTGTTCGGCATCTCGCAGTCAGCCGTAGAATGTCCGCAGTGTAAGGGCGAAGGCAAGATCATCAATGAAAAGTGTAGCTTCTGCCACGGAGAAGGCGTGGTCCGCGAAGACCGCACTGTGACCTTCACCATTCCGGCAGGTGTGGCTGACGGACAGACTCTGACAGTCAAGGGCCAAGGCAACGCCGCGATCCACGGCGGAGTCAACGGTGACCTCCTTGTGGTCATCGAAGAGATCAAGAGTCCCGAACTCATCCGTGACGGCAACGATGTCATCTATAACCTCATGCTCGACATCCCGACAGCCGCTCTTGGCGGATCTGTCGAAGTGCCGACCATCACAGGCCGTGCCCGCCTGAAAATTCCGGCCGGCACACAACCCGGCAAAGTCCTGCGCCTGCGCGGTAAAGGTCTCCCCTCGACCGACGGCTACGGAACAGGCGACGAACTTATCAACGTCATGGTCTACATTCCCGAAAACCTCACCGATGAAGAGAAGAAGACCATCGAGTCGCTGCAGGGCAAGCCCAACATGACTCCCAGTCAGTCGACCAAAGACCGCATCTTCAGCAAACTCCGCCACATCTTTGAATAAGACATCCAAATTACAGCCGCAAGGCTCTGCTATATCAATTCCCCGTGCCGATAACAAATTTGCAATCCCGGCATGGGGAATTTTGCATCCATACCCACGATATTTGAGATTGATTGAGTATCTTTGCAGTCATAAAAACCAAATATCATGTCACATACCCGCGAGGAAAAAATCGAGGCTCTGGGACGGGTGATCGACACGCTTGACATTCTGCGTGTGAAATGTCCCTGGGATGCCAAACAGACCAACGAATCACTGCGACCGAACACCATAGAGGAAGTCTATGAACTTTGCGACGCTCTCATAAACGAAGACAACGCCAATATCCGCAAGGAGCTCGGCGATGTGCTTCTCCATGTGCTTTTCTATGCCAAAATCGGCGAGGAGAAAGGCGCCTTTGACATCGCCGATGTCTGCGACGCCCTCAACTCGAAACTGATCTACCGCCATCCGCACGTGTTCGGCAACACTTCCGTCAACTCTACCGACGAAGTGCTCCAGAACTGGGAGGAACTAAAGTTGAAAGAAAAAGGCGGCAACAAGACCGTGCTTTCCGGAGTCCCCACCGCCCTTCCTGCAATGATAAAGGCCGACCGCATCCAGGAAAAAGCCGCCAATGTAGGTTTCGACTGGGAAAAACCGGAGCAGGTCTGGGAAAAGGTGCGCGAGGAACTCGGCGAATTCGAAGAAGCCGTAGGAGGGATGGATGCCGCTCACCGCGAGGAGGAGATGGGCGACCTGATCTTCAGCATCATCAACGCCGCCCGGCTCTACAAGATCAATCCCGAAAACGCGCTCGAAAAAACCAACAAAAAATTCATCAAACGCTTCAATTATCTTGAGGAAAAAGCCCGCGAAGCCGGCAAGACTCTCAAGGAAATGACACTGGCAGAAATGGATGCGATCTGGGAGGAAGCCAAAAGTCTATGAACTATAACGAACTGAACGCCCATCAGCGCGATCCCTTTCTCAGCTTCGATGCCGCGACCCACACCTATACCGTAGGCGACCGGACGCTGACTTCCGTGACAACCATCGTGGAAAGCTGCTTCCCGAAATTCGATGCCGACTACTGGGCTGCGCGCAAAGCTCCGTCAATGGGTCTGACTGCTGAGGAGCTGAAAGCCCGGTGGGAGGAAAACGCCCGCCGTTCGCGCGAACTCGGCACAATAATGCACGACCGCATAGAGCGCTATTATCTCGGTGACGATTACGGAGATGACGGCGACGCTTATGCCATGTTCCGCCATTTCGCGGCGGCCGAGCGTCTCTACCCTTACCGCACAGAGTGGCGCATATATATGGAGGACTACGGTGTGGCCGGCACTCTCGACTTTCTGGAGCGACGCCCCGACGGCACCTTTAATATATATGACTGGAAACGGTCAAAAAAGCTTGTCGGTCCTGACGGGCAGACCGAGCGCTCAAGCCGTTTCGGAGCCAAAGGCCTCCACCCGGTGAGACATCTCGACGACTGCTCCTACATGCACTATGCACTTCAGCTGAGCATCTACAGATTCATCCTCGAAGAGCGCTACGGAATCGGCATCAGAGAGATGAAACTCGGAGTGTTCCATCCGGAATGCCCTATGGCCTACATAATCCCCGTCCCCTATCTGCGCATCGAAGCCCAGGCCGTCCTGGCCGACCACCGGCGCAAATTCAAGGCTCAGACAGTACAACAGACAGTTAATTTTATTTAAAACACGGCAAAAACTGTATCCGTTCTGTCACTATTGCCCTATATTTGCGTCATATAATTGAAATAACACAAACATTCTCAATTCATTTCACCAAACCACCAATCATGATCAAAGCTACATTCAGATTATTGTCGGCAGCACTCGTCATGGTCTTCATGGCTCTTCCCGGCATAATCAGAGCGCAGGATCAGAATCCGATGCTCCAGCCTCTGCCCGTAGACACAGCAGTGCGTATCGGCAAACTGCCTAACGGCCTGACTTACTACATCCGTCACAACGAATATCCCAAGGGACAGGCGGATTTCTACATCGCCCAGAACGTCGGATCTATTCTTGAGGAAGACAGCCAGAGCGGCCTCGCCCACTTCCTCGAACACATGTGTTTCAACGGCACCACAAACTTTCCCGGCAATCTGCTCCGCGACTGGCTCGAATCAATCGGTGTGAAATTCGGAGCCAACCTCAACGCCTATACAGGTGTAGACGAAACTGTCTATAACATCAGTAATGTCCCCGTGGCACGCGAAAGCGTCCAGGACTCCTGCCTTCTCATACTGCATGACTGGGCCAATGACCTCACACTCGCTCCTGAGGAAATCGACAAGGAACGCGGTGTGATCCATGAAGAGTGGCGCCGCTCCATGCAGGGCCAGATGCGAATCCTCGAAAAGATTCTGCCTGACCTCTACCCCGACTCAAAATACGGCCACCGTCTGCCCATCGGCAAGATGGAGATCGTTGACAACTTCCCCTATCAGGCCCTGCGCGACTACTATGAAAAATGGTATCGTCCCGACCAGCAGGCCGTGATCGTGGTGGGTGACATTGACGTTGACCGCATCGAAGGCAAGATCAAAGAGATGTTCTCATCGATCGAGATGCCTGAAAATGCCGCAGAGCGCGTCTATACCCCCGTGCCTGACCACAAAGGCACTCTCTACGGAATCGGAAGCGACCCGGAACAGAAAAATCTTGTAGCCCAGATGATGTTCATCTTCGATCAGATACCCGCTGAAATTAAAAACACCCCTGCCTATTTCGTCAACGGATATATCCAGGCCATGATCTCGTCAATGATCAACAACCGTCTTAACGAAATCTCATCCAGACCGGATTCCCCCTTTGCCGGAGCCGGAGTTGATTTCGGCGGCTACTTCCTTTCTTCGAAAGTGAAAGATGCCATGAGCGGATCTGTGGCTTCAAAAAACAATGACATCATAGTGCCTCTCCAGGCCCTCTATCGTGAACTTCTGCGCGCACAGCGCGGCGGTTTCACCCAGAGTGAATATGACCGCGCGCGCAGCGAATATCTCTCGTCATTCGAGCGCATCTACAACAACCGTGCCACCCGTCAGACCGGCTCGTTTGTAAGCGAATATGTCAAGAACTTCACTGACAAAGAACCGCTGCCCTCGATCGAGACCGAGTGGGCTCTCGCGCAGGGAATCGCCAACAATGTTCCCCTTGACCTCATCAACCGGAAGATGGCCGAGGCTGTCACCCCTGACAACCGTGCCGTCATGGTGCTCATGCCTGAAGCTGAAGGAATCACTCTTCCCACCAAGGAGATGATCGCCGAAGCACTCTCTGCCGTCGATGCCGAAACCATCGAGGCATTTGTGGATGAAGTCAACTCAGAGCCTCTGATCCCGACCGCACCCGTTGCCGGAACAGTGGTAGCCACAACTGAAAACCCGCAGTTCGGAACCATTGACTGGACTCTCTCAAACGGTGCCAAAGTAATTGTCAAGCCCACAAAGTTCAAAGAAGACGAAATCATCTTCTCGGCCTATGCCAAAGGCGGCTATTCGGATTTCTCTGACGACTACACCAACACAATTCTCTTCCTCTCGACAGCTCTTCCGGCCCGCGGTCTCGGCAGCTACACCAACACTGACCTGTCGAAATACACAGCCGGCAAGCAGGTGGCGCTCAACTGCGGATTCGGCAACTACAGTCGCAGCTTCTCAGGCTCGACCACTCCCAAAGACATCGAGACCCTCATGGAGCTCCTCTACATGAACTTCAAGGATATCGAATTCACTGCTGACGAATTTGCAGCCCTGCAGACCGCCTACAGCGGCTTCCTTGCAAATCAGGAAAAGAGCCCCGAATACATCTTCCAGAAGAACATCCTCGCCACTCTCTACGACTCTCCCCGCGCACAGATGCTCAACTCTGAGGTAATCAACAAGGCTTCGCGCGAACAGACAATCGAAATAGCCCATGCAATGACAGCCAATGCCGCAGACTGGACATTTGTGTTTGTCGGCAACGTCAACCCCGAAACCCTCAAGCCTCTCGTCGAGAAATATATCGCATCTCTGCCCGGCGATCCGAAGACTGCCGTGAAGAAGGTCGAGAAATACAATCCGGCCCTCTTTATGAAAGGCGGCGACAAGACCGACTCTTTCACTGCCGAAATGTCGACACCCCAGACCCAGGTTGCCATTATCGAAAGCGGCGACATGGAATATACCCCCAAAAACGCCATGCTTGCATCAATCGCAGGCCAGATTCTGACCAACCGTCTGATCAAGACCGTACGCGAAGAGATGGGTGCCGTATATTCGATCAGCGCCTCCGGCTCACTCGAACGCTCAGGTCTGAACCCCGTAAGCATCGTGTCTCAGTTCCCGATGAAGCCCGAAATGAAAGAAGAAGTCCTCTCGTTCATCAAAGGCCAGTTCAAGGAAATGGAATCGAATGTCACCGCAGCCGAGCTCAATCCGGCCAAAGAATACATGATGAAGGCATTCACCGCCAACAAAGAACTCAACGGCCCGTGGCTCTCGGCCATCGTCGGAACGCTTTCAAACGGCGTGGACACATTCAACGGCAATGTCGACACTGTAAGCTCGATCACTCCTCAGGATGTGATGAACTTCATGAAGGCCATCAACGCACAAGGCAACTACCGTGTTCTCATTCTCGATCCTGCTAAATAACCGTCACCACGGTCATCACATAATGGTGCACCGGAAGTCTTAAAATACACAGCGATTCACCAGGAAATTTCCAAAAGGCGCGCGGCAATCACCCGGATTGCAACGCGCCTTTTGCATTTTTACGGATTTTTCGTATTTTTGCATCATAAGTACTTCCATGTACAATCTTAACTCATCAATTCCGAACTTAACTGCCAAAAAATCAATTATAATAAATAGAATATACATATCATATATCATACTTACTCATGAAATTGACCTTTAACGTGAATTACCGCACCGAGTGGGGTGAATCTCTCTATCTCACCGGTTCTCCGCTTGCACTTGGCGAGGACGATCTCAGCCGCGCAGTGCCGATGAAACTTGTCGGGGCTGAAACCTGGACCGTGCATGTAGAAATTCCCGACACTGTAAAAGAATTCAGCTACGGCTACATAGTGCGTCATGACAACGGAACTGTCAAAAAGGAATGGGGAAAGCCCCGGCGCTTTGTCCATGCCGCAGACTCCCACATGTTCACTGTCTACGACCGCTGGCAGGACCAGCCCTGGGACAAACCTTACTACAGCAGCGCATTCACCGACTGCATCTGCCACCGCGGCGACCGCTCGGCGGCCGTGATGCCGGCGGCAGGCATGTTGACCCTCAGTGTCGACGCTCCGATGATAGCCCCTGACGAGGTTGTGGCAGTAGCCGGAGAAGCCGCCGCAATGGGTGCCTGGGCTCCGTCAAAGGCTCTGCGCATGAGTGACGCCGACTACCCGACATGGAAAGTCAACATCCCGGCAGCTGAAATCCAGCCCGGAACAGACTATAAATTCCTTATACTAAAAAAATCAACCGGCGATGTTGTCGCATGGGAAGCCCGTGACAACCGCCATATAGATCTCACGCTCCAGCGCCCCGACGAGTCAATTGTGGATGCCGGACAGCGGCTGGTCAACCCTCTGGCTCCCTGGCGTGGAGCGGGCGTGGCCATCCCTGTATTCTCGCTCCGCAGTGAAGACGACTTCGGTGTCGGTGATTTCCTTGACCTGAAACTGATGATCGACTGGGCCGCACAGACCCGACAGAATTTCGTTCAGCTTCTTCCGATCAACGACACCACCATGACCGGAAGCTGGACCGATTCATATCCCTACAATGCGAACTCGACCTTCGCCCTGCACCCCATGTACCTGCGCCTGCAGGCTATGGGCCGGCTGAAAAACGAGGAGCGCCAGCGCTATTTCGACAATCTGGGCCGCGAACTCAACCGCCTGCCTCAGGTTGACTACGAGCGTGTCAACAACGGCAAAAACGAATTCACCCGCGAGCTTTTCGCTCAGGACGGAAAAGAAATCCTCGCTTCGGAAGCCTACAAGGCGTTCTTCTCAAAAAATGCCGACTGGCTGATGCCCTATGCCGCATGGTGTGTGCTCCGCGATCTCAACCAGACCCCCGACATGAGCCGCTGGGGCGAATTCGCAGTCTATGATCCTGAAAAGATCAAAGGATTCATTGCCGACCATCAGCATGACATCGACTATGTCTGCTACATACAGTACTTCCTCGACAAACAGATGCGCGAGGTCAGCGACTACGCTTCGGATCGAGGCGTGGCCATCAAAGGCGACATACCTATCGGCATCTCGCGTACAAGTGCCGATGCCTGGATCTCACCCCGCCTGTTCAATCTCGACTGCCAGGCCGGTGCTCCGCCGGACGATTTTTCGGTACTTGGCCAGAACTGGGGATTCCCGACCTACAACTGGGAGGAAATGTCGAAAGACGGTTTCGCCTGGTGGAAATCGCGTTTCCGCAAAATGGCTGAATACTTTGACGCCTACCGCATCGACCACGTGCTCGGATTCTTCCGCATCTGGCAGATCCCGATGGATGCCGTCCACGGTCTGCTCGGAGTGTTCAACCGCGCGCTGCCATTCAGCCCCGACGAGCTCCGCAACAGCTATGACTTCTGGCTTGACGAAGAGCGCCAGACCCGCCCCTACATCATGGACTATATGCTCGGCGATTTCTTCGGCGAGACTGCATCGGAGGTGCGTGAGCGCTTCCTCCTCGACGACGGATATGGCCACTACCGCCTGCGCGACGAGGTCAGCACTCAGCGCAAGGTGGTGGACTACTTCGCCGGACAGGAAAAGAACGAACGCAACGACCGCATGTGCAACGGTCTCTTAGGCCTGATCGACGAGGTTCTTTTCATCGAAGACCCATATGAAAAAGGCAAATACCATCCGAGAATCTCGGCCCAGTTCACCTATGCCTACCGTGCGCTGACCGACTACGAGCGCTGGTGTTTCGACCGTCTCTACAACGACTTCTTCTACCGCCGCAACAATGATTTCTGGTATGGCAAGGCTATGTGGAAGCTTCCGCCGCTTACTGATGCGACAGACATGCTTGTCTGCGCCGAAGACCTCGGAATGATTCCGGCATGTGTGCCTGCCGTAATGAACAATCTGCAGATACTTGTGCTTGAGATCCAGCGTATGCCGAAAGATCCGAATGCTGCCTTCGGCAACACCTGGACCTATCCCTACCGCTCTGTGTGCACCACCTCGACCCATGACATGGACGGCATACGCCGCTGGTGGGAAGCCGACCGTGATGCCACACAGCGTTTCTACAACGAAGTGCTCGGTGAGCCCGGAGAAGCGCCGGCCTATGCCGAGCCGTGGATCTGCGAGCGCATCATCAGACTCCATCTGCAGTCACCCTCGATGCTCTGCATACTCCCGCTCCAGGACTGGCTGTCGATCGACGGAGTGCTGCGCCGTCAGGACCCGCGCGACGAACTGATCAACATTCCCGCCAACCCGCGCCACTACTGGCGTTACCGAATGCACCTCACGCTCGAAGACCTCAACTCTCAGAAAGAATTCAACAACCGCATCCGCGAAGAAATCATATCATCAGGCCGCTGATACCACGCCCAAGATTAAGTTTAATAACCTCTGAATATATTGCCTGCAGACGGAACTGCCATCCGGTCTGCGGGCAATTTTTATGCTGTACCACACGTTTTATCTAAAGCAGAACAATCATATCAATCTCAGAGGTAAAAAACAACGACCTCTTAATTCCTTGAACGAAAAAATATTTGACTCTATAAACATCATGGTACAGAAAAAACGGGTTGACTATATAGATTATCTTAAAGGACTTACTATTTTATGGGTAGTATGGTATCATACCGCTCATCCGGAATTTGTTGATTATCCACCAACAATGCCTATGTTTTTCTTTGTGTCAGGCATTTTTTTTAAGCCGTATCCTTTACAGGAATTTATAAAAAAGAAAATCAACACTCTTCTGATACCGTTCGTATTCTTTTATGTGGTATATTACATCTATCTGATATTGCAATGGAGCATACATAACCCTTTGTCAAATTTCGATTTTTCATGCTTCTGGGGAATTTTCAGGCTCTATAAATCTACGGAGTCGTTTCCTGTCAATCCTCCCTTATGGTTTATCTGCGCCCTGATCAACCAGCAGTTTTTAATATACCTCCTCGTTAAAGTAAAACTAAAACGAGTTGCAATCGGAATTTCAGCATTATTAATATCGCTATTCGGGGTTTTCTATTTCTACGATGTAAAAACACCATTTATGATTAGCCGCTGTCTGCCATATTTCATATTTTATTCAATGGGATACCTGACAGGAAGGCATATTTTATCTCTGATTGAAGGAGAGCACGGTATAAAAGCATCACGACGGCTTGGTCTTTGCGGGCTAACTGTATTTATACTCTGCTGGTTTATCAAATCGACATATAACGTAAACCATTACCTTGGAACCATAGTTTCTTATTCCGAAATTTTTGCTTTCATATTATTAATGATCTATCTTTTAAAGTATTCTTACAAACTCCCATTTTTGAGATTTTTGCATTTTTACGGAGTTAATTCATACATCGTTCTTGGAATGCATGAAATTGTACTGACCATATATCTGATATGTTTCACAAATTTATTTGGACAACCTGGTATTCCGGGTGGAATAATAATTCTCATACTCACCACTGCTACACTTTGGCCTGTGATACGAATTCTAAATAACCTTTGCCCGCAACTTATAGGGAAAAATGAATTATGGAAATAAAAAATCTATTCTTTCCGGTCTATGGTCGGCAAAAAGGACCTTATAAAATACAACAAACCGGCTGCTGAGAAGCAACCGGCTGTTTCTATCGCCGAGTGATCGGTCATAAGAGATTGTAAAAACACCCTCTCAGAGTTTCATTCCTATGCCAAAGAGGGCGAAGTCATAGACGGTCGGGTCTGAGGGGTTGAACCGGCGCAGGTGGGCTGTGACCTCATCGACTGCCTTGCGGTCATTGGCCTTGCGTGTCAGCAGGCCAAGTTCGCGCGAGATGTCTCCGACATGTACGTCAAGCGGGATGTAGAGCTGCGAGGGTTCAAGCACATCCCAGACTCCGAGGTCGACTATACCGTCGTTTCTGACGAGCCACCGCAGGGCCATGTTGACTCGCTTCAAAGCCGAAGTGGTCAGATTCTGCGGCAGACAGCGCGAGGCAAGATCAGATTTTCCGGGGTCAGCAGCCGCAAGCTCTCGGTTTATACCCGCGACAAGCGCCCAGGCAGGTGCTTCGGAAGAGGCCACATGCTCATGACGCGCAAAGTCCTGCAAAGTGCCGTGTCGGGAATAAATTTCACGCAGTCCACGCAGATAGTGCTTGAGATGGCGGATGAAAAATGTGCGGTGCACGTTGACTTCGTCAGGCAGCGATTCATAAGCCTTGTCCATCATGAAGCGGTATGGGCTGTTGTCCATCATGGCCAGCAATTTGTCGCAGTCGCGGCATATCATCTTACGGTTGCCCCAGGCGATGCCCGAAGTGAGCAGGGAGGCTATCTCTATGTCACGCAGATCTGAAAATCTGCGCGGAAACTGAACAGGATCATCACCAATAAAAGACGGCGAGTTGATTCTCGCCGCCTCTGTATCAAGAAGATCCTTAAGATCTCTGTCTGTCATAATAAGTAACTGTTCAAAATTGACCGGGCATCAGAATATAATATCGGTTGCTTTGACTGCAGTTGCCGCTGTATCCTTGTCGGCTGACACAGCGGCTGCGGCCTGAGGTTCGAAACCTGCCATAGCGCTGTCAACTGCGTCGATCAGTTCCTGACTCATCTTGTCGCGTGAAACGATGATGCCTTCCGGATTGATCAGAATGATGCAGGGAATGCCGGAAATACCATAGAGATCGGTGGGAACAGTCTGTGCGTTGACAATGCAGGGCCACTGGAGATCGTGCTGCTTGATGGCCTTGAATGTATTGTCAGGTTCATCCCATACGGCCACGCCCACAACGTCAAGCCCCTTGTCTTTATACTTGGCATAGAGTTCCTTGATGACCTTGGTCTGGCGGATGCACGGACCGCACCAGCTTGCCCAGAAGTCAACCAGCGTGAAGCGGCCGGGTTTCACGTAATCGCTGAGTTTTTCTTCCTTGCCGTTGTAGCTCACGGTGAAGTCCTTATAATGCTTTCCTTCAGAAGTTTCAGCTTTTGCTTGGAGAGCTGTGCGCAGCGATTCGAGACGCTTTGACGCTCCAAGAGCCGGATCTTTTGCGATTGCCGCGTCTATACCGGCGAGGTCCATCTCATAGGCATCCTGGAGAAACCAGAAGAGACCTACGGGGTTACCTATGTTCTCGGCATAGGCTTTCTGTGAGATTCCATTATATTCCTTCTCAAGGACTTTGGCCTTTTCCATCTGGATAGAGTCGTTCTGGTCAAGCGAGCGGAATTCCTTCACGATCTCGTTGCGACGCTTCATGTAGCTTTCAAGCTTGTCATTGAGAGGTGTTCCTGAGGCCTGCATCGACTCTGAAAGAACGATGTTGCCCGGCTCGATGATGACAACCGGCCCGCGGCCTCCGTTGACACTTACAGTGCCGATGAAAGGGGCATCGACATTTCCTGAGAATTTCACTACTCCGTCAGTGACGAGGACTGAATCAATCTTCTGGCTGCTGTCCCAGTTGATCAGGTAGGC
The DNA here is from genome assembly GCA_947179295.1 of uncultured Muribaculaceae bacterium. Taxonomy (GTDB): domain Bacteria; phylum Bacteroidota; class Bacteroidia; order Bacteroidales; family Muribaculaceae; genus Duncaniella. The sequence continues at coordinate 15,512 of CAMXAZ010000028.1, forward strand.
CATGCTGTTATTATTGTCAGCCGGCACAGGGAGTGTCAGTGTGAAATTCGGCTGTGCGTTCAGCGAACACGCGCTCACGGCCAGCATAGCGGCTGCGAGCATTGATGTGATAGTCTTGTTCATAATTCTGATTGGATATAATCTTTCGGGCAAAAGTACGAATAATCCCCCGGACAGCCAAAGCAGCCGTCCGGTAAAAAAGGCCGGACGACTGCTGAAAAAGCTTGCAATATACTGTTTTCCTATATTGTCAGAGGGGATGCTGATTTTTACATCATGCCGCCCATGCCACCCATGCCGGGTGCGGGCATTGCGGGTGCGGGATTGTCTTCCTTCTTGTCAGCGATCACGCATGAGGTGGTGAGGAACATTCCTGCGATCGATGCTGCGTTTTCAAGAGCCACACGGGTTACCTTGGCAGGGTCGATGACACCGGCAGAGAGAAGATTCTCATAAGTGTCGGTGCGGGCATTGTAGCCATAGTCGCCTTCGCCGTCCTTGACTTTCTGAACCACTACAGCGCCTTCCTCACCGGCATTGGCCACGATCTGGCGGAGGGGTTCCTCGATGGCGCGGAGCACGATGTTGATACCGGTGGTCTCGTCGTCGTTTGCACCCTTGAGGTTTTCAAGAGACTTCACGCAACGGATGTAGGCCACACCGCCGCCGGGGACAATACCTTCGGCGATAGCCGCACGGGTTGCGGAAAGAGCGTCGTCAACGCGGTCTTTCTTCTCCTTCATCTCTACTTCGCTGGGAGCGCCGATGTGGAGAACGGCAACACCGCCTGCGAGCTTGGCGAGACGTTCCTGAAGTTTTTCGCGGTCATAGTCGCTTGTGGTCTGCTCGATCTGAGCCTTGATCTGAGCCACACGGCCTGCGATAGCTTCCTTGTTGCCGGCACCGTTGACAATAGTGGTGTTCTCCTTGTTGACAGTGATCTTTTCGGCACGGCCGAGCTGGTCAATGGTGGCAGTGGCAAGCTGCATGCCCTTCTCTTCAGAGATGACAACGCCGCCGGTGAGCACTGCGATATCCTCAAGCATTTCCTTGCGGCGGTCGCCGAAGCCGGGAGCCTTGACTGCGCACACTTTCAGAGATCCGCGCAGGCGGTTAACCACGAGGGTTGCAAGAGCTTCCTGGTCTACATCTTCAGAGATGATCAGCAGGCCGCGGCCTGACTGGGCGGTAGCTTCGAGCACGGGAAGGATATCCTTGATGTTGGAGATCTTCTTGTCGTAGATAAGAATGTAGGGGCTTTCCATCACACACTCCATCTTCTCGGTGTTGGTCACGAAGTAGGGAGAGATGTAGCCGCGGTCAAACTGCATACCTTCCACAATGTCAACGGTGGTTTCAGTTCCCTTGGCTTCATCAACGGTGATGACACCTTCTTTTTTGACTTTCTTCATGGCCTCGGCGATGAGATGGCCGATGGCTTCATCGTTGTTGGCAGAGATACGGGCCACGTCTTCAATCTTCTTGAAGTCATCGCCTACTTCCTGGCTCTGGGCCTTGATGCCTTCAACCACCACGGCAACCGCACGGTCAATACCGCGCTTGATGTCCATCGGGTTAGCGCCGGCTGCCACGTTTTTGAGACCTACGTTGATGATTGCCTGGGCAAGCACTGTGGCGGTTGTGGTACCGTCACCGGCATCGTCGCCGGTCTTTGAGGCCACTTCCTTGACGAGCTGTGCGCCCATGTTCTGGAAGGGATCTTCGAGTTCAACTTCGCGGGCCACGCTGACACCGTCTTTAGTAATGTGGGGAGCACCGAATTTTTTCTCGATGATCACGTTGCGGCCTTTCGGGCCGAGGGTCACTTTCACTGCGTCGGCCAGAGCGTCAACGCCTTTCTTAAGCTCTTCACGAGCCTTTATGTCGAATTTTATTTCTTTAGCCATTGTATGCTTTTTTTATGCGTTTCAGAATTGATGATTATTTCTCAAGAACAGCCAGAATGTCGCTCTGACGCATGATGAGATATTTGGTGCCTTCGAGTTCCACCTCAGAACCTGCATATTTTCCGAAAAGGACTTCATCGCCGGCCTTTACAACCATTTCTTCGTCCTTAGTGCCGTTGCCGGTTGCAACCACGGTGCCGCGGAGAGGTTTTTCCTTGGCGGTGTCAGGAATGATGATGCCTGCGGCGGTGACTTCTTCTGCAGGAGTGGGTGTGATGAGCACTCTGTCAGCTAATGGTTTGATATTCATAAGTTCCTAATATTAGTTATTTGGTTAATTATTATTGTTTCTGTCTTTATGCACACTTCTTATATATATTTAAGGTATATAAGGCTGCTTTCACGTCTATCAGATGGAGCATAAACCGTGCCAGTCTTCATCTGTGTCAGTCGGAACTGACAATTTGTCAATTCCGCACCTCGCAAAAGGGCAAAATTAATGCCGGCCGGCTCACTCGCCCACCGACATTTAAAACGTCTCAGTCCGCGGATTGGTTCAGCCCTTGCAGCCTTTGCGCAGCCCGCTTTCTATTTCACGGTAAGACTCTTCCATCAGCCGGGTCTGGTCATGGCCGTCGGCAGAGGGATGGATTGGTTTGTGGATTGTCAGGCAGATATGGCCCGGCACCGGCATTTTCTTGAAACGCGGCAGCACGTCAAAGGCGCCGTCGATTGTCAGAGGCACCACCGGGAGGTTGAACTCGATGGCCAGACGGAAGGCACCTTTCTTGAAACGGGCCATCTCTCCGGTCCATGAGCGCGCACCTTCGGGGAAGACCACAAGTGACATGCCTCCGCTCAGCTGGCGTTCGGCCTGCTGCATGGTGCGGCGTGTGGCCGATGCCGAGGAATTGTCGACGAAGATCTGCTGCGACCAGGCACATGCCCAGCCTACAAATGGGATCTTGCGCAGACTCTGCTTCATCATCCAGCGGAAATTATGGCCGAGATAACCGTAGACGGTAAAAATGTCATATGCCCCCTGATGGTTGGCCACGAAAACGTAGCTCACTTTAGGGTCGATATTCTCCCGGCCCCTGACAGTCACTCTGACAAAGGCAAGCCAGCAGAAAAGCCGGGCCCAGAGCACCTGCGGATAGTAGCCCCACCAGCGCCCGAAGCCGAGCGCCGAACCGGTCACCGTGACCACGGCAGCAATGACAGTGGCCACCGCAAGCAAAGGAATCATTATCAGAATCTGATAAATGCGATAAAAGATCATCATGGAATTTGTGTGCTTAAGACACACAAAAGTACACATTATTCCCTATATTTTCAAAAAATGTGCAATATTATCTGACCGGGGTTCGCTGTCAGTTTTATGTATCTACAAAGTCTACACCTTAATATATTATTATAACCCCGTCTTACAGCATCGTAAAAATGATTCATTATCATTTGGCGGTTTGAAAAATGTTAATCTTTCTTACATCCGGTTAAAGAAATTTTTCTTTAATTCTTGTAAAGCCCGATGTTTTGACGTAACTTTGCGCTATAAAACAGTTCAATAGCATCAATTTCTTAATTCATTTAAATAACTTTAATCCATTTTCAAACTACTATGTGGTTAACTTGCTCATCTATAGGGAGGAAGTTCGTGATGGCTCTCACGGGCTTATGCCTTGTCCTATTTGTCACGTTTCACTGTCTGATGAACGGTGTGGCTATCTTCTGGCCCGACGGTTATAACGCAGTCTGCGCATTCCTTGGCGCCAACTGGTATGCACTGGTTGCATCAATGGGCCTCGCCGCGCTCTTCATCATTCACATCTGTTATGCCGTATGGCTGACCCTTCAGAACCGCAAGGCCCGTGGCAACGACCGCTACGACGTGGTTCGCAAACCCGCTCAGGTTGAATGGGCATCGCAGAACATGCTCGTGCTCGGTATCGTGATCCTCGCATTCCTCGTTGTCCACCTCATCCAGTTCTGGGCAAAAATGCAGCTCGCCGAAATCATGGGCATCCATGAACCCGACCCGCAGAACGGCATGTACTTCATCAATGTGGCATTCAGCTGCATCTGGACCCCGATCATCTACATCATCGGCTTCATCGCTCTCTGGTTCCACATGAACCACGGCTTCTGGTCAATGTTCCAGAGCTGCGGCTGGGACAATGACACCTGGCTCCCCCGCCTCAAGACAATCGGCTGCTGGTGGACCTCGATCGTTGTCATCCTCTTCATCATCCAGGCAATCGTGTTCACAATCCGTGCCAGCAACGGATGTTTCTAATCTTATTCCGTAAATAATATCACAACACAGATATGGCAGACATCAAAAACCTTGAGGGCATGATTGACTCTACCCCCATCATGAAGGATTACGCCGACATCGAATCCTCAGCCTTACCTGAATATCAGATCGACTCCAAGATCCCCGAAGGGCCCCTCGCCCAGAAGTGGACAAACTATAAGGCACATCAGAAACTCGTCAACCCCGCCAACAAGCGCAACCTCGACGTGATCGTGGTCGGCACCGGTCTGGCAGGCGCATCAGCCGCATCGACCCTCGGCGAACTCGGTTTCAACGTGCTCAACTTCTGCATCCAGGACTCACCCCGCCGCGCTCACTCTATCGCAGCCCAGGGCGGTATCAATGCAGCAAAAGACTATCAGAACGACGGCGACTCAATCTATCGCCTCTTCTATGACACTATCAAGGGCGGCGACTTCCGTTCACGCGAAGCCAACGTCTACCGTCTTGCCGAAGTGTCAAACAACATCATCGACCAGTGTGTGGCACAGGGTGTTCCCTTCGCCCGCGAATACGGAGGTCTGCTCGCCAACCGCTCGTTTGGCGGCGCACAGGTTTCACGTACATTCTACGCCAAAGGCCAGACCGGCCAGCAGCTCCTTCTCGGCGCCTACGCCTCACTCAACCGCCAGATCAAGAAAGGCACAGTGAAGTCGTTCAACCGCCGCGAAATGCTTGACGTGGTTATCATCGACGGCCGCGCCCGCGGTATCATCGTCCGCAACCTCGTCACCGGCGAAATCGAACGCTACGCAGCCCACGCTGTGGTGCTCGCAACCGGTGGCTACGGCCGTGCATTCTTCCTCTCCACAAACGCTATGGGCTGCAACGGCTCTGCCGCTGTCCAGGCCTTCAAGAAGGGTGCCTACCTCGCCAACCTCGCTTTCACCCAGATCCACCCCACCTGTATCCCCGTCCACGGCGAAGATCAGTCCAAACTGACCCTCATGAGCGAATCGCTCCGTAACGACGGCCGCATCTGGGTTCCCAAAAAGAAAGAAGATGCCGAAGCCATCCGCGCCGGCAAGAAAAAACCCACCGATATCCCCGACGAAGACCGCGACTTCTATCTCGAACGCCGCTATCCGGCATTCGGTAACCTCTGCCCCCGTGACATCGCCAGCCGTGCCGCCAAGGAACGCTGCGACGCCGGCTTCGGTGTAGGTACAGGCAACGCCGTTTACCTCGACTTCAAATACGCCATCAACCGTCTGGGCGAAGACGTGGTCCGCGACCGCTACGGCAACCTCTTCGACATGTATCAGATGATCTCTGATGACAACCCCTACGAGACCCCGATGATGATCTTCCCCGCAAGCCACTACACAATGGGCGGCATCTGGGTTGACTACGAACTTCAGACTTCTGTCAAGGGTCTCTTCGCAATCGGCGAATGTAACTTCTCTGACCACGGCGCAAACCGCCTCGGCGCATCAGCCCTCATGCAGGGTCTTGCCGACGGTTACTTCGTGCTCCCCTACACTATGCAGAACTATCTGAGCGATCAGATCAAGGTGCCCCACTTCACCACTGACGCCAAGGAATTTGACGAAGCAGAAAAGGCCGTCCGCGCCCGCATCGACAAGCTCATGGCCATCAAGGGTACCAAGTCGCCTGACCAGATCCACAAGCGTCTGGGCCACGTGATGTGGGATCTCGTAGGTATGGGCCGCACACTCCAGAGCCTCGTCAAAGCTCTTGGCGAGATCGAAGAAGTCCGCAAGGAATTCTACTCTGACCTGCGCATCGTAGGCCGTGCCGATGACCTCAACACCGAACTCGAAAAGGCTCTCCGCCTGGAGGACTTCCTTGTCATTGCCAAGATGATGGCTATCGACGCCCTCAACCGCAACGAATCTTGCGGCGCTCACTTCCGCGAGGAATATCAGCTCGCCGACGGCGAAGCCGCTCGTAACGACAAGGACTATATGTATGTCAGCTGCTGGAAATACACCGGCGACAACGAAAAGCCCGTGCTTCTCAAAGAACCCCTCAACTACACCGAGATCAAGGTTCAGACCCGTAACTACAAATCATAATCCTCCCCACACCAAAACATTGTAAGTAAAATGGAACATACTATAAATGTAAACCTCAAGATTTGGCGTCAGCGTGGTCCCAAAGAGCCGGGTTCATTCCAGACCTACCGCGTGGAGAACGTCTCAACCGGAAGCTCTTTCCTTGAAATGCTCGACATGCTCAACCAGCAGCTAATCGACCGCAACGAAGAGCCCGTAGTTTTTGACAGCGACTGCCGCGAAGGCATCTGCGGCATGTGTTCTCTCTACATCAACGGACACCCCCACGGTCCCGTTCAGGGAATCACCACCTGCCAGCTCCACATGCGCAAATTCAACAACGAAGACACCATCACCATCGAGCCCTGGCGCTCGGCCGCATTCCCCGTTGTGCGTGACCTCATGGTCAACCGCAACGCTTTCGACCAGATCCAGCAGGCCGGCGGCTACGTTTCGTTCAACTGCGGCGGCGCCCCTGATGCCAACAGCCTCCCCATCTCTAAGGAAGTGGCTGACATCGCTATGGACTCTGCCACCTGCATCGGCTGCGGCGCCTGCGTGGCTGCCTGCAAGAACGGCTCGGCTATGCTCTTTGTCAGCGCAAAGGTAAGCCAGTTCGCTCTCCTGCCCCAGGGTCAGGTGGAACGTGCCCGCCGTGCGCGTGCAATGGTCAGCAAGATGGACGAACTCGGATTCGGCAACTGCACCAACACCGGTGCCTGCGCAGCCGAATGCCCCAAGAACGTTCCTCTGAGCAACATCGCCCGCCTCAACCGCGAATTCATCAAAGCCAAGTGCGCTGACTGATCACCCGGTCTCACCGCACTGACGGCATAAAACACAACTGATGCGCCCTCCGGTCTTCTCACAGACCGAAGGGCGCATCTCTTTCAGCCGTAAGCGCTATGACAGGGCATACACTCCCACCGCATGATCACACGATACGGGGCAGATAATGAATGCGTGTACTTGAAGCAGTACTTTTCCAACAACGTCCCCTGCTATTTGCTGTGACGGCTGTAGGCCTGGGCCATACGGGTGTGATAGGCTCGTTTGGCATATCCGGGGCCATTGTAGCCGCGGGCAAACGCCGCCCAGTTTTTGGCTTTCAAGTGTTTCACAAGTCCGGTTGTACTGATGAAACTGGCAAACATGTCAAGCTGGTCACGTTCCGACCGCGACATGCGGCAGACGAAGTCGTCAAGACTCTCGGCCCCGCATTTTTTCCAGTTGAAACCGCCAATCTGAAACATGCCCCAGAATGTGCCTTCCACAGCGGCATGATGATTGATTGATTTGGCGGCCTCAAGCCTCTTGTGGGCACGAGACTGCGATCCGCGTGACGACGCGAACACAACAGAGTGAGATTTGCTGTATTTCGAAAGATTCACACCGCGCCTTGTGGCGAAACGGCGAAACATCGAGAGATCAAAATTGATCAGCGGTTTGCCCGGAGAGGCAAAACCTTCGTGTGTGCGCCCGGCTTCGATCTCGACCACAGCCTTGATGGCTGCGACTTCGACTCCGAGCTCCGCAGCCACTTCTTCGAAATCGGCTTCGGTCAGTGTCAGGATAGTGTCGGTAGGGAGCATCATCAGATCGCATCCCTGTGTAACGGCCGTCAGAGAGTCAGCGGCATTATGCTGCGAACTGTTGTCGGTCATTGAAAATAGAAGCGACGAGAGGAGAATGGAGAGCGAAAAGAGAATTAATCGTCGTGACATGAAAAAATGAATTGATGAAACATCGGCAGCGCCCTCCGGCGCGGCCCTTAGCGGAAGTGTGTCAGAAAGGAATGAAAGACACACTGATATTATAGACGCTTCAGGAGCGTAAAAGTTTAGTCATTCATAGAAAACCACGCCTTCACGGCGCTCCGTAAGGAGAAAGAAAAGCGGTCTCCTCCGCCTGCTCCAGGCGGAGGAGATGCCACCTTATATTATAAGTAATGTCCGGCTGACTGCTGTCATCAGAAACGCAGCCTGCATATTACTTCTTGAGTTCGCCTACTTTTTCAAGGGTGCGCTTGAGCTGACCCCAGAAACGTTCTACGGCCGGAATGTACATGCTCTCGGAAGGAGAATGCACATCGCGCAGTGTCGGGCCGAACGAAACCATGTCGAGGTAAGGATACTTGGTGAGGAACAGACCGCATTCCAGACCGGCGTGAATGGCCTTGATGGCAGGTTCTACTCCATAAAGTTCCTTATAGGCGTCGCGTGAGATCTTCATGATCGGCGATTCGAGGTTGGGCTGCCATCCGGGATAGCCGTCGCCGTGTTCCACACGTGCGCCTGCGAGCTGGAAGACTGCCTCTACCTGGCGGGCGATGTCCCATTTGCGTGATTCTACAGAGCTGCGCTGGCTGGTGGTCACCACGATTGTATTGTCGGGAGCCATCTTCACAGACGCAAGGTTGGTCGAGGTCTCTACAAGGCCTTCGAGTTCTCGGCTCATGGAGACTACTCCGTGGGGAGCGCCATAGACCGCGCGGATAAGATTGAGTGAGGTCTGCTGGTCAATGGTGAATTCGGGAGTGTCGACACTTTCCATTGTGATCTTGAGACCGGGTTCCACGCCCTGATATTCGTTTTCAAGATCGGCGATATAGTGGTTGAGCATGGTGCGCACATCTTCCTTGCGTGAAGTGTGGACACCGATGACTGCATGTGCGGCACGCGGAATGGCGTTGCGCAGATTGCCGCCGTCGATTTCAGAAACCACAACCTCATGCTTGCCTGAAAGCATGAAAAGGAAGCGGGCAAGAAGCTTGTTGGCGTTGGCGCGGCCGAGATGGATGTCACCGCCTGAATGGCCGCCGTTGAGGCCTTCGACATTTATCTTGAAATACATGAAATCGGTCGGGGCAAACGAGCGGTTGTAGGTGAAGAACGCCTGGGTGTCAACACCACCGGCACATCCTACAAAGATCTCGGCGTCATCCTCTGAGTCGAGGTTGAGGAGCATGGTGCCTGAAATCATATCTTCACCGAGATTGTTGGCGCCGGTCATGCCGGTCTCTTCATCGACTGTGAAGAGAGCTTCGAGCGGACCGTGCTCATAGCTGTCGTCAATCAGAGCGGCGAGAGCGGCTGCCATGCCGATACCGTTGTCGGCACCGAGAGTTGTTCCCTTTGTGCGAATCCAGTCACCGTCGATCACCACGGGGATCGGGCTGTTGGCAAAGTCGAAATTCTTGTCATTTGACTCGCAGACCATATCCATGTGGCCCTGCATGATGACTGTGGGAGCATTTTCATGGCCGGGAGTAGCCGGTTTGGTGATGACTACGTTGCCCACCTTGTCGGTTTTCACTTCAAGATTGTGAGCTTTTGCGAAATCCAGCAGATACTGGCGGATTTTCTCTTCCTTCTTTGAAGGACGGGGGATCTTGGTGATCTCGTCAAAAATAGCGAACACCTCGCGCGGCTGAAGATCTTTGATTTCCATATCGGGTAATTAATTAGTGTTAAATTTTATGGATTTACCGCACTAAATTATAAAATAAAATTGATATACGCGCAAAAATATCGCGCAAATTGCTACTTTTGCATCGTAAAAGTCCAAATTGACAATGAAAACCTTGTTCATCACAGTCATCTTAGCTGTTGTTCTCATCGGAATCGCAATAGTTGCGCTGGGAGTCAAAGTGCTGTTTGTCAAAGGCGGACGTTTTCCCTCAGGCCATGCTCACGATCTTCCTGAACTGCGCCGAAGGGGTATCGGATGCGCCCACGGCGGCGCTGACCGTAACCCGAAACGATAATATCATTTATATACAGTACATATACACCTATTTTCTTCACATGAACAAGTTAGCAATATCAGCTTCATCGCTGCTTCTAAGTCTCATGGCCCTCAGCACCACTTCTTGCAACGGCACATCATCAACCGAAGCCGCCGCCGATGCCAACACCCCGACAGCAGCAGCCGATAGCGATAGCTCTCCGAGCATCAACATCCGCTACATCGACTCAGATTCGCTGATGACGCACTACAATCTGGCAAAGGATTTTCAGGAAGCATCCATGCGTGCCGTCTCTAAAATCGAAGGCGCCCGCCAGTCAAAGGCAACTGAAATTCAGAAATTCGCAGCTGCTATCGAGCAGAAGGGCCGCAGCAACGGCTATCTGACCGAAGCAAGTTACAATGCCGACATGCAGAAGCTTCAGAAAATGCAGTCTGACGCAGAAAACTATCTTGCAAATCTCAGCCGCAATACTGAAAACGAACTCGCTCAGCAGCAGCTTCAGCTCAACGACTCGATCGAGAACTACATCAAGATCTATAACGCATCAAAAGGCTATGATGCAATCCTCTTCAAAGCCGCAGGCGTTTACTTCAACCCGGCTCTTGACATCACAAGCGAGATTATCGAAGGCCTCAACGCCCGCTACAATAAAGTAGGCGACGCCAAATAAGGCATCTGTAAGCCAAATAAAACAATACAGAGAAAGGGCTGTTTCCCCGTGAATCTAATCGGGGTAACAGCCCTTTCCTGGCTATATACAGTTTCTGCTCCCGCTCTCAGGAATCTCAGAATATAGAGTCTGTGCAAAATCAGATGTAGTAGTCAGACAGTTCTACCAGTCCGGCCCTCAAGGCATATCTGGTAGCTTCATATACGGTATTGACATCAAGTTTGCGGAATATGTTCTTCTTATGCGTCACTATAGTATGGACGCTTGATATCCGCTTGGATGCTATCTGCTTGACAGAAAGCCCTTGGGCGATCATTACCAGTATTTCTGTCTCGGCCGGTGTCAGTTGCGCCACACAAGTCTCCCTGATTCCTGATCTGATAAACCCGTCAATCTGACTGCAATGGAAGCCTTCTCTTTTCATTGCTCCGCAAAGAGCTGCGGAAATTTCAGTCAGATCACAGTCTTTCAACACTATGCCTAACTGTGGTTCACTTCCAAGACACCGGATAAACCCGGTGCTGAGGTCGCTGGAGAAAACTATCCAGTCAGCTTTTTCAAACCGCCGCATAATCACAATCAGATTCTCAGGCCGCCCTATGTCAGAGAGAGCATAGTCAATCACGACTATGGCATCCGGATAGTTTTCAAGATGGCGTATAAGCGCGCTCCGGTCTGAGGCTTCAAGGCATCTGCATTCCGGATATATACTGGCAATCAGGGAGATCATGCCTAATCGCGTGATCTCCTGATTGTCACACAATATGAATGTGCGCCGGTCGGTCGTCATAGGCCGGTTTTACAGGGGATACTCGTCAAACGCATAGAGGACTGTGGACAGATATCGTTCGCCGGTGTCAGGTAGTATCGCCACTATGGTCTTGCCCTCGTTTTCTTTCTTACGGGCCTCACGGATAGCTCCTGCAAGTGCGGCTCCGGATGAAATGCCTACCAGCAGACCTTCTTTCTCAGCAAGCAGTCTGGATGCTTTGATGGCTTCATTGTCAGGGATGGCAATGACTTCATCAACAACCGATTCATTGTAGTTTCCGGGGACAAACCCCGCTCCTATGCCCTGGATTTTGTGCGCACCTGCCTTACCGCCTGAGAGCACCGGAGAGCTTGCCGGTTCCACGGCCACGGTTTTTATATCCGGGTTATGTTTTTTCAGTACCTCCGAGGTGCCGCTGAGAGTGCCTCCGGTTCCAACTCCAGCCACAAATATATCCACCTCGCCATCTGTGTCTCTCAGTATTTCCAAGGCCGTGCCACGCCGGTGAGCCTCCGGATTGGCAGGATTTTCAAATTGCTGGAGTATGATCGCCCCCGGATTCTGTTCTTTCAGTTCACCGGCCTTTCTTATGGCACCTTTCATACCCTCGCTTCCCGGAGTAAGCACAATTTCGGCGCCAAGTGCCTTGAGCAGATTCCGGCGCTCTACACTCATGGTTTCAGGCATTGTCAGTATCAGCTTATAGCCTTTCACCGATGCCACCCAGGCAAGGCCGATGCCGGTATTGCCGCTTGTCGGTTCTATGATCAGTGTCTCCGGAGTCAGAATCCCTTTACGCTCGGCATCTTCAATCATGGCCAGTGCGATGCGGTCTTTGACACTGCCGCCGGGATTGAACGACTCGATCTTCACAAGGATACGCGCTTTCAGATTCTCAGAAGCGACAATATTGTTCACTTCCATGAGCGGAGTGGAGCCTATAAGCTCTGTGAGGTTTTTATAAATCTTTGACATACTATATGAATTTTGTTGGAAATCTATCAACGTCTGATAATGCAAAATTACAATCAGACTTATTTCCTGTCAATACCATATTTATGGTAATTGTTCACAGACTCACTTCTTCCAGAAGGTAGGTGTAAACAGAATCAGTACCGTGAACAGTTCCAGACGGCCTATCATCATGATCAGAGCCAGAAGCCATTTGCCAAGATCAGGCACAACGGAATACGATCCGCCATATCCTGTGACCCCTGCTCCGAGTCCGGTATTGCTTATGCAGGAGAATGCAGAGAAAAATGAATCGACAAGCGGCAGCCCCATTGCAGTCAGCAATATGCCGCCTACCATTATTATCATTACATAAAGACAAAGGAATGCGATCACTTTTGACACTGTTTCGTGAGGGATCACACGGTCATTTACTCTTACGGTCAGAATGTTGTTGGGGTGGATAGAGCGCACAATCTCGTTGCGGCAGTTTTTGAGCAGATAGATCAGACGGTCAATCTTGGCGCCGCCGCTGGTCGAGCCCGCACATGATCCGAAAAACATCAGGGCGAAGGCAAGCGAAAGCACAAAGGTGCCCCATGACGAGAATGCCGATACCTCATAGCCGGTTGAGGTTATGGTCGAGATGATCTGGAAAAGCGGATCAAGTGTCACCGACTTGACTGAATGGACCTGACCGTTTTTGATTATCGCAATGACAAAAAGCAGATAGCAGCCCAGGATTATACCCACGTAAGTTCTGAACACATCGTTGCGCCATATCGGTTTGAAATCGCCGTGAGCCGCACGATAGAGCAACACAAAACTCGTACCGCCGAGAAACATAAAGATTGTCATCACGATCTGTATATAGACCGAATCCCAAGCTTCGATGCTGTCATCAGCGGTAGAGAATCCTCCGGTCGACATGGTGCTGAACGAATGACACAGAGCTTCGAACACATTCATCGGCCCTATGATAAGCAGGACAAACAGCACTGCTGTAAGCACTATATAGATAAGCCACAGACCTTTGGCTGTCTGCGATATACGCGGCCGCAGTTTGTCGTGTGTGATCCCCGTCACCTCTGCGTTGAACATCTGCATTCCGCCTGAATGATTCAGCATCGGAACCACGGCAAGGGTGAAAAGTATGATACCCATGCCTCCGATCCACTGCATCAGACTGCGCCAGATCACAACCCCGTGGCTCAGATGGCTGATCGAACTCATGACAGTGGCTCCGGTGGTGGTGAATCCCGACATTGCCTCAAAGAATGCATCTGAAACCGAAAGAGGGTCGTTTTCCATCAGCATGAACGGAATCATGCCGAAAACCGAGAAGAAGACCCACACAAGGGCTGTCAGCAGAAAGCCTTCACGTTTTGCCATGCGCGGACTCCGCGGACGGATGCAGAATGTCATCAGAGAGCCGGCTGTCAGCGTAAGCCCCATAGTAAGAAGGAAGTTTATCCAGTCTTTTTCCTGATATATCAGAGATGTAGCCAGCGGGACAGCCAAAAAGGCCCCTTCTATGATCAGAAGCAGTCCGATGATACGGAGAAGCACCCTGAAATTGATCGTCGATGCAGAGTCTTTGAATCTCATTTACGACTTACTTAAATAATTTTTCAACTTTATGCAGCAGACCGCTTAGGGTGAACACAACCACTCTGTCGCCTGGAGCAATGACTGTATTACCTGACACAAGGTGTCCTTTGCCGTCTCGGATAAGACCGGCTATGGTCATGTCGCGTGACAGGCGCAGGTCCTTCACCGGGCCGCGGGTGATTTTCGAACCTTCGCGGGCCACTATTTCCGCGACTTCCGCATCGGCGAGTGCCAGACATTTTGAGGTCGAAGTGTCGCGGTCGAGAAGCATCTGGAAAATTCTCGACGATGCCAGCAGTTTCTTATTTATTATGGTTCCGATATTGAGTCCCTCGGCTTCAGAGATGAACTGCAGGTTCTCGACTTCGGCTATGGTCTTCACCACTCCCAGCTCTTTTGCCGAAAGGCATGTGAGAATGTTGGTCTCGCTGCTGTCAGTCAAGGCTATGAAGGCATCCATGTCAGAGATTCCGGCTTCAAGCAGAGCGTCTGTGTCACGGGCATCGGCATTGATGATATGTGCTTCAGGACAACGCTCAGACAACCTGAGACATCTGTCACGGTCTATATCCATGATCTTGAAATTGAATTCATCGCCGGCCATCGCACACAGGCGTATGGCAATGCGGCTGCCTCCCATTATGAGCACGTCGCGGATCTTGCGCTGCTTTTTGCCGCAGAGGTCCACAAGCGAGTCGACATGATCACGACGGGTCATGAAATATACAATGTCGTTGCTCTGCAACTTGTCAAAACCGCCCGGAATAATAGTCTCATGATCACGCTTTATGGCGGCCACATGGAAATTATGGTCCATCATACCGAGCTCCTTGAGCTGCATCCCTACCAACGGTGCATTGTCTCTCAGTTTCACACCGACGAGAATCAGCTCGCCGTCATGAAGCTCAAACCAGTGGCGCACCCAGTTGTGGCGCAATGCCTGGATGGTTTCCATAGCTGCGAGATATTCGGGATAGATCATGTCATCGGCTCCGATATGGCTGAAGAATTCCCGGTTGGACGGATCTTTGAATTCGTAGTTGTCGATTCGGGCTACTGTCTTCTCGGCTCCAAGGCTCTTGGCTATGGCACAGGCCACTATGTTGCGGGTCTCGAAAGGAGTCACCGCGATAAACAGATCGCAACCCTCTACCCCGGCCTGTTTCAAGGTTGTGAATGAGGTAGGCGATCCTCTGAAAGTCAAAAGATTGTAATTGGCATCGAGCATTGCGAGTTTTTCGCCATCGCTGTCAACCACAGTTATATCCTGCTCCTCGTTCGAAAGAAGTTTGGCCAGATGAGTACCAACCTCTCCGGAGCCTGCTATCACTATTTTCATTCAGTAGGAGTGCTGTCGGTTTGTGTTTTTATATACGATTCCTTTATCGCCTGGTAGATTCCGTCTGCGTCAAAGCCACACAGATGGTGAAGCTGAGCCGGTGTGCCCTGTGCTATGAATCTGTCAGGGACGCCGAGACGTCTGATAGGCTGGGTCGAACCAAGATCTGACAGCATCTCTGTCACTGCACTGCCCAGACCGCCTTCCGAGATGCCGTCTTCAACAGTGATCACCGGACAACCCTTTTCTGCGATTTCACTTACAATTTCGGCATCAAGAGGTTTTACGAAAATCATATCATAGTGAGCCACTCTGATATTCAGTTCCTTCTCGGCTCTCTTGATTGCTTCAGTGACTTCAGATGCTATAGGACCGGTGCTTAAAACCGCGATGTCATTTCCGTCACGCAGTTTCTCTCCTTTACCGATCGGCAAAGTCCGCATAGGCTCTTTGACCGACTCTTCAGCCCGTCCGCGCGGATAGCGGATTGCAATCGGCCCGTCAAAATCCTGTGCGGTAAGCATCAGGTGGCGCAGATAGTCGAGATTGCGCGGCGAAGCTATGGTCATGCCGGGGATGGCCCGCAGATAACTCAGATCAAAGACTCCGTGATGCGTGGCACCGTCTTCTCCGACCAGTCCTGCCCGGTCGAGGCAGAAGACTACCGGGAGCCCCTCTATCGCCACGTCATGTATGATGTGGTCAAAGGCTCTCTGCATGAAAGAGGAATAGATAGCCACATATGGTTTCATCCCCTCCTTGGCAAGACCTCCGGCAAATGTCACGGCATGACCCTCGGAAATACCTACATCAAAGGTTCTTTCCGGGAAAGCCTGCTGAAGCCTGTTCATCGAAGTTCCTGACAGCATTGCCGCTGTCACGCCTACAATCCTGTCATTGGAGCGGGCAAGTTCCACAAGCGTGTCGCCGAACACCTGCTGATATTTCGGCGGACGCCCTGCTCCGTCTTTCAGTATCTCGCCGGTTCCAACATCAAAACGCCCCGGCGCATGCCATGTCGACGGATCTTTTTCGGCCGGTTCATAGCCTTTGCCCTTGACTGTCCGGAGATGAAGTATGCGCGGGCCAGGAAGATCTTTTATATCCTCAAGCACACTGACCACAGTCTGGAGATCATGACCGTCAAACGGACCGAAATACCTTATGTTCAGGCCTTCGAAAATGTTCTGCTGCTTTGTCAGGAGTGATTTCAGGCTGTTGTTGAAACGCATGATCATACCCTTGCCTGAGTCTGTCACAAGCTTGTGGCGACGCAGGAAACGCGAAAAGCGGTAACGCAGATTGTTATATGCCTTCGATGTTGTCAGGTGGGCCAGATATGTGTTGAGCGAACCGACAGGCCTGTCGATCGACATGTCATTGTCATTAAGAATGATCAGCAGATTCGAATTCGAATTGGCTGCATTGTTAAGCCCTTCGAATGCAAGGCCTCCGCTGATCGAGGCATCGCCGATGACGGCCACCACATGGCGCGGAGGCACATCTTTCCGGAGCGAACTGGCCACAGCCATGCCCAATGCAGCTGAAATGGAGTTGGAGGCATGGCCGGCTGTGAAGGTGTCATATTCGCTTTCTTTCGGATTCGGGAAACCGCTCAGACCGCCGAGAGTACGGTTTGTCTCAAAGCGGTCACGGCGCCCGGTCAGCAATTTATGGCCGTAAGCCTGGTGTCCGACATCCCACACAATCCTGTCATACGGGGTGTTGAACACATAATGCAAGGCGACGGTCAGCTCTACCGCTCCCATGCTCGATGCGAAATGTCCGGGATGAGACGCAAGCGAGTTGATCAGAAACGAACGCAGCTCGGCACAGACTTTCGGCAGCTCGTCAACGGGCAACCTGCGCAAGTCGGCCGGCGAATCTATGCCTGACAACAGCGGATAGTCAGCCTTTACTGTTTCGTTTTCCATTCTTGACATATTTTTTATAAAGAGGAACCCAGACCACTATGCCTGAACAGATGACTATAAACGCCACCCAGAGCGTGAATGGCTGCGATGCAATCACCAGATAGCACAGAGCCAGCCACAAAACGGCAATAAAGCCAAAGCGTATTTTAGTCGAGGTATCCATTATAAATTCTTTTTTTAACCACACTCTGCCTTTCGGGGGGAGGGAGGAATCAATACCCGGTGTAGCTGTGCGGCGAGAGTTTTTTAAGCTCGTCCTTTACCTCAGGCGAAACTTCAAGAGTGTCGATAAACGCGGCAATGCTTTCAGCTGTCACAGCACTGTTGGTACGGGTAAGCGCCTTCAGTGTTTCATAAGGCTTGGGATAGCCTTCACGGCGGAGCACTGTCTGGATGGCTTCGGCCACGACACTCCAAGTGTTGTCAAGGTCGGCATCAATAGCTGCACGGTTGAGAAGCAGTTTGCCGAGACCTTTCATTGTTGACGCCACTGCAATCAGAGTATGGGCCAGAGGCACACCGATGTTGCGCAGTACAGTCGAGTCGGTAAGGTCACGCTGCAGGCGTGAAACCGGAAGTTTGGTTGCAAGATGACCGAATACGGCATTCGCTATACCGATATTGCCTTCCGAATTCTCAAAGTCGATCGGATTTACTTTGTGAGGCATGGCCGAAGAGCCTACTTCTCCTTCCTTGATCTTCTGCTTGAAGTATTCCATTGAGATGTACATCCACATGTCACGGTCGAGATCAAGGATTATATTGTTGATGCGGGCCAGAGCGTCGAACACAGCCGCAAGATTGTCATAATTGGAAATCTGTGTGGTATATTCCTCACGTTCGATTCCAAGTTTCTCGCTCAGGAATTTAGCACCAAAAGCTCTCCAGTCAATTTCAGGGAAGGCACACAGATGGGCGTTGAAATTACCCGTGGCACCACCGAATTTGCCTGAAATAGCCACCGAATCGAGAGCTTCAAGCTGACGGCGCAGGCGATAGCTGAATACTTTGATTTCCTTTCCGAGACGGGTCGGCGATGCCGGCTGTCCGTGGGTTTTTGCGAGCATGGGTATTTCATACCACTCATCGGCTCTTTCCTCAAGATGCTCGATAAGCTCTATAATGCGCGGACGGTAAACTTCCTTGAGGGCATCGGCTATCGACATCGGCACCGATGTATTGTTGATGTCCTGCGAAGTAAGACCGAAGTGAATGTACTCCTTGGTCTTTTCAAGTCCGAGCACATCAAATTTTTCTTTGAGGAAATATTCAACCGCCTTCACATCATGGTTTGTAACACTCTCGATCTCCTTGATGCGAAGAGCGTCTTCAACCGAGAACTGTTCATAGATGGCACGTAACTTACCGAAGACATCAGCGGGCACTGAAGCCAGCGCAGGCAACGGCAGTTCACAAAGAGCTATGAAATACTCGATTTCTACTTTAACCCTATAGCGGATAAGCGCATATTCAGAAAAATATTCGTCCAGGCGCTCACATTTTCCGCGATAGCGGCCGTCAACCGGCGAAATAGCTGTCAGTTCAGTAAGTTTCATGATTTTTTATAACTATGATTGTCAGTTAAAACGTATTTGCTGCAAAATTACAAAAAAAGCGACATATAACCGAGATTCAAGCCCTACAAAATCATCAGACCCGACAAATGCCGGAGCCTCGGCGCAGATAAGTGTCTCTCTGATGCGGGGGATTGCAGTGGATTGCGGATGGTGGATGGTGGATGGCTGAGTGATGTCAGGTCGGATTGCGGAGGAGGTTTCGCACGGGGGCATAAAAAAAGCGGGCCGGAAGCTGTCGCTGTGACAAGTTCCGGTCCGCGGTTTAGAGGGGGCGGTTATCTACTTTCCCACTTTCGTAGTAT
>CAMXAZ010000029.1 GCA_947179295.1 uncultured Muribaculaceae bacterium
GATCTTGCCGAATTCAAGCGCTTCAGCAACGCCATCATAGCAAACCGCTATGATGCATGTCTGGATGATGCTCAAGGGAAGGTTTATACGAGGGATATTTTCAAGAGGGATTAGCAACATTTTATATTTTCATACGGTTTACAAAAACAGTGCTTGATTTTAGTCAAGTCAAGCACTGTTTAATAATATTTTTGGATTAAATATCTAAATACAACACATTTGTATTAATAATTGAATCTTTTATATGCCAGATGTCTCAGAATTAAAAAGAGCAGGAGCAAAAGGTTCTCTATGGAATTTCTTAACCTCTATCACAGGGCAATTAAGGAATTTTATAGTCTCATTAGTTTTGGCTAGATTATTAGCGCCATCTGATTTTGGGCTCATAAGTATGGCGCTAGTTTTCAATAGCGTTTTTGACACACTGATTGACTTTGGATTCAGCAATGCAGTAATTCAAAGCAAAGAAATTACACAAAAACAAAAATCAACAATATTTTATTTAAACTTAATATTCGGAGCATTTTTCACTACAGTTCTATTTCTATGTGCCCCATTGATGGCTGATTTCTTTCAAATGCCTGAATTAAGTCAAATTGTTCGTTTCACATCTTTCTCATTTATTTTGGGCGCATTAGGCACATTACAAGTATCATTATTTCAAAAAGAACTGAATTTTAAAATTCCATTCAAAGCTAAGTTTATTTCAAGTATAATTTCTGGTGCGGTTGGGATTGCGATGGCGTTATTAGGCACAGGTGTTTGGGCTTTAGTTGTAAACAATCTTTGCGCCTGGGGGTTAAACTCAGCAGTGCTTTGGTGGAAATCTGAATGGAGACCATCCAAAGAATTTGATTTGACAAGTGTTCACACTCTTTGGGATTATGGTTGGAAATTTACAGCGACAACTGTAATTAGTAAAATATTCAAACAGATTGACACTTTTGTTATTGGACGATTGTATTCTGCATCAGCATTAGGTTTTTTTAATAGAGCTCAATCATTGAATAATTTAGTCATTGATTATTCCTTTTCTTCTATTCGAAGTGTATTACTACCAACATTCAGTAAGTTGCAAGACGACAAACAAAAATTCAGACATAGCGTCATTAAGTTGATCAATACAATCTGTTTTCTGAATTTTTTATTTAGTGGCTTAATGTTTGTTACCGCAAAGGATCTTATTACTCTTTTATATGGAGAACGCTGGATAGATTCCGTTTATATATTCAAAATTTTAGCTTTCTTTTCAATAACGCTATCATTGCCTGTTTTATACGATGCCATAATGTCTGCATTAGCAAAAATGACATTATATTTTAATATTGGTTTAATCCGTAAACCAATATTGCTATTCGCTATTCCCATAGGTATATATTATGGTTTAGAAGCATACATTTGGGCAATAAACATAGCAAATGTTATAAGTCTATTACCTTATGTTTGGGCCGCAAAAAAGTGTATTGGATTGTCATATTCCGTTCAAATTTTCACATTACTTAAATATACAATTCTATTCCTATTCTGCCTTGTTGCATTAACTCAAATGCCTATTGGAATTGCAAATCATCTATTAAATGCAATTTTAGTAGCAATTATATATTCG
Source organism: uncultured Muribaculaceae bacterium (assembly GCA_947179295.1). Taxonomy (GTDB): domain Bacteria; phylum Bacteroidota; class Bacteroidia; order Bacteroidales; family Muribaculaceae; genus Duncaniella. The sequence goes on from CAMXAZ010000029.1 coordinate 1,607, forward strand.
ATCTTATATATCGGAATTTGTTATTGCTTAAAATTTGATGGGCTACAAACATGTATAAATCTTTTAAATCAGTTTAGACAAATAAAATGACATCTTCTAATATCAGTTTAGTTTCAATTATAACTCCTGTATACAATGCTGAAGCTTATTTGGCTATAGCTATTGATTCTGTTCTTGGCCAAAGCTATAAAAATTTCGAATTGATATTAGTCAACGATGGCTCAGTAGATAACAGTTACAATATAATCACTTCATATCAGCAAGTTGATTCAAGGATTAAACTTATCAATATAAATGGGAATAAAGGAGTGGCAAATGCTCGCAACGAGGGCTTAAAATATGCTTCGGGAGAATACATCTGTTGGATTGATTCAGATGACATATACCACCCGGATTTCATTAAAATCATGGTATCAACCGCAAGAGATAATAATTGTGATATTGTGGAATGTAAGACACTCAACTTTGCATTTAATAAGCAACCTTCATTCAACAATGTTGTAGCATTAAGTAAGCCAATTATAGAAGTTGGGGGGGGGTATAATACGCAGATTTTCAACAGGAAAGCTTCAAACCTCGCTGTGGTCTAAAATTTTCAAAAGAACTCTTTTTGATGGTTTCTTATTTCCTATCGGGAAAATTTATGAAGAACCTTATTTTTATTTTGAAAAATACCATAAAGTAGCAAAAATCGGATTCATAGATACGCAACTTTATTATTATCGGACAACCCCCAACAGTATAATGCGGGGATTATCAAATCGTCATATTAAAGATAATATTTTCTTACAACGATACATATTAAAACAAATCGAAAAGCATAATGATCTTAGAACTGAAATCTCAAATAAAGTAATTTTATCTATGATCAATTTATGGCAGCGATGTGTCTATGGGAATGCTCCATTGTCAGATTTATATTTAATTAGTGATTTTTTGACTGAAACAAAATCTAACTTCGGAATATCCAATACATTAAGCAAGAAGAATAGGCTAATACTGCGACAATCTCATAATAGAATATTCATATACATTTTGAGACTATATAATACTTTAAAATTAATAAAATGAATTCCACGCTATTTCTTATAACCAATAGTTATCCATTAGGAGGCAGAACAGAAGAAGGATTCATTAATCCAGAACTTAAATCGTTATTACTATCTTTTAATAAAATCATCATAATACCTGACCATATAGAGGAAAATTGCAACAATTATGAAATAAATATACCAAATATTGACGTCGATACCTCTTATGCATTAAATCATGATTATGTTGTAGAGCCCAAAAGATTGCTGTGGACATTGCTTAAGTGGAAATGTTTTTTTATACTTATAAGAGAATTAAAAAGGATACGCTCAAAAAAAGAATTTTTTTCGTATTTAGCGTTTTATCGAAACGCATTTGATTTTGCAAAATGGTTTATAACTAAATATTCAGATAGTAGTGATAATATCTGTTGCTATACTTTTTGGTTTCATACTAATACTACAGGCTTAGCTATGGCAAGTGAAAAAATCAGAATGCGATTATTTTCTCGTGCTCATAGATATGATATTTTTGATGATCAAGTAACATTCAGATCTCATGAACTTAGAAAATATACTTTGAGTAAACTTCAGCAGCTGTTCCCTTGCAGCATGAATGGAGCAAATTATTTGAAAAATCACTATCCAGAATTTAAATCTATCATCAAAACATCTTTTTTGGGTAGCATTAGAAAATATCCAGTAGCGCAATTTGAGCCAACCTCCGAAATCACATTTCTTTCATGTGCACGAATGCATAAAGTAAAACGGATTCATTTAATCCCAAAATTTATATCACAATTAGCTTTAAAGCATCCAAATCAAAATTTCACATGGATTCATGTCGGAGATGGAGATGAAATGGAAAAAATAAAGGACATCATAAAAAGTACCAAACTACCAAATTTACAAATATCACTTCTTGGTGCGTTGCCTAACGATGATGTTCACAAATTATATATTAGTAGAAAAATTGATTGGAATATTCTCTTAAGTTCAAATGAAGGATTACCAATTACATTATGTGAATCGATTTCTTATGGAGTACCTGTAATAGCTACTAATGTCGGAGGTGTTTCTGAATTAGTGAATCCAACAACTGGAATTCTTTTATCACCAAATCCAACTATATCTGAATTCATTTCAAAAATTGAGCCATTTATAACAAATCCACGTTTAAAATCGGATTTAAACAATTCGGCCTTAAACATTTGGGAAAATAAATTTAATGCTCTAAAATTGAGAAATTTATTTACCTCAGAAATAGCATGTCGCTAATGCAACGATCCTATTACATCATGAATTTAATTCGCTATCGGATATATGAATAATCTAAAAGTATCCATTTTAATTCCAGCCTATAATTCTGAACAATTCATCGAAGCAACAATTCGCTCTTGCCTTGCTCAAACCTATGATAATATTGAAATAATAATCGTTGATGATGGTTCTACTGATAGAACGTTGTCAATTTCAAAAGAGTTGGAGATTCATCATCCTCAAATTAAAGTATTTTCCCAAAATAATTTAGGAGCATGCAAAGCTCGAAATATTGCTTTTGAGAAATCAACCGGAGATTATATAATGTATTTAGATGCTGATGATTTAATTTCTCCGGATAAAATTCAATCTCAAATAGACTTATGTCTTGGGCCTAAAGAAGTTTCTATGTGCCCTTGGATCGAATTTAAGGATGATATGCACAATTCTGCCAAAATCCATAGATTTTTCTATCATGATTATAATGCACCAATTGAATTGTTAATTGATCTTTGGAGCTCAGGAGAAATGGTACAGCCTGCATGTTATTTAGTGCCTAGGTCTTTAATTAGCAGTTCTGGAGGATGGGACGAATCGTTATTAAGAAATCAAGACGGCGAATTTTTTTGTAGATTACTAATGAAAGCGTCAAAAATAAAATTTGCGGAAAAGCCTATTGTATATTATCGCAGAGGGCACGCTTCTATAAGCACCTCAGCCCCCAATAAAGGGAAAAAGTTAGAATCTACGTACCAAAGTTTTGTTTCATATGAAAAAGCGACAAATGATTATTTAGATAATAAACGTCTAAAAAAAGCTTTATCTAGGAATTACTCGATTATTATGGCCCATTCTGCGTTTGATTCAAACCTCTATAGATCTGCTCAACAGAGAATTCTATCTTTAGGCTGCAACCCTAAAAATCCCAAGCCCAGTCTTATTGCAAAGATAGTCGAATCCGTCATTGGCTACCATAACTATTTAAAACTTAAATCCATTATTAATGGAAGCAACGCCTAAAATTTCTATTATTATTCCTGCATTTAATGCCGAGAATCATATTCAGCGATGCATCAATTCATTACTTCGGCAAACCTATTATAATTGGGAAGCTTGGATAATAAATGATGGTTCTACAGATAGTAGTGAACAAATTATTCGAGATTATAAACTTATTGATAATCGAATAAAGCTAATTAGTCATCCGAATAGCGGTGTTTCTTACTCTCGAAATTTAGGTTTGTCAAATATCACAGGTGATTATGTGATTTTTATTGACTCTGATGATTGGATTGATGAAGATTATATTGAATCATTTATTACACAATGTGACAGCACAACATCCATAATCTATCAAGGAATATGCTATGATTATTCATATGATGACAAATTAAATCATATTGAATATCCAACACAAAATACATTCCTATACTATGGTATGATTTGTGGAAAACTTTATAGTAGTGACACAATCAAAGGTATTCTGTTTGACAAAAGGCTATCACTACACGAAGATCATATATTTTATTATATGTCCCTTCTTAATGCAAAAGAGCTTAAATTTATCAATAAGGCGGGATATCATTATATGCATGAAGGGAAAACGTCCCTTTCAAGAAAGTTACAAATTAGTAAAGATTATTTTCTTTCATCATCTATATTGCTATCATTTTATCCAAAATTAAAGAATAAATATACTAATCTTTCAGAGACGCATTTTAATGGTTGTATCCAAAAATTTGGGCTGAACCAATTAATAATGGGAATATTCTCTATGTATTTTGAGAATAAAAATTGGGCTGACCGGATTAGCATTTTAAAAGAATGCCAAGGGAAAAAGGAGCTATTTAAAATGCATTATCGGCCGAATTCATTTATAGGCAAAGTATTTATATCCATATACCTTTATTTCCCAATCTTGGTTCAAGATACACTTTTTCTTATGATGACAAACCTCTGTGGTCCCATATTAAAAAAGCGATTAAATATACGATAAAATGAAAATTGCAATTTCCGGTGATTGCCTAAATGTATTCACTAGTGCATATCCAGTTCGAGGTATGTTGCTTAACTTAATAAAGTTGCGGCCACAAGATAGTTTTGTGATTTTTTACACATTACGGCCTATATCCCCCAAACTTGTAAGCTATTACGATGAATTACATAGCCTTAAAAATGTAGAAGTCAAATATTTTAAAAATTCCAGAATCATTATTGGTTTGAAACGCTTTTTTTTGAATAGTACATATTTCAATTTGGGATCTGAATTTGATATGTTCTGGAATCCAAGTTATCTTGAATATATTAATGGATTTAAGGGGATTCAGTTATCGAATATTACTGATTTATCTATTTTAAGAGGCCATGCATCGATCCCACATTCTAAAATATGGAAATTCCAAAATAAGATTGCCAAACGATTTTATTTTAGTAGAAAAAATCTAAATATTGTATCCATTTCTAAATACACATATGATGATATCTATGAATATTTTAATGTTGTTAGAGCACCAATAACAATCATCCACAATGGGATTGATGATTTCTGGCATAATAATGATTATATCGATATAAAAGATCTTAAGGCTCAAATTAATGGCAGTTATTTCATTTGGTGGGGGTTTATTTCACGACGTAAAAACATTTTATCGTTAATAAAAGCATACATTTTAGCTAAAAAACAAAACTGTAGACTTCCTAAATTATTGTTAGTTGGGGATGTAGCTGAACATATGAAAACAGTTTTGGCGAATATTCATTCTCCCGATATAATTCATATCCCATTTCAATCAAATCTCGTTATTAAAACATTAGTAAAAAATAGCTGTGGCCTCATTTTTCCATCATATTATGAAGGATTTGGATTACCTATAATCGAAGCATTTTCTCAAGGTATTCCTGTAGCATGCTCAAATGTGACATCTTTACCAGAAATTGCAGATGGCAAAGCAATTCTGTTTAATCCTTATAATGTTGACGAGATATGCAATGCGATTAATAAACTATCTAAAATGCCTAAGAACGATAACATATTGAAGCAATACGCCAGTAAATTTACATATAAACGAATGGCAGAACAGTATAATTGCCTAATAAATAATTTATTTTCTAATAATTTATGATTTGGATATTAATTAGACAATTTGGTTTTTTTGCTTTTGTCATTCTAACTATCTGGTTTGTATCACAGAAAAAATATGAGCATCTTTTATGGCTATATTTTTTTACATTTCCATTTCAGAATTGTGCTCAATATCTAATCGTAACTGTATGGAATCCATACAAAATTGTCGCTTTAGGAATGGCATGGGTGATTTTATTCCATCACAATGCTCGGCACTATCCTCCTGAATTAACTAAACTTTTCAGATTTTTCATATTGATGCTTGTCTTTTCTACATTATTTTCAATAGCACAACCGCCGCAAACATCATCTTATGACAATATCTTAATGCGCTTAATTGTACAGGATTTCACTTATTTGTTAGGATTTGTTCCATTATTATTCATGAAATGGTTGCCACTGGATTTTGGAGAACGTGTTTGGAGGTGGTACACATATGCTATAATCGTTCTATTGATAATTGGAATTATTCATTTCTGCTTTATTCAATTAGGCATTCCTTTTTCTCCAATTATTAGAGATTTTGGAATAACTAATGAAAGTGCTGGAGCAATGTTCGGAGATAATGTGATCAAACGTATCTATGGCTTTTGTGGAGAACCTAAAAATATGGCTTTTGCTGTCACCCCATTTTTAATTTGCTTATTAATCCATATGATAAGTTATAAAGTATTCACAAAAAAAGCATTGGCATTAGTATGTATTACTTTCTTTGTATTCATAAACACATATTCGTCAGCCGCATATATCGAATTTGTCCTAGGTTTAATCGGATCATATATTATTGTGAAATACTATCAATCGAAGATGAATAGTATTATTTTAATTGTATTCGTGGGGCTAATTATTACTTTTTCAATTTCATGTTATATCGATTATTCAGCAACTCACCCAATTCTTTCTAATGAAATGTCTTCACATAGTTTTGTAGACAATTTTTATGATCGCTCATTTGGACGGGCAAAAGGAGAGATCGAGGAAGGTCGATCCGAAACATTAGTAATGGATACTTGGTTGAATTCAGGAAATTTAATTTATTATATTTTTGGTTTTGGCCCTGGGCTATATTCATTCCATTGTGGACTAACATTTTCAAGAGGATTTTTGCCAGTTCAATCTGGATTAGTACTCAATTTAGTTGATTTCGGGATTATGGGATATTTCTTTTTTTTCTATCTCATAAATTGGGCTCTTTCAATTGCAAATAAAGTTGATTTTAGTTCTTATACAATATCTGTCAGATTTTTGATAATAGCAGGATGTGTGCTCATAGGGAATATGATGTATTCAATGATGGGTGGAGCTATTGTCATTGGCATGTTGCCATATTTGGCGATCCCGTATTGGATTAATGAAAATAGTAAATATAACCAGAATACTGTAACAAATAGAACTCACGATTATTATATTGCTCATGAAAGTATATCACACCGGCACTCTTGATGTTAAATACGGAGGCCCTGCGTTGAGCACTTATTTAACAATTAAAGGCCTTGTTAATTGTGGTGTTGAAACTAGCCTTATAATGGCTAAGCTTCATCATGATGATCAAAAAATTGTTGGAGATGACATAAGTATATTATATACCAATTGTATTACCAATAAAAAATTTGGATATATCCCAAAACTCAAGAGCTATTTAACATCTTTTGGGAAACCGGATCTATATCATCTGCAAGGCCTTTGGCTCTATTTAACGCATGCAACTGCTAAACGAGCACAGAAGTTGCAAATACCATATGTCGTTACGTTACGAGGAATGCTATATCCACAAGCATTAGAGCATAGTGGGCTTATTAAACGATTGTCTTTATGTTTATATCAGCGAAGAGACTTGGAAAGAGCCGCCTGCATTCAGGCTACTTGTATTGAGGAGATGAATCATTATCGAGATCATGGATTCAAGAATCCGGTAGCTGTAATTCCGAATCCTATTGATATTACAGGGCTAATAGACAGGCCTATTCCCCCTAAACCGCGTTTTAGAATCGGATATCTCGGCAGGGTTCATCCCCGCAAACGTATTGAACGACTTATTTATGCAATGGATAATCTCAGGAATAAATTGCCTGATGACGCAGAACTTTTGATAATTGGTGGGGGGGATGAAAATTATGAAACATTTCTAAAAAGTGAAATCAAGCGGCTTAATCTAACAAATGTGCGCTTTACCGGTTTTCTTTCCGGTAAAGAAAAAGATAAAGCAATAGATTCCCTGTCATTATTGGTCGTCCCTTCAGATTTCGAAAATTTCGGGAATATCGTAACTGAAGCTCTCGTTCATGGGGTGCCTGTCATCGCATCAAAGGGTATGCCTTGGCAGGAACTACCAGAAAACAATTGCGGATGGTGGATAGAAAATAATCAGGAAACTATAGATCACACTATTCTCGAAGCATATAGTCTTGGATCTGAAAAGCTTGGAGATATGGGGCTTAATGGACGAGAACTGATGCGCAGAAACTACTCTGTTGAAGCATTAGGGAAGAATATGAAGGCTCTTTATGATTGGATTTTAATTAAAGGTCCTAAACCTGATTTTGTTTATGAACCCTGATTTAAGCACATATGATAATTCCTGGTACAATCCGGGAGGTAATTCGATCAAACGGCTTTGTTGGTATTTTGCTAATTTGCTTTTCATCAAAAACCGCTGGAATCCAGTATCAAAATTGAAAATAATCATTCTAAAGGCCTTTGGGGCTAAAATAGGGAATGGGGTGGTCGTCAAACCTGGTGTAAACATCAAATACCCGTGGCTGCTTACAATTGGAGACAATACTTGGATTGGTGAAGATGTATGGATAGACAATCTCGCTCAGGTCACGATAGGATCTAATTGCTGTATAAGTCAAGGAGCCATGTTGCTTTGCGGGAATCACAACTACAAACGTTCTACATTTGATTTAATTGTTAAACCAATTGTAATTGAAGATGGAGCGTGGATTGGTGCAATGTCTACCGTTTGTCCAGGTGTAACAATTGGATCACAGTCTTTATTATCTGTTGGATCAATTGCGACATCCAATCTTATTCCCAATAAAATATACCAAGGAATTCCTGCCAAAATCAAATCAGAGCGAATAATACAATGATTCTGACACACAACACAAGTAACTATAACAATTTATGAAAATCTCCATCATCACCGCCACATACAACAGCGGTGCGACACTGCGCGACACAATGGAGTCAGTGTTGCGGCAGACTTACACACAGATCGAACACATCATAGTCGACGGCGCCTCCACAGACAACACAATGGACATTGTCCGTGAGCTTGAGCCTCTCTACCAAGGCCGTCTGCGCTACGTCAGTGAACCCGACCGCGGCATCTACGACGCCATGAACAAAGGCATCGCAATGGCCACCGGCGACATCATCGGCATCCTAAACTCCGACGATTTCTTCACCGCCGACTCTATCGTGGCCACCCTTGCCGCCGAACTCGCCGATCAGGAAATCGATGCCGTCTATGCCGACGTCCACTACGTCGACGACTCCGACCTCAGCCGCAGCGTTCGCTACTACTCCTCCCGCACCTTCCGTCCCTGGATGATGAAACTCGGCTTCCAGCCCGCCCACCCCACCTTCTACTGCCGCAAGAGTGTCTATGACCGCCACGGCAACTTCGACATCAACTTCCGCGTCGCCGCCGACTTCGAACACCTCCTTCGTCTGATCTACATCCAGCGCATCCCCACACGCTACATCCCCATCGACTGCGTGGCCATGCGCACTGGCGGCGCCTCCACCTCCGGCGTCAAAAGTCACCTGCGCATCCTCTCCGACCACCTCAAGGCCTACCGCAAAAACGGCGTCAACTCCAACCTCTTCCTCGACGCCTCCCGCTACGTCTACAAAGTCGGCGAAGTCCTCAACTCAAAAGTCAGGAGTATTCCATCAGCTATAAATTAGATAGTTCTCTGAATGTTTTCGATTACGGCTCGATTTCGAAAGTCGCGGACTGAGGGTGTGGCCGGGGCGGTCTATTATGTGATCCGGGAGGGGGCGGCTGAACGCAATGTGACAGGTGCGGTCAGAGGTGCCGATGACCGTGTGCTTCTGACGGCCCGCCGGCAGATTGTCTGCGATCTGAAGAGTATCTATTGTGTCATCGAGCATCTGTCCGAGAGCCGCGGGCAGGTGACTCTTGATGAGGTGGCCGACGAGAGCCGCCGGTTGCTTGCCGGCGATAATCCCTATCTCGACAGGATCAGGAGTTGCGGAGAGCATTTCCCGATTAAGAGCGAGATTGCTACCGTGGGTCGTGACTATCGCAATGATTTCGAGCCGCAGGCTCCGGCGGCAACAGACGTTGACCGCAGTCTTCTGCTTGGTTATATCGATTCGCTTATTGCCGGATATCGGCTTCAGGGCAAGGGTTTTGCCAATACTTTGCGCAGTCTCAGGCTCAGCCTGTCAGGGTTTCTTGACGGTGCGGAGGTTCATGTAAGTGATGTCAGCTCTGATCTGATCATGGACTACAGCCGTTATCTCCAGGGGCGCGGTGTGGCGCCGTCGACCGTGTCTTTTTATCTGCGCGGGCTGAGGACGGTGCTCAATCAGGCTAAGGAGGCCGGACTGACGGACCTCGAATTCAATTGGCCGGCCAATGTGGACATCAGTGTGGACCACAGTCAGAAAAACACCCGCATGAAGTCGCTTGATGCGGCCATGATCCGAAAGATAGCTGACGCCGACCTGCCGTCTGACGGCAATTTGGCTTTTGTCCGCGATGTGTTCATGTTCTGTTTCTATGCTCATGGTCTGGAGCTCGTAGATGTGGCCAATCTCAGGGTGGAGAATCTTCGAGGAGATGTCCTTTCATACCGACGGCGTCTGAAGGGCAAAGCCGTTGAGGTGAAGCTCGGTGAAAAGGCTATGGCGATAGTGCGCCGATATGCCGAGGCCGGGAATCCTTACATATTCCCGATGTTGCAGCGCAAAGGCAAGGCGTATTCGTTTACATATGTCCGCGATGAATTTTCGAAGGCCATGAAGAGGATAGGCCATGCCATAGTCTCGCCTGTCAGTCTGACGTTCGGAATGAGCCGTTATTCCTGGCTTGCAATCATGGCTGCGTCAAATGTCGCGGAGATGATAGTCTGAACCGGAGCAGCGGGTCGCATACTAATCAACCGCTACAATAAAATCAGCCGACGGTCTTGAATATTAGGCCGTCGGCTGATTCTGTTTCGTGGATGGTCGAAAACCGGTCTATTTTTTGTGATGGCTCAACCGGCTACTCAAGTCCTCCGGCAGGGCCGTCGTGGCGATAGATGAAGTTGTCGAACCAGACACGGCCTGAGTCCGATGGAGTCGGTTGAGCGGAGTCCGTAGCAGAGTAGGCATAGATGCCGGGGCGTACGCCTTTCCAGAATCCGGGCTGCACCGCAAACGGTTCGCCCAGCGGTTCGTAGCTCTTGCCGTCAAGAGAATAGCTGAAGCGGAAGTCATCAGAGGTGGTGTCGACGGTCAGGCGCAGGACGATCTGCTGCTGCCCGTCACGGAGTTCGGAGGCCGACAGAGGCCTGCTGAACACCACGGAGCTGTCAGCCTCGACATAGAGCGAGGCCACAGGCTTTCCGATCGTGCCGCCGATCATGATACCCGCGCCGTGAAACTGCTTGCCGATACATTCCAGACCGGCACGTTCACCAGGCGTCATGGCGCTGAAATCGAGAGTCACCGACGCCTCTGACCGATAGCCCATCAGCTTCTGAGTCAGCTGGTTTTTTGCATTGCGGAGGATGTCGGCAGGCTGAGGTCTTATCTCAAGCCATCCGGGGCGGGCTGACAGAGAACAGAAAGCCGTGTCGGGGTTGTGGTTGAACTGCCATTGCAGTCCGAGAGAGGGTGTTGAGAAATCGTCAGACGATTGCGGAGCCGAGGGGTCACAGTCCGCAGCTATGGCCGGTTTGCGGCAGATCTTCATAGGCTCGCCCACACCGTTGCCGTCATAATCGGTCCCGATTGCCGGAAAGCCGTCGCGCCACTCCACGGGTTGCAGATGTATCACGCGCCCGCGGGTACCTGCGTTCTGAAAGTGGTAGAACCACCATTCTCGACCGTCAGGAGTATCTACCAGCGCGCCCTGATGGGGGCCGTTGATGTCAGTCGAGCCTTTTTCGTGGACACGGCGTGACTCATATGGGCCATAGACATCCTTTGAGCGGAGAATGGTCTGCCATCCGGTGCTGACACCGCCTTCTGGGATGCTGATGTAGTAGTAGCCGTCTTTTTTGAACATCTTCGGCCCTTCGGCCACCGGACCCTTGTAGACTGTAGTGCCCTCGTCGAGCAGGCTGCGGCCGTCAGGGCTCATGCGGTGGATTATTATAGGCCCCGCGCGGTGACGGCTGCGCACCAGATAGGCCTCGCCGTTGTCATCCCAGAAAGGGCAGGGGTCTTCCCACTTCTCTATGCCCTTGACCAAGTGCAGAGATTCCCACGGACCGGCGGGATCAGTGGCGGTGGTCATGAACAGACCCTCGTAGGGGGTACAGACAAAGATATAGAACTTTCCATCGTGATATCGCAGAGCCGGGGCCCAGGTGCCTTCGGCATATTTGGTCATGTCGGAATAGCCCGGCAGGTCGATGCGGTCATATACCCGCCCTATAATGCGCCAGTTGACCATGTCGGTCGATTCGAGGATCGGCATCCCCATAAAATGGAACTCAGAGCAAGTCATGTAGAAGCGGTCGCCTACACGGATGATGTCAGGATCGGAATAATCGGCGTTGAGCACCGGGTTGGCAAAGGTCCCGTCGGCCAGGTCGCCCCAACGCAGGTCAGGCGTTGAATCGGCAGCCGCTAAATCGGCACCGGCCATTCCGGCAGGCAGTATGAAGGCAGAGAACAGTGACAGAATGATTTTTTTCATGGTGCGGATGAATACAGTGCGTGATAGATTGAATGTAATGCAAAATTAGTCATTTTTTTGCGCCAGGAGGGTATTTCCGCCGCAATTGTGTGGCATTTTGGAAATTTTCAGTTAACTTTGCAATGGAGTGGCAGGCTGTCACAGCGCCTCTGGCCACATCCGCCGTTCAATTATCAATACCTCGGCCTTTAAGAGGTCGTTTAAAACCAAGAGTTAAAATCTGAGTGGTGTATCTTTTAGATAAATTGATGCAAATGAGGAAGGAGCATAGCGAGCTATGTGACTGACGAATTTCAACAATTTAGCAAAAGAGACACCAAGGCTCAGGTAACTTAAAAAATTCTCAAACATGAAATTACTAAAAGGAAAAAAGACAATACCCTCGCCTGCGAAAGTTTTGGGCGCCTATGGCTCTTCATCTCAGTCACATAGCTCGCTATGCTCCTTCGATTCAGAGCCATATCCACCTCAAAACTTTCGCTCAGATTTTAACTATTGTTTTTAAACGACCTCTAAGTCAACTACCTTAAAACCGGTAAAACCACAGTGCAAATATGTCAATGATGACACTTCTGCGTCGGGCATTCGGCTTTTCGCCCGACAGTGAGGAGGAAGAAGAGGACTATGATCCCACCGTCCCCACATATGCCGCCGGAGATTCCCGCCCGGCTCAGCCGTCACGTGAAACGGCTGCGTCTGCAGGTGCGGACAGCGCCAATATGCCTGCCAGGAATGATGCGGAGAAAGCGGAGACTGCGGAAAACGCCGCTCTTCCGGCCGCTCTGTTCGATGCCGTGATCGAAGTGTTCAACAGCGCACAGCCTGATTTCATCAAAAAGTGTCTCGACACAGAAGCCCAGCGCAAATATCTGATCGAATCCATTGACAGCCGTCTCAGAGAGCAGGCCGAACAGGCCATGCGCACATCGGCCGACCAATGGAAAAATGAAAAAAGCCGGCTCGAAGCCCGCATCTCGGAACTTGAAGGTGACGACAACGCAATGGCTGTACTGCGTAAAGAAAATAACAGGCTGCAGCTGAGTGTCGACCGTCAGAAGCGCGCCCTGCTTGACCGAATCAACGATCTGGAATCGCAGCTTGCCAAGCATGCCGAAGAAAAAGAGCGGTTCTACAGCCGCCGTAAACCCAGCGCGCTTGAAGAGGAATTGACTCAGGCCAAGTCGCGGATCGAGGAACTCGAAGCCGCCGTGGCTGAAAAGGAAGAACAGCTGAAAGTCTCCGCAGCTGAAGATGGCAGTCAGAACGGAGAGGAGACCCCGGATAACGCAGCCGGACATGAGGAACTGACCGCTGAACATGAGCGCCAGATTGCCGAGCGCGATCAGAAGATAGCCGAACTCACAGCCGAGTGCGACAAGCTCCGCGAGGAAGCCGCCCGTCAGTCAACCCTGCGCGAGCAGCTTGAAGTCAAGACCTCGATGAGCGACAACATGATCAACGACCTGCGCAATCAGGCAGCCGCAGCCCGTCGAGAACTTGAGACAATGCAGGAGGAGCAGCTTCAGGCCGTGGAGCATATACAGAAAGAACTCGACGGATTCGAAGAGCTCAAAGCCCGCAAAGACGCCAAGATCGCAGAACTCCAGGAATCTAACGCATCACTTCGCCGCACCATAGAGACAAACCTCTACAACCAGGCCAACAGCGAGATGCGTCTGCGCAAACAGATCAAGGAACTTCAGTCAAAACTTGACTCCTCCGCCACTGCCGGAGAGCCCGCTTCGGAATATGCCCGCCCGGCCGACCAGGGTCTTGAAATAGGCTTCGATGACGCGCCGAAGGCTCCGGAGAAGCAGAGCCAGCAGCGAAGGAGAGGCCGCCCGCGAAAAGTGAAAATAGACAGCTCGCTCGACAACACCGAATGGTTTTCAGGGGGCAAGCATGACGATCCGGATTTCGGTTATCATGAACCTCCCCGCAAACCGGCCAATGACAACGAAGCCCAGCTCTCGCTCTTCTGACAAAGAAAAATCAACCGGTTTTCAGCGGCTCTCCGGCTGCTGACAGCCGAATGACTGAATGAAAAGCAAACATTGAGATTAAATACAATTCGAAGATCAGTGATGAAAAAGATAATATCATGTCTCATAGCCGCAGCCGCCGTTCTGCCGGTGAGCGCCGGAATCTCCGATGATGCCGCGATGGCACCCTACGTTTATCCGGAAAACTCACCCGCGCGTGTAGCCGCACCCGCCTACATGCCTGACGGGCAGAGCTATCTTGAGCTGTCGTCAGACAGAAAGCGCATCGTGAAGTTCGACAGCCGCACCGGTAAAGAACTGGAGACAGTCATGGACGTGACCCACACCCGTGAGACGACAATCCCTGAAATTGAGAATTTCATACTCAGCCCTGATGGGACAAAACTGATAGTAGGCCGCGAGCGAAAGATGATCTACCGCCGCTCGTCGATGTCGAAATTCTACGTCTATGACATCCGCACCCGTCAGCTTCATCCGCTGTCAGAGAAATTCGAGCGCCAGCAGGCCCCGCAGTTCTCGCCTGACGGCCGCATGGTGGCTTTCGTTGCCGATGACAACAATATCCACCTCCACAAGATCGACTTCAAGACCGAAGTCGATGTCACCACTGACGGAAAGCCCGGACAGATTATCAACGGAGTGCCCGACTGGGTCTATGAAGAGGAATTCTCTACCTCTGTGTCAATGGCCTGGGCTCCTGACAACATGACTCTCTGCTATATCAAATACAACGAAACTGAAGTTCCGGCATTCACATTTCCGCTCTATGAAGGCTCCTGCGATCCGATGACGCAGTATGCGCTTTATCCCGGCAGCTTCACCTATAAATATCCTGTAGCCGGAGAGCCTAACTCCAAAGTCAGCGTCCACTCCTACGATGTTGACAACCGCAAGACCAAAAATCTCGACATTCCCGCTTCGAATTTCGAATACATTCCGCGTATCGCCTATGGCGGCGCGCCAGACCGTCTGATTGTC
The DNA here is from genome assembly GCA_947179295.1 of uncultured Muribaculaceae bacterium. GTDB lineage: Bacteria > Bacteroidota > Bacteroidia > Bacteroidales > Muribaculaceae > Duncaniella. Next base: position 16,892 of record CAMXAZ010000029.1, read on the forward strand.
ACCACGCTCAACCGTGCCCAGACCAGAATGGAACTGTTCAGCATGAATCCGCGCTCCAATGTGGCCAAATCCATCCTCGTGGAGGAAGAGCAGGCCTGGATAGAGCCTTGCACATATGAAAATCTGACTCTCAACGCCGACAATTTCGTAGTGCTCTCAGCCCGCAGCGGCTATGTTCATGCCTATCAGTACACCTATTCCGGAGCCCTGACCCGCACTATCACCAGCGGAGATTTCGAGGTCACAGCCTATTACGGCACCGATGCCAAGGGCAACCACTATGTGCAGTCCACAGCCACCGGCCCGATCAACAGAGTGGTCTCCAGAGTCGATGCCAAGGGCGTGATGAAGCACATGAGTCCTGAGAAGGGCTGCGCATCGGCCTGGTTCAACCCCGGCAAGAGTGTCTATACCCTCAACTACAGCAGCTCGACCCAGCCGCCGGTCTACACCTTATATAATATAGACGGCAAGCAGCAGCGCGTGCTTGAAGACAACGCCGCAGTGGCTTCGCGCTACGGAGCGGCTCCGAAAAAGGAATTCACCACCATCCGCACCGACGAAGGAATCGAACTCAACGCCTATATAATCAAACCTGCCGATTTCAGCACATCACGCCGTTATCCCGTGATTCTTCATCAGTACAGCGGCCCCGGCTCACAGCAGGTTCTCGACTCCTGGAGCATGGATTGGATGCAGTATGCAGCCATGAAAGGCTATATAGTGATCTGTGCCGACGGACGTGGCACCGGAGGCCGCGGACGCCAGTGGGAAACCATAGTCTACAAGCGTCTGGGCCACTATGAGACCATCGACATGCAGGGCGTAGGCCGCTGGGCCGCGAGTCAGCCTTATGTCGACAGCAAGCGGATAGGCATCTGCGGCTGGAGCTACGGCGGCTACGAGACACTGATGTGTGTGACCACCGGCTCTTCGCCCTTCGCCGCCGCAGTGGCCATAGCGCCTGTGACAGACTGGCGCTTCTATGACAGCATCTATACCGAACGCTATATGCTGACACCGCGTGAAAACGAAGACGGCTATAAAGCCTCCGCGCCGATCAACGCCGTGGACGCCCTTGAAGTGCCGGTGCTGATCATGCACGGAACAGCTGATGACAATGTGCATTTCAAGAACACAGTCCAGTTCACATCGGCCCTGCAGGCTGCCGGCAAATGGTGTGATCTGTTCATATATCCCAACATGAACCATTCGATCAATGGCTGCGGCGCCCGTCTGTCAGTCTACTCCCGGATGCTTGACTACTTCGACCGTAACATGCGCTGAACGAGGCTCAAACATGGCGGAATTAAACTTTAGCACATTCTAAATTGTTGATTTACAAGTTCTCTACTAACAAATTATTGTTTTAATAAAATGTCGGAACAGCGAATAAGTAATGAAAGCGCGATATTCTCCCTGTGGCTCAACTGGGCTGTGGCGGTAGGAACGCTTGCAATGCCTGAATTTGTGGGTTTGTTTATCCCTAAGATCTGGTTGCCTCTGGTTGTCTTAGGCCTTATGTTGCTTTTGGTTATCTATCGCCACAGTGGCAAGAGGTACGAGGCAATGTCATGCGATCTTATCCAGTCGATCTGCCTGAAGACCCTCGGCTACTCAGTGGTCATCATGCTGATTATCGCCGTGGCCTATGCCAGAGGTTTTGTGTCGATCTTCTACTCAGAGGATGTCATCAACCTCCACATTCCTTATCTGACCATCCTCATACTCGGCCCGGTGGCCTCTGTCCTGTGCGGGATAGCTATTCTGAAGGGCGACACCGCTGAAGTGTGCCGCATGTGCATCATACGCCACGGCAATGCCTCCGAGCGTGGTTTCCTTGGAAAGATCTTCCGTCAGGAAAGCCAGTTTCAGGTGCGTCTGCTGCTGATACTTTCGGTTGCGGTCTCGGTGCTGTCATGGAGCTACTATTCACTGTTCTACGTCAATGTCAACATCAACGGCACGGATGCATTTATCTACAACTGGGTGCCTGTGATCTTCTATTCGCTCTCCATAGTTTATCTCGGACTGCGCTATTTCTCCCTCTGGGGCTATTACTACAACCATCTGGAGATGAATCCGCGCGGTAGCGAACCGGGCTCCACGGTGCGCTACATCATATTGAGCGGCGACAATGTCTTTCTGACCCGCAGTGACGGATATTATGATGTGCCTGACAACAACCGCTTCGATACTCCGGCGGTGCTGAGGCTCCCGTATGCAAAGGAAATAAGCAAAGAGAGGGCCAAAGAGGTGTTCGGCGATATAAGCAACATCAGCGAAGACAGCTATTCGATGCGATTCATGTACAAGAGCACCGATGTCTCAGGCCTTAACAATATCTATCATTTCATCTGCTGCCTTGAAAACCGCGAAGTGATCTCCACCTCGCGCTACGAAGGCAAATGGTATTCTCTCTCTCAGCTTCAGCGTCTGCTCTACAACCGTGATCTCACGCCGATGCTTGCCACCGAGATCCATCGTCTCTACACCATCACTATGGCCTGGAAGACCTATGACAGCGATGGCCGCCGTCTCTACAAGATAAAGAACTATCGTCCGAACTTCCGTCTGCACGGAATCTGTGACTGGGACGTGGATTTCAACAATTCACGCTGGCTTGAAGTGGCAAGGCTCAATGAAGACAAGCCCTTCTACCGCTTCCGCAAGCTATTCCAGCGCCGGCAGAACACATCGGAGGGTTATAAAGCCTGAGACCGTGATGGAAGCGTACAAGCCTCTGATTGTGATCACAGGGCCGACGGCATCGGGCAAGACCCGCCGGGCCGTTGAACTGGCCCGCGAGATCGACGCCGAGATCATCAGTGCCGATTCGCGTCAGATCTACCGCGGGATGGACCTCGGTACCGGAAAGGATCTGGAGGAATACGGCGAGGTGCCAGTGCATCTGATAGACATCTGTCCGGCCGGCTACAAGTACAATCTTTTTGAATTTCTGCGAGATTTCGCCGCTGCGAGGGCAGGCATAGAGAGCCGCGGGAAGCGGACCATTCTATGCGGAGGCACCGGACTTTATGTGGAGAGTGTGTTGAAAGGACTTCAGCTGCCTGAAGTGCCTGAGAATCCGCAATTGCGTCGGAGCCTTGAAGGCAAGTCGCTTGAAGAGCTGACAGAAATACTGTCGGCCATGAAAGATCTCCACAATGTGACAGATGTCGATACGGCGAAACGTGCCATCCGTGCCATCGAAATCCAGACCTACTACCACGAACATCCGGAGGCGGCTGTGAAAGCCGAACCGCATCCTATGACCGATGCGGTGGTTATCGGTGTGGAAATTGACCGTGAGTCGCGCCGCCGGCGCATCACGGAGCGCCTGCATTCGCGCCTTGAGGCCGGAATGATCGAGGAGGTCAGACGCTTGCTTGACAGCGGTATAGCTCCTGACGATCTGATTTACTACGGGCTGGAATACAAATTCCTGACTTTGCATCTGACCGGACAGATGAGCCGCGAGGAGATGGTCAGCGGCCTTGAGATTGCCATCCATCAGTTTGCCAAGCGGCAGATGACATGGTTCCGCGGCATGGAGAAAAGAGGATTCCCCATCAACTGGCTCCCATATGACCTGCCGTCGGAGCAGTTCAATGCGAAGGCTCTGGAACTCATCGGAACGGTCTGAACTGGAACAATATACATGCTCTAAGATATAACAGAACTGCCTCCCGCAGCGGCATGGAAGCCGGCGGGAGGCAGTTCTGTTGATATGGTTGCCGGAGGTGTATCTGCCGCACGTTCGCCCGTCAGGCGATGTGTGTGCTGATGCGTCCGTGATGCTTTAGAGCCAGAGCGGAGCCAGGTGTTTGGCGAGGATGTAACCGCCGCCTATGAGCCAGAGGTCGAGGCAGAAGGCAAGAATGAAGGGTTTCGCACCGGCTTTCTTGAATTTGTCGATACTGGTTTCGGCTCCGAGAGCTGCCATTGCCATTGTCAGCAGGAAGGTGTCGAAGTAGTTGATGGCATCGACGAATGCTGCCGGCAGAAGATCGAATGAGTTGAAGCCGATGACAGCAAGGAAGCCGACGGCAAACCAAGGAATGTTGACCTTGCCTTTTTCAGCCGAGGCGTTGTCGGCAGAGTTGCGGCGGGCAACCCAGAAGCCGAGTATGAGCAGGACCGGAACCAGCAGCATCACACGGATCATCTTCACGATGATTGATACGTTAGAGATCTCGGTGCCCATTGCGTTGCCGGCGCCTACGGCGTGGGCCACTTCATGGAGTGTGGACCCTGAGTAGATGCCCATTTCCTGGGGCGAGAGATCGAGCCAGCCTGAACGGTAGGCTATCGGGTAGAAGAACATCGAGATAGTGCCGAAGATCACCACTGTGGCTACGGCTACTGCGGTTTTGTAGGGCTGAGTGCGGATTGTAGACTCGGCTCCAAGCACGGCAGCGGCGCCGCAGATGCCGCTGCCTATAGAGGTGAGCAGTGCGGTTTCGCGGTCCATCTTGAGCATCCGGCCTATCCAGATGCCGCCGAGAATGGTGGTGGTGACAATGATGGCGTCGATGACGATGCCTGAAACACCAACGTTGACCACATCCTGGAAGGTAAGGCGGAATCCGTAGAGTATGATGCCGAGACGCAGTATTTTTTTTGAGCAGAACTGTATGCCGGGCACCCATGTCTCAGGGAGGTTGTTGCGCAGGGAGTTGGCGTAGAGCATGCCGAGAATGATACCGATGATCATCGGGCTGAACGAGATTTCTTTGAGCAGCTGGGCTTCACCGATGTAGAATGACGCACATGCGAACAGTGCTATCAGCAGAATGCCGTGAAGCATGCTGACGCGGTTTTCAGTTAATTTTGGCATTTAAAATAAAACTCTTTAGAATTGAACTTGAATGTTTGTTGCAAAGTAACACCTCTGTTAGAATTAATGAGCACGGGTGCCGCCGGGGGCATCTCGTTGGAGAAGTGTGTGTATGATCTATAGTTTTGTTGTTTTGTAAGGCTGCCTTTGGTGTTATGTTTGTTGTTTTCGGGCGCAAAAGTACAAAAAAACTGTGACAAAGTGCCACAGTTTTTCTTGCGATTATGGAATTTTTGCATTGATTATACCGACGAAAGGATTCGCGGCCGGATCGGCTCAGCGGAAGCACGGGGCCGAGAGGCGTGAGCCGCGCAGGAAGTCGGCCACCGGCATACGGCGTTTTCCCGGAGCCTGCAGGCTGAGGATCTCAAGCGCTTTTCCGTCGCCTGTGCCTACCGAAAGTGTTGTGCCGGAAATCAGTATCCCGCCGGGCCGGAGATCCGGGTCAGGTGAGTCTGTTACCTTGGTCTCAAAAATTTTGACGGCTCCGAGCTCGGTTTCACCGTCATAGAGGGTGCTCCAGGCGGCAGGGTAGGGTGAGAGACCTCTTACGAGATTGTGGATTGTCTCGGCTGCGGCCTCCCAGTCGATGCGGCAGGTCTCCTTGAAGATCTTCGGTGCGGGAGTGGGCTCGGTGCCTCCGGTCAGCCTGTCCTGTGGGACGGGGCTGAGAGTACCGGCTATTATATCGTCGATGGTCTTGATGGTGAGGTCGGCGCCGAGCATCATGAGTTTGTCATGTACATGGCCTACATTGTCAGTGGGCAGGATCTCGATGCGTTCCTGTGCAATGATGTCGCCGGTGTCGATTTCGTGTTTGAGGAAGAAGGTTGTTACTCCGGTCTCGGTGTCGCCGTTGATCACCGCCCAGTTGATCGGGGCGGCTCCGCGGTAGCGGGGCAGGAGCGAGGCGTGGAGATTGAAGGTGCCGAGGCGCGGCATGGTCCAGACCACTTCCGGAAGCATACGGAAGGCTATGACAATGAACAGGTCGGCTTCAAGCGAGCGCAGCTCTTCTACGAATTCAGGATCTTTGAGCCTGACGGGTTGCATCAGATGCAGACCGTGGGCAAGGGCGAATTCCTTGACCGGCGACTGGTAGAGCTTGTGGCCTCGGCCGGCCGGCTTGTCAGGCATGGTGACCACGCCTACCACGTTGTAGCCGCCGTCTACTATTCTCCGCAGGCTTTCAACTGCAAAATCAGGGGTTCCGAGGAAGACTATTCTGAGATCTTTTTTTGTCATGGAGTAAGGGGCTCTTTATAAAGATTGGATGTATGTGGAAATTTCTGAGAGGTCGCAGGGGCTCAGTATCGCGGGCGGATGAGGGTGAATCCGGTTTCGTTGCTTGAGCCGAAGCGCAGTCCGTCGGTGATGAGGACCGAGGCTCTGTAGGTGCCGTCGGGGAGTGCTGCTCCGGAGGAGTCGCGGAAGTCCCATGCGAAGGGGAAGGAGACGTTGTCGAGAGTGAACACCGTGGCCCCCTCCATATCGCGGATGATGAGTTTTGAGGTCAGCCCGGAGGCCTGAGCGGCAAGATCAAGTTCGACACTCTTGCGGCAGATGGTGCTGTCGGAGCTGAGAACGGCTGAGAACCTGTTGTCAACCACGGTGAATGTCAGAGTCTCGCGCGAGGTGTTTCCGGCAACGTCACGCGCGCTAAGGGTGAGCGTGTGGCGTCCTGCCGGGAGATTGCGCAGGGTGTAGGCCACCTCGGCGCTGCCGTCGGAGCCGACGCGCATTGCCGGCCCTATGTCGGCCAGGCGTGTCGAGGAGTCGAGCACGGCTGTAGGCATGTCGCCGATGTTGGCTGATCCGGTGGCTATACCGCTTTCATCGTCGCGGATTGAGGCATAGAGCACAGGCGACGGTCCGGTCTCGCTGCCGTTGATGAAGTCAGGCGAGTCGAGATAGAGGCTTATCTGCGGGGCTGTGGTGTCGGCCGGAATCGGTGTGAGCGGCTGTCTGACAGTGAGAGTGCTGTCTATCCCGCAGGCTATGTGACCGTCATCGGAGTAGGCGAGCATAGCGAGGCGGTTTCGCCCTTCGCGCGAGCTGAGAGGAGGAGTGATCGAGGCAGACCAGAGACCGCTTTTTACTTCTACGGAAGTCTCAAGAAGCAGTTTCTCGTCGAGAGTCATCGGCTTGATGGAATCACCTGAGGCATGGGCGTAGCGCATGGTGGTGAACGGTGCGTCATAGAGCGAGAGAGTGATGTTGCCGTCAAATGCCGTGTCAGTCGAACCGTCGGCCAGGGTGATGCGTCCGTTGAGCAAGAGAGGGCTGAGAGAGGGGGCGGCAAGGGTAGACTCTTCGCCTGCCGTTTCATCGCTGAAACTGACAGCGGCTTTGCGGTCAGGGCGGCGCACCGGTAGTGCGGGATCGCCAAGAAAGTTGTAGCAGAAGTTGTTTGTGCGCTGCACACTGCTGTTCTTGCCTGTGAGGTTGACGGTGGTGCGCCAGACATCGCCGAGACGCTCCGGTCCGTCAGGCAGTGAGATTTGCCGGGCGAATTCTTCGTTGAGAGTCTGGTTGTTGTTGAGATATACGTCGCGCCCCGTTCCTATGAGCGCTATGGGGCCGGAGGGGTGCAGGAAGAGTTCGGTGCCTATTCCGCGGAAAGGTGCGTCGACGGGGGTGGTCTCGCAACTTGCAAAGAAGGTCACCGGCATGGAGGTGAAGGTCAGACGGTCGATGTGCGATATGCTCATTACCGATCCGATTTCATATGATCCGGAGTGGCCTGTGTAGTTGAGCAGGAATGGTCCGCGGGCCACCTGAGAGGCCATCGGGGCGAAAGTGGGGGTGCGCTCGGTCTTTTTATCGAAAGGATAAAGCGCGTTGTAGATGCGCGGACAAGTGACCGAGGGAATGTTGCGCATGAGTATGGCGCGCAGTTTTTCCGACCCTTTCAGATGGGCGTCTTTGTCGCCTTCGCAGGCCACCAGTACGGCGAGGTCAGGGCGTCCGGCAAGGCGAGGGTCGCGCAGGTAGGCTATGCACTTGTCTACGAAAATTCCGGCCTCGGTTGCTGTCAGCACCGGAGCGCGTCCGATCGAGACGGCTGTTTCGGTGAATGTCGAGCTGAGGTTTTCGGCTATGCGGTCGGACATGAATCCGAAGTAAAGGTCTGTGGCATGGTCAGTGGCCATCGAGGCGGCCTGGTCAGGACGTTCTACCTCGTAGCCTGTCAGGTAGTCGATGCCGTCGTCAGAGATGTTGTGGCGCGGATCAAATGTTGCGGCTCCCATCAGCAGCAGGTAGCGCAGCGGTCGGTCGGGACGTTCACGGAGCATTCTGACGAACTTGCGCACTGCGTTGGGGTGGGGCGATCCTGACGAGAATTCATCGAAGATTTCATTCTGTGTCACTACCGTGACGTCGAGACCCTGCATCAGGCGGTGGGCTTCAGCGAGCCGTTCGGCTTCCGGCTGAAAGACCGTGGTGCTTACTATCAGATAGTCTGTGGACGGCATGGCGTGGAGATTCCGCGCAGATACGCTTCCGGCAAATGCCGGCTGCGGTATGTCACTGCCCGGAGTGAAGAGGCAGAGTTTTTTTTCGGTGGTGGATCGGGCGGGGAGTGTGACAGATGTGCAGCCGTCGGATAGCGGAGCGTGGCTCAGGCGCTTGATGGCGCGCGGGTCGCTGACGTCCCAGATCTCCACATCGTCGCTGAGCCCGCTGAGCTTGATTCCGAGCGGGGTTGTGGAGGGGAGGAAGTCCATAGTCATGACCGGCCCGCGGAAATTGTTTTTCCGCTGATACATCCAGTAGACTTCCGAGAGGGCGATACGGTCGAACTGTTTGCCGGCCGGAATCGAAAAGTTTACGCTGAACGGCGACTCGGAGGCCGCGGTCACGGGAATTTTCTTAAGCGTGGAGAGTGAGTAGAGACGGTTGTCTATGGTATTGTTCTTGTGGGTGGCAGGTGTGAATGCCGAATGGGTGACCTGACCGGAAAATGTGACGGCTATGTTCTGGGCCGTGTTTTCGCTGTGGAGATAGGCGTAGCGGTAGGCCAGACTGGCGTTTCCGGTGAAATCAGGAGCCGAGAATGTGAAGGTGTAGCCATTGCGCAGGGTGGTGAGGTCCCTGGAAAAGAAAAAGACTCCGGCAGAGTGGAAATTCACCTCCTCAGGGTGGCGCAGATCAATTGAGAGGTGGGTTTCTACGGGAGTGGTCTGCGTTGTGCACAGGGTGTCGCCGATTATAGCTCCGGGCAGAGAGGCTGTCAAAAAGTAATTAGAGCCGCGCGAGTAGTAGTTGCGATAGCTTATGATTGACGATGAGGTGGAGGGGACGGTGCGCTCATCGCCTTCGCCGTAGAAATACATGGCATCGGCTGTGTGCCATACGGCTGCGGGTGGCAGGTCGTCAGGGGCGGTGTCGAGCAGATGGGCCTGCTCGACGCTGCCGTAGCCGAACACGCGGACTTTCTCCGGCTCGTCGAATCCCCAGCTGCGGAGCGTAGGGTAGTCGATGCGGTAGACGGAGGTTGAATCGACATGTACCTTCACCCACCGGCCGGAAGCCAGGACGGATGAAGGTGCATAGTCGGCGGCGTGGCTTGCCTGCGCGCTGAGCGTCAGCAGCGCCGCGGTTATGAATGACAGGTACTTACTGTTGCTTGGCAAGGTTGGCTTCGATTTCTTCGTCAGTTACAGTGTAGTTGATGAGGTCACCGGAGAGATATTTGTCATATGAGGCCATGTCGACAAGGCCGTGGCCTGAAAGGTTGAAGAGAATCACTTTTTCTTCACCCTCTTTGAGTTTTCGGACTTCGCGGATGGTCGCGGCGATGGCATGACACGACTCAGGAGCCGGGATGATGCCTTCGGCGCGGGCGAAGAGGCAGCCGGCTTCGAATGATTCGATCTGGTCGATGTCAACGGCTTCCATCAGTCCGTCCTTGAGCAGCTGGCTGACTATCACTCCGGCGCCGTGGTAGCGCAGGCCTCCGGCATGGATGTTGGCCGGCTGGAATTTATGGCCGAGTGAGAACATGGGCAGCAGCGGAGTGTAGCCGGCCTCGTCGCCGAAGTCGTAGCAGAACTTGCCTTTGGTGAGCTTGGGGCATGAGGCGGGTTCGGCGGCCACGAAGCGGGTGTGGGCCTTTCCGTTTTCGGCTGCGATCTTGTGGCGCATGAAGGGGAAGGAGATTCCGCCGAAGTTTGAGCCGCCGCCGAAGCAGGCTATCACTATGTCGGGATACTCGCCGGCCATTTCCATCTGCTTCTCGGCTTCGAGTCCGATGACGGTCTGGTGGAGGGTGACATGGCTGAGCACTGATCCGAGGGCATATTTGCAGTCAGGAGTGGTGCGGGCGAGTTCCACGGCTTCGGAGATGGCGGTGCCGAGCGAGCCCTGTGAGTTGGGGTTGGCGGTCAGAATGTCTTTGCCGGCGCGGGTCGACATTGAAGGCGACGGAGTTACCTGGGCGCCGAATGTCTGCATGATGCTGCGGCGGTAGGGCTTCTGCTCGTAGGAGATTTTTACCTGGTAGACAGCGGCTTCAAGGCCGAAGAGCGAGGCGGCGTATGAAAGCGACGCACCCCACTGGCCTGCGCCGGTCTCGGTGGTGACGTTTTTCACACCTTCTTTCTTGCAGTAGTAGGCCTGGGGAATGGCCGAGTTGAGTTTGTGGGAGCCCATCGGCGATACGCTCTCGTTTTTGAAATATATGTGGGCCGATGTTCCGAGAGCCTTTTCAAGACCATAGGCGCGCACCAGAGGGGTGGAGCGGTAGTATTTGTACATCTCGCGGACCTCATCGGGTATCGGAATCCAGCGGTCGGTCATGTTCAGCTCCTGATCGCAGCATTCGCGGGCGAAGATCGGATAGAGATCTTCAGCCTTCATCGGCTCGCGGGTCTGGGGATTGAGCGGCGGCATCGGTTTCACCGGCATGTCGGCCTGGATGTTGTACCAGTTGCGGGGTATCTCGTCTTCTTCGAGGAAGTATCTTTTTTTCTGTGACATTTGATTGATTTTGTAGTTGGATTGAGAGATTGGTAAGCGTGTGTCTGATTTTGACAATGTAAAAGTAGTCAATCTTCTCCAAACTGCCAATACCGGCATAAAAAAAGATCAGCCAATTAGCTCGGAGCTAATTGGCTGATTCCTTTCGGTGCTCGAAGCGGGACTTGAACCCGCACGGTCGCAATGACCAAAGGATTTTAAGTCCTTCGTGTCTACCATTCCACCATTCGAGCTGACCTTTTAATGGTGCGAAATGGTTTTCGCGCTGCAAAGTTATGTCTTTTTTTTGTTAAATGCAAAAAGGAGCGGGCAAAATAAAAAATCAGCCGGCGGCATCACTGGGCTTTGCTCACGGCTGATTTTTGTGTCTCTTTGTATTCCCGTAGGGAGTCGAACCCTAATCGTCGGAACCGGAATCCGATATTCTATCCATTGAACTACGGGAACATGGCGTTTACGAGGTGCAAAATTAGTGATTTTTTCGTATTTTTGCAAAGTTATATGACCGGATATGAATTATTCTTCATATAAAAATGTTAAACAAGATCGTTTCAGGGGCCTCAGCCGGCTGCCGGCGATGCTTTAATTGAAAAAAACTTCAAGATGGACGTAAAGATAGAGCCTTCCTGGAAAGAGGCGCTTGCCGATGAATGGGACAAGGATTATTTCGAAGCCCTGACCCGCTTTGTGCGCGGACGTTATGCCGAACGGATTGTCTATCCGCCTGCCGGACGCATTTTCGCTGCTTTTGATGCCTGCCCGTTTGATGATGTCAAGGTGGTGATTCTCGGCCAGGACCCTTATCCTGGTGCCGGGCAGGCCAATGGACTCAGTTTTTCGGTCAATCCGGAGGTGGATCTGCCGCGCTCGCTGCGCAACATCTACACAGAGCTGTCAGCCGACCTCGGATGCCAGCCTCCATCGTCGGGCGACCTCAGTTTCTGGGCCCGCCAGGGTGTTCTGCTCCTTAACTCCACGCTCACGGTCGATGCCGGTGCTCCGGCTTCGCACCAGAACCACGGATGGGAGACCTTCACCGATGCGGCTATCCGCCGCCTTGCCGAAGGGCGCGAACATCTGGTGTTTATCCTCTGGGGTGCCTATGCGCAGCGCAAGGGCGAGTTCATTGACCGTTCGCGCCACTGCGTGATCTCCTCGCCTCATCCGTCGCCTCTGAGTGCCTCGCGCGGATTTTTCGGAAGCCGTCCGTTCTCAAGGGCCAATGCCTATCTTGCAGAGCATGGCATAGAGCCGGTCAGATGGTCGGACCGCTGAGCGATAAGTGAAAACAACAGTCAGAATACAAAAGAATTATGAAATACAGCATTGAGCAACGTAAGGAACTGGCGCGCCGGCTTCGCGCCGAGGGGCGTAACTGCTGCCAGTCGGTGGCTATGGCCTTTGATGATGTCACAGGCCTTGACGGAGAGACCGTAGGCCGTCTCGCCGAGGGCTTCGGAAGTGGTTTCGGTGGCCGTCAGGAGGTGTGTGGTGCCGTTTCAGGGACCACTATGATCTGCGGCGTGGCTTATGCCGACATGGACCGCAAGGATATCTACGGCAAGGTGAAGGCTGCGATGGGCGCTTTCGAGCAACTTGAGGGCTCCTGCTCCTGCCGCGATCTGAAAGGTCCGGGCCGCAAGCCTTGCCTTGAACTGATAACCGATGCCGTGGAGATTCTCCACCGACAGCTTGAGGCCGATGGCAGGTAGGCTGTTTGCTTTTCTGTTGCTGATGGCTGCCGCTCTTGCATCGGCCGGACAGAATCTGTCAGCCGATACGTCGCAGGGCATTTTTCATCCGGCTTTCAAGTCGCTCAGAGTGACGCTTGCCGGAGATGAGTTCGCTCCGCCCGTGGTGGCTCTCCGCGACGGCGACAGCCGCATCGAGATCTCGTTTGACGAAATTTCAGACGAGCGGCGTTTCATGCGCTATGAGCTGGTCCACTGCGATGCCCTATGGCGTCCCGAAGGGCTGGTGGCGTCGGAGTTTCTCGACGGATTTAACGAGGGCATCGTGGAGGACTACGATTTTTCGCGCGCCACGCTGGTGCATTATGTACACTATACAATAACAGTGCCGAACGGAGATGTCCGCATCACCCAGCCGGGCAACTATCTGCTGCGGGTCTATGACGAGTCTGATCCCGACGAGACTTTGCTCCAGGCGCGTTTCGGTGTGGCTGACTTCTCAGCCGGCGTGGCTGCAACGGTAAGTTCGAAGACCGACATTGACACCAACCGTTCGCATCAGCAGCTTGAGATAGCGCTTGACCTTAGCCGCACGGGCGGAGTGGCCGATCCTTACAACGATCTGACAGTGGTCATCAGTCAGAACGGACGTACTGACAATGAAGTGGTGCTCACCACACCCCAGCGGGTGGCGGGCAGCAGGGTGTTTTATTCCCATCTGCGGCCGCTGATATTTCCCGCCGGAAACGAGTATCGCCGTTTCGAGACCGTCTCCACCACCTATCCCGGCATGGGTGTGGCCGAAGTCCGTTATGACGCTCCGGTCTACAATATGCAGCTCTACACCGACGAGCCGCGTGCCAACGGCAAATATCTCTATGACAGCACCCAGCATGGCCGTTTCTTCATCAGGGAATGGTCGTCAGACAATTCCGACACGGAGGCCGACTATGTGATGACCCACTTCTCACTTGCGATGCCTGAGATGCCGGGGGGCGACGTTTTTCTTGACGGAGATCTGACCCAGCGCCGTTTCGACCCCTCTTCGCGGATGGTCTACAACCATGCCATCGGGGCCTACGAGCAGTCGATGCTCCTTAAGCAGGGAGCCTACAACTATCAGTATCTCTTTCTGCCCTCAGGAGCTACTAAGGGCGATAACAGCATAGAGGGCAATTATTACGAGACTGTAAACGAATATACCGTCAGGGTCTATCACCGTCCGCGCGGTTCGCGCTTCGACCGGCTGATAGGAGTGGCGCTTGTAAAATCCGGAGTCTAAGAGGTTGTTTAAAAACAAGAGTTAAAATCTGAGTGGTGTATCTTTTAGAT
>CAMXAZ010000030.1 GCA_947179295.1 uncultured Muribaculaceae bacterium
ATATCCATCTCAAATCTTTCGCTCAGATTTTAACTATTGTTATGAAACACCCTCTAAATTTCTAAGGTAACACCCCACTGATCATGTCACTACGTCTGCCCGCGCTCTTAACACTGCTCTGCGTATCCGGACCGGCCATCGCCGCTACAGCCCCTGACGGAATCACTCCGGACAGGCTCATGGAAGGCCCTGACACGCTGCAGATAGGCGAAGTCAACATCACCTCCGTCAAGCAGGGCCGTTCGCTGCTGCGCCAGCCTGTCACAGTAACCACCATCCGCCAGAGCGAGCTCGAACGCTTCGACATAGCCGGCATGAAAGGCGTATCGGAAATCGCCCCCAACTTCTTCATGCCCGACTACGGATCGCGGATGACATCGTCAGTCTACGTCCGCGGCATCGGCGCCCGCATCGACCAGCCCGCCGTGGGCCTCAACGTCGACAACGTTCCCTATCTCAACAAAAACGCCTATGACTTCGACTCGCCTGACATAGAGCGCATCGAAGTGCTCCGCGGGCCACAGTCAACGCTCTTCGGACGCAATACCATAGCCGGACTCATCAACGTCTACACCCTCTCGCCCATGTACTACCAGGGGCTCCGCGTGCTTGCCGGAGCCGCCACTCACGGCAACTACCGCCTCGGCCTTTCATATTACCGCCGCTTCTCCTCTTCATGGGCCTCATCGCTCAGCGCCTCCGGCTCCCGCCGCGAAGGCTACTTCCGCAACAGCCACAACGGCGCCCGCGCCGACCGCGAACACAACGAATCGCTCCGCTGGCGCACCATATTCCGCCCCTCATCGGCCCTGAGCATCGAAAACGTGGCCTCCTACAACCACGCCCACCAGAACGGCTACCCCTACGCCTCGGCTGAAAGCGGACTCATCGACTACAACGACCCCACCTTCTACCGCCGCACAGCTTTCACCGACGGCCTGACCCTCACCTGGACCACCCCCGCATTCACCCTCGCCTCAATCACCGGATTCCAGTATCTGTCAGACAACATGACCCTTGACCAAGACTTCCTGCCCGAAAGCTACTTCACCCTCACCCAGAAGCAGCGCGACCGCAACGTCACCCAGGACATAGTGATCCGCGGAAAAGCCGGTGACTACGGCTGGCTTGCAGGAGTCTTCGGCTTCTACAAATATGCCGACATCAACGCCCCCGTCACCTTCAAGGAAGACGGAATCAACCGCCTGATCCTCGACAACGTCAACTCTAAGCTCAAGGACAGAGGAATGCGCCTCACCTGGGACCAGCCCGAACTCCTGCTCGGCTCCGACTTCCGCAACCCTGTCAAAGGCATAGCCGTCTACCACCAGAGCTCCTATGACATCGACAATCTCTCGCTCTCACTCGGCCTCCGCTTCGACTACGAGCACACCTCCCTGCGCTACCACAGCTATGCCGACGCCTCGGCCACCATGTGGCGCGGACAGATCCCGCTGCGCACACAGGAGATCCACATCGACAACAGCGACCGCCTCAAACAGCACTTCGCCCAGTTCCTCCCAAAATTCAGCATCACCTACAACCTCCCCCACTCCGCAGTGTTCTTCTCCGTGGCAAAAGGCTATAAATCAGGAGGATTCAACACCCAGATGTTTTCCGACTTCCTCCAGCAACGCCTCATGGAAGAGATGGGACGCCCGGCTGAATACGACGTCGACAAAATGGTCAAATACCGTCCCGAAATCTCCTGGAACTACGAGCTTGGAGGCCATTTCAGCGTAGACCGCAACCGCGTCTACTCCACCTTTGCCCTCTTCCTCATAGAATGCCGCGACCAGCAGCTGACCATGTTCCCCGACGGCACCACCACAGGCCGCATAATGGCCAACGCCGGCCGCACCCGCAGCCTCGGCGGAGAATTCACCCTCAACTACCGCCCCACAGACCGCTGGCACTTCAACCTCGCCTACGGCTACACCCGCGCCACCTTCCGCCGCTTCTCTGACGGCATAGAGGACTTCAGAGGCAAACGGGTGCCCTACGCTCCGTCCAACACCCTCTTCACCGCCGCCACCTACCGCCAGCCCCTGACACTCGGATGGCTCGACGCCGTAAGCCTCACAGCCGACATGCGCGGCACCGGATCAATCTACTGGGACGAGGCCAACCGATGGCACCAGCCCTTCTACACCGAATTCGGCGCCACCCTCCGCTTCGAATTCCCCGCAGGCTCATTCGAGCTCTGGGGCAAGAACCTCACCGACAGCCGCTTCAACACCTTCCGCTTCGAGTCGATGTCAAACAGCTTCTTCCAGCGCGGCCTCCCCGCCCGCGGAGGTCTCACACTCCGCCTCGACTTCCCCTCGCTCTGAAAACGCCCCTCAACAGCCGCTTAAGAGAGTTTTTTAGAGACGTGTTTCAGAACCTCTTAGCGCTATTTAACCCCGCGTTGCGCTTTTTTAACTAAAGCCCGCGCCATAACCGACAATAAGCGCCCGCGCGCCACGTTAAACTATAGACTTGTATCGTAGCTTCGCAATACAACAAAACTCAAACAATAGCACACAAACACCAGACAATCATGAAGAAATATCTTCTTTCGTCAGCAATGCTGGCAGCCACACTCAGCCTGACCTCCTGCCTCGGAAGCAGCTCCGGCGACGAACAGACATTCACCTATAACTACGGCGGTGATGTCTGCTTCAACCGCGTGATCGACCTCCAGAACGGAAGCGAATTCATTGCAAGCTCACCGTCCTACAACCTCAAATACACTCCCGCCGACGCGCAGGTGGAAATCACCCTCTCAAACATCCTCCTAAGCCAGGGTGCATCTCCGCTCTCCTTCAAGTTCCCGACAATGAAATACACCCAGGACGCGCTTGACGGCTTCCTCGTGACCACCGGCCGCAGCATCGTGCCTGAAAACGCCGCCGACAACTCGCCCTATGTATTCGACTCATTCACTCTCCGCACCTACTTCGGCCGCCCCAACTATCTCGGATCGGTCTACTATATCCGCTATCAGCTCGACATCAACAATGAGCCCCGCTACGAAGTGACCACCTATTCCAAACGCAACGCCTACATCGGCCCGGTGACCGCAACTGACCTCAAAGACAACAGCGTCTACACCACAGCCAACAATATCGATGCCCAGGCCGACACTTATTACCTCGTGATCCTCAATCAGGAGAAACGCACCGCCACACTCCAGGTCTACAACGGCAAATATTCCGACAGCATGACCCCGCTGGTATTCATGGTCAAGGACCTGCCCTACACCTATACTGACTACGGTTATACCATCGTGGCCGGAACCGACAATGTTCTCCCCGTCTACACCGCCACTTCCGGTGAAAAACCGGCCGAAGGTCTGGAGATGACCGACCTCTCCATTGTAGGCAACCTGCAGAACGGCGCCACCATCCGCTTCAAATGCAACCTCGGCGACAACGACAAGTATAACGTGACCGCCAATCTGCGCTATCTCCTCTACAATACAAACAAGGAATAATAATACAAACAAGGAATAATCTTTTTATTCAGGATTATCCCCCGCTAAATACCACAGACGGCATCCGAGAGTTCAGATGCCGTCTGTGGTATTTATATTTTGCTTTTCTTTACTATGCCGGGTGGAATACCGCGGCCGCGGTATTAGTATTGTTCTTTTTCGTTGGGGAAGTCGGTGCTCTTGACATCGGAGATGTAGTTGCCGACAGCGTCTTCAATTACTGTGCCGAGGTCGGCGTAGCGGCGTAGGAAGCGGGGAGTGAAGCCTTTGTTGATTCCCAGCATGTCCTGAAGCACGAGTACCTGGCCATCGCATCCGTTGCCGGCACCGATGCCGATGGTGGGGATGGAGATGCTGCGTGAAACTTCCGTGGCGAGGGCAGCGGGTATTTTTTCAAGTACGATGGCGAAGCAGCCGGCTTCTTCGAGGAGCCGGGCGTCGGCCATGAGTTTGCGGGCTTCTGATTCTTCGCGCGCACGGACGTTGTAGGTGCCGAATTTGTTGATGCTCTGGGGTGTGAGTCCGAGGTGGCCCATCACGGGGATTCCGGCCGAGATGATGCGGCGGATGGATTCGATGATCTCCTCGCCTCCTTCAAGCTTGACGGCTTCGGCGTTGCTTTCCTTCATGATGCGTATGGCCGAGGCAAGAGCCTGGGTGGAGTTGCCCTGGTAGGTGCCGAAGGGCATGTCGCAGACCACGAGGGCACGCTTTACGCCACGGGTGACGCACTGGGCGTGGTAGATCATCTGGTCGAGGGTGATGGGGAGGGTTGTTCCGTAGCCGGCCATTACGTTGGCTGCGGAGTCGCCTACGAGTATTGCGTCCATTCCGGCTTCGTCTACGAGACGGGCCATTGAGTAGTCATAAGATGTGAGCATGGCGATTTTTTCGCCTTTGGCTTTCATTTCGATAAGGCGGCGCGTGGTCACCTTGCGGGGATCTTCAACGGTATAGGTTGACATTGTTTATTCCAATTTAGAGGTCGTTGTTTAACAAGATAACTTTATGCGGGAATCTCTGATGGTGAAATTCCGCGGCAAAGGTATTAAGTTTCTGCAAAATGACCAAGTTTATCTCTTCCCGCAGAAGACGGATGACCTTTTTCGGGGGCTTACTTACCAATATTACGGACAGTTGGGTGACGGGACGGAAATTATGACTATATTTGCCTTATGGAAAAGAATATTGTGAATCTGGATTCGATTGATGCCTACAACAAGCTTTACGGGCTTACCACACTGCATCCGCTGGTGACTGTCATTGACCTGAAAGAGGCCAAACAGGTGGTGAATAATATCAGGATCAAGTATGGCGTCTATGCTCTGTTCCTGAAGAACGGGGTTGAGTGTTCGCTGCGCTACGGACGCAAGCATTATGACTATCAGGAGGGCACGGTGGTGAGTTTCTCTCCGGGCCAGGTGATCGACGTGGAGATGAAGCGCGAGGTGCTTGCTCCGGATGTGGTGGGACTGATGTTCCACCCTGATCTGATCTACGGAACTCCGCTGGGCGACAAAATTGGCGAGTTCGGTTTCTTTGACTATTCGCAGATGGAGGCGCTGCATCTTTCGGAGGACGAGCGCAATATCTTCCTTGACTGTCTGGATAAGATCAGGAAGGAGCTGGAGCATCCGGTGGACCATCATTCGGCGGCACTGCTGTCGGCCAACATACAGTTGCTGCTTGAGTATCTCCACCGGTTCTATGACCGGCAGTTCATAGTGCGCCATAAGGTGAATTCGGATATAGTGAAGCGCTTTGAGAGGGAGCTGAAGGCTTATTTCGAGAGCGAGGAGCGGCGCGATGCGGTGCCTTCGGTGGCTTATTTCGCGGATCTGGTGAGTCTGACTCCGGGCTATTTCGGCGATCTGGTGAAGAAGGAGACTGGCAATACGGCCCAGGAGATGATCTCGCGCCATATTGTAGCTGTGGCCAAACAACGTCTGGCGGCATCGGCTGAGGACATCAGTGTGATAGCCTATGACCTTGGATTCCAGTATCCGCAGCATTTCACCCGCCTGTTCAAGCGTCTGACAGGTGAGAGCCCGCGGCAATACAGGGAACACCTGAGCCTGAACTGAGGCGGGAGGATTGTCAAGGAGGTTTGCGGGTTCGGATTATTATGACTAATTTTGTGATTAGGTAACTCTTCAAAATCTCAGAGTCACTTACCGAAGATATCAATACCTAATCCACGAAATCTATTAACCTGAAAAAATATCCGCTTTATGAAAAGTGATCCCAAAGACTGTCTCTATTGCACCAATAACGAGACTCTTCACAATCTGATGATCGAAATCGCCACTCTTGAGGTGTCGAGAGTTTTTCTGTTCAAGGAGCAGACCTACCGCGGTCGCTGTCTTGTGGCCTACAAAGACCATGTCAACGATCTGTTTGAGCTGAGCGACGAGGAACGCAATGCGTTCATGAAGGATGTGACCCGCGTCACCCGCGCTATGGACAAGGTGTTCCACCCCGAAAAGATCAACTACGGAGCCTACAGCGACAAACTCTCGCATCTGCACTTCCACCTGGCTCCGAAGTATGTCGACGGCCCTGACTACGGCGGCACTTTCCGCATGAATCCCGGCGAGGTTTATCTTAGCGATGAGGAATACGCCGATATGGTGGCAAAAATGAAAGCAGCTCTGTAAAAAATTCAAAAATTTCTTTATAAATTTGCAGTCGGAGAAAGCCGGGTCCGAAAGGACGGTATTTTCTCCGACTTTTCACATATTTATAACCCGTTACATGAGTTACAGCTTCCTTGACCTCCTGTGTCTTTTAGGATCAGTCGCCATGTTCCTGTATGGAATGAAGGTGATGAGTGAAGGCCTCCAGAAGGCTGCCGGCGACCGGCTTCGTACAATACTTTCGGCAATGACCCGGAACCGGTTTACCGGAATGCTTACCGGTATAGTGATCACCGCTCTTATCCAGAGCTCGTCGGCCTCGACGGTGATGGTGGTCAGCTTCGTCAACGCCGGCCTCATGACACTGGGGCAGTCTATGGCTGTCATATTCGGTGCCAATGTGGGCACTACGTTCACGGCCTGGATCATCTCTCTGTTCGGATTCAAAGTAGATACTTCCGCATTTATACTTCCGCTGATTGCCTGCGCGGTTCCGTTGCTCTTCGCCAACGCCAGCCGCAAGAAGTCAATCGGCGAATTTCTTATAGGCTTCGCCCTGATGTTCATGGGTCTGGACATGATCAGCGATTATGTGCCTGACCTGCAGAGCAATCCTGAGATGTTTGCCTTCCTCGAACGCTATGCGTCGATGGGCTTCGCCTCGGTGCTTCTGTTTATGTTTGTGGGCATGATCATCACGGCTATTATCCAGTCATCGGCGGCAACGTTTGCCATAGTGCTGATCATGTGTACCAAGGGGTGGATCTCGTTTGATCTGGCCTGCGCGGTTGTGCTCGGCAGCAATATAGGCACTACGATCACACCGCTGCTTGCATCGATGAGCGGCAACGTGGCGGCCAAGCGCACGGCTATGGGCCATCTCCTTTTCAACCTCTTCGGCATAGTGTGGACTCTTGCTGTGTTCTACCCCTTCGTCAGACTGAACGTGCACATCACCGAGTGGCTCGGCCAAGGAGATCCTGACAGCATTTTCAACTATGTGAATGACCTTGAGGCCACCGATCCGCAGCTCTACAACAGTATTTTCGACGGCAGTCTGCCGGCCGGACATCCGGTGCTTGCCAAGATAGCCCTGATGCAGTTCAGCGTGTCGTTCGGTCTGTCGATGTTCCACACGGTGTTCAATCTGATCAACGGAGCCATCATGATCTGGCTGACGGGCTTCTATGTGACAGTGGTGGAGAAACTGCTCCCCGCCAAGCACAAGGAGGAAGAGGAATTCCAGCTCAAGTTTATTGCCGGCGGTCTGATGAGTGCCTCGGAACTCAACATAGCCCAGGCTGAGAAAGAGATAGTGGTCTACGCCCAGAGAGTGCAGCGCATGATCGGAATGGCGCAGAACATTGTCCACAACAATTCGGGCAACGAGTTCACCAAGCAGTTCTCGCGCATAGAGAAGTATGAGGAGATCTCAGACCGCATGGAGATCGAGATAGCCAACTATCTGAACCGCTGTTCGGAAGGCAGGCTTTCAAACGAGGGCAAACACCGTATCGCCGCCATGCTGCGCATAGTCAGCGAGATAGAGAGCATTGCCGACTGCTGCTACGGTGTGGCCAGGATTCTGATACGCAAGCAGGAGGGCCATGTGAATTTCAACGACGAGATCTCACACAACATCGACTCGATGTTCATTGCCGTAGAAGCCGCCATGACCAACATGCTGCTTCTGCTGCGCAACTTCGAGACCGCCGAGCAGGCCGACATCATAACCTCTTACAATCAGGAGCGCGAAATCAACAACATGCGCAACCAGTTGCGTGTGGCAAACGTTGAGAATATCAACAACCACCACTACGAATATCAGGCCGGCATCTATTACATGGATATCATCGGCTCGCTCGAAAAGATCGGCGACTATATCATCAATGTGGTCGACGAGGTGAGAGCCCAGTTCCGCAAGAAGCCCGCCTGAGCAAGACACACACGCCATCCAAATGCCGTCACTCAAGAAATATCTGGTCAACTACTTCACGCTTACCGACGATCTGCTGCCGCAGGAAGAGGCTGAAAGCGCTATCCGCGAGGGAGTCTCCTTCAAGGGGACCAACATGCTTATCCTTATTCTCGCCATCTTCATCGCCTCGCTTGGCCTGAACACCAATTCGACGGCTGTGATAATCGGCGCCATGCTGATCTCGCCGCTGATGGGACCTATCATAGGAATAGGCCTGGGAGTAGGAGTGCAGGATTTCGGGCTGCTGAAGCGGGCGCTGCGCAATCTGGTGATGGCGGCAATGTTCAGTGTGCTGACATCAACGATCTATTTCATCATCTCGCCGGTGAGCGAGGGCCACAGCGAACTGCTGGCGCGCACGTCGCCGACGATCTATGACGTGCTGATAGGATTTTTCGGCGGCGGGGCCGGCATAGTGGCCATAGGCTCGAAGTCAAAGGGCAACGTGATTCCCGGCGTGGCTATAGCCACCGCCCTCATGCCTCCGCTCTGCACCGCGGGCTACGGTCTGGCCACCCTGCAGCTCAACTATTTCCTCGGCGCTTTCTATCTGTTTCTGATCAACTCGATCTACATAGGTCTGGCCACGTTTATAGGCGTGAAGCTGATGCACTACCATCCGGCTGTTTCCGAAAATCCGGAACGCTCGCGCAAGGTGCGCCGGGTTGTCTACACAGTGGCCATCCTCACACTGCTCCCCTCGCTCTATCTGACCTACAACATGCTGCGCCAGTCGAGATTCTCGACCAACGCCGACCGCTTCATAGCCCAGCAGTTCAACTTCCCCTCTACCCAGGTGCTGAGCAAGAGCGCTGTCATAGAACATGGCGAGAGGGTCATCACAGTGACTCTGATAGGCAAGGTGCTTCCGGCCGACTCGCTGCAGCTGGCCATGTCGGCGCAGCTGAAGAACTACGGGCTTGAAGGAGCGCGCCTCAACATCATACAGGGTGACTCCCCTGATCTGTCGGAGCTCAAAAACGGACTGCCGAGCATGAGCGACATCTATGAGTTTGCCCGCACGTCGCTCACCTCTCAGCAGCAGACCATCGACTCGCTTAGAAGCGTCATAGCCTTCGCGCGGATCAACGACACGATTGCCGGACGCATAGCTCCGGAGATCAAGGTGGTGTTTCCGCAGGTGGAGGAGATAGCTGTGAGCCGCGCGGTGTTCGGCAACGTATCGACCGAGAAGCTCGACACCGTGAGCATGGCTCTGGTGAAATACAGCCGCCCGATGACGGCCGACAGGCAGCGCGAGTTCGAGAACTATCTTAAGGCCCGTCTGAACGACAGAAAGATCACTCTGGTCAATATCGGAAACCAGATTGATTTTCAGTCGGTCCGCTCAGGAAAAGACGCAGGCAAGGAAGCAACTACAGCAAAGAAGAAATGACAGAGATCAACGGAACCGATTACAAACTGCCTGACAACCTGAGAGGAAAGAAGGTGGTGCTCGTGAACCACTCCGACACTCTCGGCGGTGCGGCAATAGTCACCTTCAGACTTATGCAGGCCCTGCGCAGCCAGGGAGTGGACGCGAGGATGGTGGTCTACACCAAGACCTCGCAGGAGGAGAGCGTGGACTGCATATACACCCGCTTCCTGCGCGCTATGGCTTTCTGCCTCGAACGTCTGAGGATTCTTCCGGCCGTAGGCTTTGACTACAGCCGCCTGTTCAAGGTGTCGACAGGTTCATTCGCTCTCAATGTCCACCACCATCCCTGGGTGAAGGAGGCCGATATTGTCTGCCTCAACTGGATCAACCAGGGACTTATGGGAGTCAGAGGCATACGCAAGCTGCACGAGGCCGGAAAAAAGATAGTGTGGACGCTGCATGACATGTGGGCCATGACCGGCATCTGCCATCATGCCTATGACTGCGACCACTACCGGAAAGAGTGTGGCGACTGCCCGTTTCTGGCCGGAGGCGGCAGTCCGCGCGATCTCTCGCACAAATGCTGGGAGAAGAAGCACCGCCTGCTTGGCGATGTCCCCATAAGCTACGTGACGGTGAGCCACTGGCTTGAGGAGTGTGCGCGCAGTTCGTCGCTGCTCCGCGGCCACAGCATCCGGACTATCCACAACCCCTTCCCCATCGAACAGTTCTACTACGAACGCGACAGATCGCTCTACACACTGTTCACCCCCGATAAGCCGAACATCATCCTCTTCGGAGCCGCTCGCCTCGACGATCCCATCAAGGGCCTCGACTATGCGATTGACGCTCTGAACCATATATTCGACAACTATCCGGAGATAGCATCGACTACGGCCGTCTACTTTTTCGGTCAGCTCAAAAATCCTGAAGCGCTTGACCGTCTGCGCTTCTCGCACCAGTGGCTCGGAATGCTCAACGATTTCAAGATCATACGCTATCTCTGCGCCAGTGCAAAGGTGATGCTGTCGACCTCGCTCTACGAAACTCTCGGCGGCACTCTGGTTGAGGGCCAGGCAGGAGGTGCGATTCCGGTGACGTTTGGCGGCGACGGGCGCACGGATGTGGTGGAGCATCTTAAGAACGGCTACATAGCACGCTATAAGGATGTGGAGGATGTGGCCCAGGGCATCATGTGGGCGCTGAAAGCCGACATTCCGCGCAAGGAGCTTCACGACTCGGTAGGCGAGCGCTTCGGCTCGCAGGTGATAGCCCGCAAATATATTGATCTCTTCTCGGAAATAATTGATTAAGAGGTTTTTAATTCTCACCTTCTGAAGATATGAAAGTACTGATAGTCGGAGCCGGAGGTTTTATCGGCGGATTCATAGCCCGCGAGGCTCTTTCAAGAGGCTATGAGACCTGGTGCGGTGTGCGCGAAAGCACCTCGCGCCGCTATCTGACCGATCCGGCACTCAAGTTCATCACTCTGGATTATGACGATCCGCAGAAACTGACCGAACAGCTCAAAGACGGGCAGTGGGACTACGTGGTCTATAACCTCGGCGCCACAAAGTGTGTCAACTTCAGCGATTTCAACCAGATCAACTACGTGTATCTGCGCAACTTCTGCGAGGCGATGATCAACAACAACCAGCATCCGGCGAAGTTTCTCTACATGTCGTCGCTGTCGGCCATAGGTCCTGGCGACGAGAAAAACTACAGTCCGCTGACCAATTCGATGATCCCCCAGCCCAACACGCGCTACGGACTGTCGAAAATCAAGGCCGAGACGCTGCTGCAGACTCTCCCGGCGGAGTTTCCGTGGATCATACTGCGCCCTACGGGTGTCTACGGCCCTCACGAACAGGACTATCTGATGATGATCAAGAGCATCGACTCTCACTTTGATTTCGGAGTTGGCTTCCGCCGGCAGATGCTGACGTTCATCTATGTGGAAGATCTGGCCCGTGCGGTTTTCGACGCGCTTGAAAATGCTCCTGTCCACCGCAAATACATCATCTCAGAACCGCGGGCCTATTCGCAGAAAGAATTCCGCAGAATTGTGGCCAGGGAACTCGGCCGGCGCCTTGTGGTGCCTGTCAGACTGCCTCTGTGGGCGCTGAAAATAGCCTGCTCGGTGTCTGAGAAATACGGTGCGGCCAAGATGCAGGCCGTGACCCTGAATTCCGACAAGTATAACATCATGGCCCAGCGCAACTGGGCGTGTGACATCTCCGATGCGCAGCGCGATTTCGGTTTCTCGCCCCAGATCGACCTTGAGGAGGGCATCAGGCGCACTGTCAGGGCCTATCTTACGGAAAAAGAAGCTGAAAAGCAGCGGAAGAAGAAAGCTTAAGAGGTATCTCTAAGCCCTGCGGCTACAGCCTGCCACACATATATTATAATAATACATATAAATCAGAATCCAAACCATTTAGCCCATGAGCTCTGCCAAGCAAAGACCGCCTCTGTGGATGACGGTGCTGATCATAGTGTTTCTGCTGCCGGCATTTTCGTTTCCGGTCCTCGTAGCCAATCTTCCCGCCGGCGAGGAGACGGTGAAGACTTTCGTGTGGATCTATCCGTTCTACATGCTTCTCTCCGCATGGCTTGCCTGGAGCGCTTATCAGACGCGGCCTTATGTGAGCTGGATTCTGCTGCTGCTCATGGCGCTTTCAAGCGCGGCTGTCTGGGCTTTGGTCATGAATCCGGGATTAGCGGCGGCGTGAAGTGTCTGATTTATAGGTTATTTTAAAACAATAGTTAAAATATATACCCCCAACCATATGAAACTGCTTATCATCAACGGGCCGAATCTCAATCTCCTGGGCACACGCGAGCCCAAAATCTACGGATCGCGCACTTTCGAATCATATCTTGTGGAACTGCGCGAGATGCTTGACGGCGACGAGATTGAATACCGCCAGTCGAACCACGAAGGCGATATCATTGATTTTCTGCACAATACCGATGCCGACGGGGTGATCCTCAACGCCGGTGCCTATACCCACACGTCGCTCGCCATAGCCGATGCGATAGCCGGCATACAGACACCCGTGATCGAGGTGCATATCTCAAACACAGCCTCGCGCGAGGCCATCCGCCACAAGTCGCTGATTGCGCCGGTGTGTTGCGGAACCATCACCGGTTTTGGTCTCAATTCATATTTCCTTGCCGCCCAGGCTTTCGTGATGGGCCACGTAAAATAAGAGGCTTGTCATGGCAGAAACTTTAGACGATTATATCCTCAGCCATATCTCTCCCGAACCAGACCATCTGCGCCGGCTCTACCGCCGCACGCATCTGCGGCATCTTTATCCGCGCATGTGCTCCGGACATCTCCAGGGGCGTCTGCTGGCCATGATCTCGGCTATGATAAGCCCCCGGCGCATTCTGGAACTGGGTGCCTATACGGGCTATTCGGCTCTCTGCCTTGCAGAGGGGCTGAAGCCTGACGGACAGCTGCACACCATAGAGATTGACGACGAGATGGAGGAGGAGTTGAGGGAGCTTTTCGAATCGGCTCCGGGCGGCGATAGAATCACGCTCCACATTGGCGATGCGGAGGAAATTGTAGGCAAGATCGACGAGACATGGGATCTGATCTATATCGATGCCAACAAGCGCCGATACACGGAGTATCTCGATGCGGTGCTTCCCCGTCTGCGCCAGGGAGGATTCATCATTGCCGACAATACTCTATGGGACGGCAAAGTGACTGACACAGAGACGAATCACGACGCGCAGACCGTGGCTCTGGACCGTTTCAACAGTTATGTGGCGGCGAGAGAGGATCTCGAAACCGTGATTCTGCCTCTGCGCGACGGCCTGACGCTGATCAGAAAGAAATAAGACCCCGTTCCACAATATTTGTAAACGGGCTCTAAAAATTTTTTTAATTTTCGTGAACCAATCAGGAAGCCATGCGTTGTATAAGTACATGGTAAAATTACTTTCCATTGCAAGAAATGTGATAATGATTGGTTTATTAAATGAATTGAAGCTGTCGGGAGACAGCTTTTTTCATGCCCGGCCGGTCGGTAAACCGGTGTCCTGCCGGACACCATATGCAGGGGGGATCACAAACCCGTGACACCTGCGCGCTTTGCGCTGCGGTGTCACGGGCTACGAGTAAATCTGCGTCCTCCGGACGCCCATCCGGTCTCAGCACGCGCAACATTGCCGACCAGATCCGTGGCTATCGGGTGTCCGGCAGGACACCGATTTACTCATAGCCCCCGACACCGCAGCGCATTGCGCGTAGGTGTCGGGGGTAAAATATATTCACGTAAATGTGGTGTCCGGTCAAGGACACCGATTTACCACCACGAACGGAATATGATGTGGATTTCAAGAGGCGTGATGCCGGGGGGGGATATCTGCGCGGGTCAGGAGCGGGTGAGGGTTTTGCGGGCTTTGGCGGCATCGGCGCGAAGCTGTTCGGTCAGTTTTTCTACTGACGGGAAGCGCTTTTCGTCGCGCAGGAAGCGGATGAATTCTACGGTGACTTCCTCATCATAGAGATAGCCGATGAAGTCAAAGATGTTGGCTTCGATGGATAGACGGCCCGGTGCGTCGGGGTCGGAGACGGTGGGGCGGAAGCCGATGTTGACCATTGCGGGACGGCGCACTCCGTCAGGGGTGGTCACGAAAGCGGCGTAGGCTCCGGCTTTCGGTATGAGCGAGTCCTTGTCGGTTGGCTCGACGTTGGCTGTTGGAAAGCCTATGGTACGGCCGAGGCTTTGGCCGTGGGTCACTATGCCGCGCAGGCGATAGGGCTGGCCGAGGGATTCGGCGGCTTTTTCGGGTTTTCCGCTCAGCAGATGGTGACGGATCACGGAGGAACTTACCGGCGCTCCGACACCACGATATTCAGGTGCGGCGATCACCTCGATACCTATTTCGGCTCCGAGAGCCTTGTAGACATCGAAAGCATCGGGGCGGTCATGGCCGAAACGGTTGTTGAATCCGAGCACGAGGGTCTCTATACCGTATGACTGCCTCAGCATGTTGAGAAACTCGCGGGCAGTCTTGCGGCGGAGGCTGTCATTGAAGGTGAGCATTATGACATCGTCGGCTCCGGCCTGGCCGAGCAGACGCAGACGGTCGTCAAGCGGTGTGAGCAGTCCGGGTGCCTCCAGCGGGCGCACAAGCGAGAGCGGATGGCGTGAGAAGGTGATGACGGCCGGGGTGAGACCGCGTGAGGCGGCTTCAAGCCTGAGGTATTCGATAAGAAACTTATGGCCGAGATGTACGCCGTCATACATGCCTACGGCGGCTATGCGGCGGGTAGATCTGTCACTTCCGGTTATGATTCTCATTTCTATGACAATTTACTTAGAGGCTGTTTTTGCGTGGTGAGGAGGCGGGGCGCATCTATCTAACGTCCGGAGCGGGGGTGAGGTTTTCACAGAAGTTGCGAAGGAGGTCGGCGAACTCATCGCCCGGACGGACGAGCACTGCATGGAATCCGAACGAGCGGGCGGCATCGACATTGGCCTGGGAGTCGTCAAAGAAGAGCGTCTCGGAGGGCACGAGGTCGCAGGTGCGCTCGGCGTAGTCGAAGATCTCCTTGCCGGGCTTGCAGCAGCGGGCGTCATAAGAGGTCACTATACCGTCGAAATAGTCGGCCATCTCGCGGCCTTCCTTGCGGAACTCTTCGGCGATCTTGCTCTCCATCATGATGGGGTTGGTGTTGGAAAGCAGGCAGATACGGTAGTCGCTGCGGAGCGCGCGCAGCGCTTCCAGACGGTCAACGGGAATTCCGATCAGGAATTGGTTGAAGGCATCGTCAATCTGCGCGTCTGTGAGGTCCGGGTTGCCGAATAGGGGGCGTATGCGGCGGTGGAATTCATCGGCACCGATCTCGCCCGATTCAAGAGCGAGAAAGTCGCCTTTCTGACCGTAAAGGCCAAGAAAATCATCGGGATCTTTCATGCCGAGCCCTTTGAAAGCATCCACACAGCGGTTGCGGTCAAGATCCATGATCACACCGCCGAGATCAAAAAGCAAATTCTTTATCATCGCAATATTATAAGTTTAGGCAAATTTACGGAATAATCCCCGATTTTTTGTAAATTTGCACCTTATTTTAAACTATACGCGAAGTTGAAGTACTCTTATCACATCATAAAGCGTGGAAACTAAATACATTTTTGTCACCGGCGGCGTGGTTTCGTCGCTTGGCAAGGGAATCATCTCATCCTCTCTCGCATGTCTGCTGAAGGCACGCGGATTTCGGGTAACTATCCAGAAGTTCGACCCCTACATCAACATCGACCCCGGAACTCTCAACCCTTATGAGCACGGGGAGTGCTACGTGACTGTCGACGGCCACGAAGCCGACCTCGACCTCGGACACTACGAGCGATTCACCAACATCCAGACTACACGCGCAAACAATGTGACCACCGGCCGCATCTACAAAAGTGTGATCGAGAAAGAACGCCGCGGCGACTATCTGGGCAAGACGGTGCAGATCATCCCCCACATCACCGATGAGATCAAGCGCAACGTCATGGCTCTGGGCAAAACCGGCGACTTCGACTTTGTGATAACCGAGATAGGCGGTGTGGTAGGCGACATCGAGTCGCTCCCCTTCCTTGAAGCTGTGCGTCAGCTGCGCTGGGAGCTCGAAGACAACTGCCTCTGCCTGCATCTCACCTATGTGCCCTATATCAACGCCGCCAAGGAGCTGAAGACCAAGCCGACACAGCATTCGGTGAAGCAGCTGCAGCAGCTCGGCATCCAGCCCGACGTGCTGGTGCTCCGCACCGAGCATGACATCCCGGCGGCCATGCGCAAGAAGATAGCCCAGTTCTGCAACGTGGCGCCTGACGCCGTGATCCAGAGCATTGATGCCAAGAGCATCTATGACGTGCCCGTGCTGATGCACGAGCAACATCTTGACGAGATTGTGATGCGCAAGGTGGACCTCGATCCGCAGGGTCAGCCCGACATGAATCCCTGGAAGGAATTCCTGACCAAGATGCGCACCGCGCAGAAGAAGGTGACCATAGGTCTTGTTGGAAAATACGTGGAGCTTCAGGATGCCTACAAGTCGATCAACGAGGCCCTTTTCCAGGCCGCCACATATGCCGACCACGTTCTTGACCTGCGCTACATACACTCGGAGCGCGTGACCCCTGAGAATGTCGACAGCCAGCTGCGCGATCTCGACGGCGTGATCATAGCCCCCGGATTCGGCCAGCGCGGCATAGAAGGCAAGTTCACAGCGCTGAAATGGTGTCGTGAACACGATGTTCCGACCTTCGGCATCTGCCTTGGAATGCAGTGCATGGTGATCGAGTTTGCCCGCAACGTGCTCGGCCTCAAAGATGCCAATTCGACCGAGATGCAGCCCCACACGCCCGACAATGTTATCGACCTCATGGAAGAGCAGAAGTCGATCTCCAACATGGGAGGCACCATGCGCCTCGGAGCCTATGACTGCGAACTGCAGCCCGGCTCGCGCGCTGCCAAGGCCTACGGCGCAACAAGGGTCAGCGAGCGCCACCGCCACCGCTTCGAGTTCAACAACGACTTCCGCGCCCGCTTCGAGGCCGCAGGCATGAAGTGTGTGGGCGAGAATCCCGCCACCCATCTCGTGGAAGTTGTCGAGCTTCCGGACCACCGCTGGTTTATCGGCACACAGTATCACCCTGAATATTCCTCAACCGTACTCTCGCCCTCTCCGCTGTTCATGGACTTCGTCAGAAGCGCCATCAGCTATCACGAGGAACGGACCACTGATAAGTAACATACCTCTAAATCAACCGAATGGACAGAAATTCACTAATCGGGCTCCTTCTGATGGGCCTTATCATCTTCGGATTCACCTACATCAACCGCCCCTCTCCCGAAGAGCTGGAGCGCCAACGCATCGAGCGCGAACAGATGGAGGCTCAGGAGGCTGCAAAGGCCTCTGACGCCGGAGCTCTGAAATTTGACTCGATCACCCCGGCTGAGATAGCCGCAATCAAGAGCACCGTGCGCGAGCTCGGAACAACTGACACTGTCAACGGCACCTCGACTCTGCGCGTCGACAAGGTTGACCTGCGTCTCAACGCCGAGGGTCAGCTCGAAGGCACTGTTGACGCCGACGGCCGACAGGTGGCCGTGGCCGACCTTCTCAGCTCCGAATCAGCCCTTCCGCTGACTGTGGGCGTGCCTGCTGTAAATAATCTGCGCCAGGCGCTTGCTACGGCTGCCCGCTACCGCGGCTTCGCCCGTCATCTCTCAGGCGACAGCACCACAATCAAACTCGAAAACAAGAATCTCAGCCTTGAGATCTCAAACAAAGGCGGCGTGATCTCACGCGCCACTCTCCGCGACTACAACAGCTATGACTCGACCAAGATCGAGCTTCTCTCGCCGGAGACCGACATCTACAACTTCACACTGACCTCGGCCACACAGCGCTTCGAGACCAGCGAGTTTTTCTTCACTCCCGTGCAGCTCAGCGACTCTTCGGTGCTGATGAAACTCGAACTCGGCGACGGCGCGCGCTGGGGCATCAAATATACCCTCCCGGCCGACGGCTATCTGGTGAACATCGACGTGATCCAGGAAGGAATGCAGAGCATCATTCCCTCGTCAGTGGCCTCGATGGATTTCACCTGGCATCAGAAGATGCGCCGCAATGAGGCCGGCCGTGTGTTCGAGGAACGCAACTCGGCGCTCTACTATATGTTTACCGACGGCGATGTCGACAACCTCAGCGAGGGTTCGGACGACGACGAGGAGATCAACCAGCGCCTGAAATGGATCAGCTGCAAGAACCAGTTCTTCTCGGCCGTGCTCATGGCCCGCACCAATTTCAGCAGCGGCAACCTGAAGAGCACCGTGCTCAAGGACGACCCCGACTTCATCAAGGCCATGCAGTGTGACATGACGGTCGAATACTCGGCCGCCGCGGCCAATCCGGCCTCGTTCGTGATGTATCTCGGCCCGAACTCCTACCCCGTGATGAGCGCGGTGGAGAAAGAGATCTTCCCCGAAGAAAACATGCACCTGACCAAGCTGATACCCCTCGGATGGCCCATCTTCCGCTGGATCAACACACTGATCATCATTCCGGTGTTCACGCTGCTGGGTTCCTTTATCTCCAACTACGGCATCATCATCCTGCTGCTGACCATCTTCATCAAGATCATCCTCTTCCCCTTCACCTACAAGAGCATGATCTCACAGGCCCGTATGCGCCTGCTCGCGCCTGAGATCAAGGCCATCAACGACAAGTATCCCGGCAACGAAAACGCCATGAAGCGCCAGCAGGAGACTATGGCTCTCTACTCACGCGCAGGAGCAAATCCGCTCTCAGGCTGTCTGCCCATGCTGCTTCAGATGCCTATCCTTGTAGCCATGTTCTGGTTCTTCCCCTCGGCCATCGAACTGAGAGGTGAGTCGTTCCTCTGGGCCAAGGACCTCTCGGCCCCTGACGCCATCATCTCATGGTCGGCCAACATTCCGTTTATCTCAAGCACATTCGGCAACCACATCAGCCTCTTCTGTCTGCTGATGACCGTGGTCAACATCATCTACACCCGCATCAACATGCAGAACCAGGCTTCGTCAGGTATGCCGGGCATGAAGTGGATGATGTATCTGATGCCCGTGATGTTCCTCTTCATCTTCAACAACTATGCCGCCGGCCTGAGCTACTACTACTTCCTGTCGCTGCTGATCACCATCGTGCAGACCTACATCTTCCGCAAGGTTGTCAGCGAAGACAAGATGCGCGCCAAGATGTCCGAGGCCGCAAAGAAGCCCAAAAAGAAATCAGGTTTCATGGCCCGTCTCGAAGAGGCCCAGCGCAAACAGCAGCAGATGCTCCGCGAACAGCAGAAACGCCAGGGCCGCCGCTGATCACCACGCTCTCAGGAGAGCGGTCAGCCCCTCCGCTGACCTCCCCCATATCCCCATCAAAAGCAGCTCCTTCCGACCGCCAGCCCGGCAGTCAGAAGGAGCTGCTTTTCCCACCCCACCCCGCAGAGGGAACCACAGAGGAGAGACAGTTGTATAAAAAATCTTATATATAAATTTTCTTATATAAGTAACCCGTAAATAAACGGATGGAAAGGCGAGGAGAGGCAAATTGTTTTTATTTATTAATTTTTATATGGAATAGTTAATGCACATTTGAGTAGGAAATATGCAATGTAGGGGCTGTGGTGGGTTCGGAGGTTTGTCGGTGGGAAAATCAGAACAATTTCAAAGTGTTTTAGAGCAATTTTATTGTTAAATTGTGTGCATTTCTTTGGTCGCGTCAGGGGGAGGGGCTACCTTTGCGGGCGATTCCCAAAATTTTTACACAGTGCAGAGAGCTTCCGCAGACCACGGCTATGACTGCCTGAAGATCACTGAACGCGCTGATCCTGCGGCCGATACGGAGGAAGAATCACCACGGACCAAAGCTTTTCTGCAACTATCACCAAATAATTCGATATGAAGAAATTTATTTGTTCGGCTCTTGCCGCTGCCGCTGTGTGTGGCACGGCCTACGCCGAAGGCTATCAGATCAACTCTCTGTCGGCCAAGCAGATCGGCATGGGACACACGGGTGTGGCTCTCAAACTCGGAGCCGAGAGCATGTTTTTCAATCCCGCCGGCTTGGGTTTCATGGACAAGACTCTCGATCTGTCAGGCTCGCTCACCGGAATCATGCCTACCGCCACCGCAACTGTCGACGGCAAGGACTACAAGACTGACAACGGTATCTCGACTCCGATAGGTGTGCATGCCGCATTCTCGATCTACGACAATCTCAAGGCCGGCATCTCGTTCTATACCCCCTACGGCTCATCAATCAACTGGACCGACAACTGGCCCGGCGCCGTGCTCAACCAGAATGTAAATCTCAAGGTATTTACCATACAGCCTACCGTAGCCTGGGCCATCACTCCGAAACTCTCGGTGGGTGCCGGCGCTATGATCTCATGGGGCAGCGTGGACCTCAACAAGGGCCTTGTGACCGCCGAGACCGCTGACCGCGCCCTTACGGTTCTCGGACAGCTTCCGGCAGGCACTCCCGGATTCGGATCGACCACTCCGGCATCCGTCAACCTCAAGGGCCAGACCGAGATGACAGTGGGCTTCAACGTAGGCGCGATGTATGACATCACCGACAGACTGACCGTAGGCGCCTCGTTCCGCTCGCGTATGCCGATGAAGGTCAAGGCCGGCAACGCAACGGTGTCATATGCCAATGATCTTTCACAGAACCTCCTCGGCAATAGCCTCGACCTGCTCAACAAAGCCAACTTCAAGGCCGAGATGCCTTGCCCGTGGGTGTTAGGTCTGGGTGTATCCTACAAGCCCATCGACCGTCTGACACTCGCATTCGACGCCCGTTTGACCGGATGGCACACCTACCGCCAGCTCGACATCGAGTTTCTCAACGAAAAGCTTGCCGCCTATAACCAGCACATCGAGAAGAAATACAAGAACTCGTGGTGTTACTCGCTCGGCGCAGAGTTTGCCGTCACCAACCGCTTCGACGTGCGCGCCGGCCTAATGGTAGACACATCACCTGTCAACAAGAACTATTACAACCCCGAAACTCCAGGCATGACTAAGGTAGAGCCTACGGTTGGTCTCTCCTTCCGTCCGATCCCAAGCCTGTCAATCGACCTCGGCTTCATGTATGTGGCCGGTCTGGGAGTCGACAATGCCAGCTGCCAGTATGCCGACCTGCTCGGAGGCCAGATGATCAAGGTTCTCACAGATAAGGGACTGTCCCAGCAGCAGATCGAGGCCCTCGGCTTCAAGCCTTCAGGCACTTTCACCGCCGACTATAAGCTCCATGCCTTCATCCCCTCGATAGGGGTAAGCTACAGCTTCTAAGCCCCCGTTCCCCAATATTTCTTAACACCGGGGAACCGCATCTAAGAAATTGTTTCTATACAACGGAACGCCATAATCCCCGCGGCAAAGCGGCGTGATTATGGCGTTTTTTGGCTCTAATAAGACTCTGGCTTCCTTTTTTCTGATTTTTTTGCTAATTTTGCAGATAATTAGGAGTATGGCCATCATGCTCCGAGAGGGTTTTTAAAGTCCATAATCAGCCATTATGAACATCAGGTCAATTTTTGCAGGTATTTTTGTCGGCGTGGCGGGTCTTTCACAGGCCGCTGTGGTCCACGTGCCGGAACTCACACTCTTCGGAGCACCCTACACACGCTCCGAGATCTACAACTCCACCATCCATAATCTCAATCCGGATAATCCGGCCGATATGCTGCAGCTGCTGTCACCGGCAGCCGAAAGTCCGGAGACTCAGGACAGCACGGCGGTGGAAGAGATCGTGACCACTCCCCTGCCCGCCTATTATTTCCGTCCGGCAGTGTTCAGCTCATTCCAGTTTCTCGACACCATGAGAGTGAGCAAAGCAGCACCGCAGGCCGACAGCTCTCTTGACCCGAATACCTTCGGATGGCTCACGACCGACCTCTATCACAACGACCTCATACGCCACGCCCGTCAGGCTGTGGTGGTGCGCACTCCCTATCTTGTGCGCTACGACGAGGCGTCGCTGCCCGAACCGCCCAAAAAGTTCGAGGCCAACGTTGACCCCGAAACAGCCAAGATTGTAATAGCCGAAATAATACCGGAGAAAGCGCCTGAGCAGAAACTTGAGGCCCAGTTCTACAAACGCCACTGGCTCAAGACTTTCAACGGATCGGTGCAGTTCTCGCAGGCCTACGTCTCGCCCAACTGGTATCAGGGCGGCAACAAAAACCTCAACATGCTTGTCAACCTCTATTACAACGTCAAGCTCAACCCTGCATTCCACAAGAAATTTCTCTTCGAGACAACTTTCCAGTATAAGCTCGGCATGAACGACGCCCCGAACGACTCGCTGCGCAACTACTCGGTGTCGGAAGACCTTTTCCAGTTCAACATGCTCATAGGTTACAAGGCTTCGAAGCGCTGGTATTACTCGACCAACGTTTCGTTCAAGACCCAGTTCCTTAAAAACTACAAGCCGAACACCCACGACCTCAAAGGCGCCTTCATGTCGCCCGGCGAGCTCAACGTCGGTGTCGGTATGACCTACAACTACGCCAACCCCAAGAAGACATTCACTCTCGATGCCTCGATCTCTCCCCTGTCGTGGAACATGAAGACTTGCTTCAACAAACACATGAATGTGGCGTCATACGGCATCGAGCCGGGCCGACACACGGTAAGCGAATACGGTTCGAGCGCCGAGGGCAAGATGACCTGGCAGATCTGCGACAACATCAGCATGCGTTCACGCCTGTTTGTCTTCTCGGACTACAGCTATGCCTACGGTGACTGGGAAAACACCTTCATGTTCAACATCAACCGCTTCCTGACCACCCAGATCTTCGTGCACATGCGCTACGACTCTTCGACTCCAGACTGTGACGATCCCGACTGGCACAAATTCCAGTTCAAGGAGATACTCTCGTTCGGATTCGCCTACAAGTTCGCCACCATCTGACACTGATCTCCATACCCCACATCCATACTCTCCACCACCCCTATTCTCTCTCCGCCCAGTGACTATAAACCCGACCAACAACTCCACTTCAGGCATCAGCCCGCTGCTACGTCTGCTGCTGAGCTCGCTGCTGTCAGCACTGTTTCTGTGCGCTCCGGCGGCAAAGAGAATCGAAAAGAGCGTCCTTGAGGATGTGCCCGGCCGCTCGCAGGTGGTCAGCGGCTACTCGAAGCCCGACAGCGTGGCCGAGCGTCTCTCCCGGATGCCGCTCCACGCCGTGGAAGGCCTCTGGCGCTTCGCTTCGGAGGGATCACTGATGGCCATAGAGCGCAACAGCGACAGAGCCGCCGGTGAGTATGAGGCGGAAACAACCGTCTACCGGATGGTGATTGTCCGCGCCGCCGATATGGCCCTGCGCCCCGGCACAGTCATGGGCTATCTGACCCCCACCGCAAAGCGCGGAGTCTATGACGCCCGGATCTACACTTCGCGTCTCGACAACGGAACAACCCTCCACTCTCCGAAAAAATTCACCGTGACCCTCACCGACGATGACAGCCGCATATCAATCAGCGACTACGGATCGTCGCTTAGATTCAACTGGTGGCGGCTCCTGCCCTACATGTACCGCTATCTGTTCACGAGGCAGGAGAAAAATCCGGGAGCCATACAGGGCTGCCTGCGTGTGTTTCCCGCTCCGGCCATTCCGTCAGAACCACGCTATCTCTGACCGGACGACCATCTGACCGACAAGCACCAAACTTCAAGCCACTCCCCTCATCTGACAATTCATGATCCTGCTACGGACACTACTGATAATGCTTCTGACACTTCTTCCGGCTCTTCCGCTGAGAGCCGACAAGACTCTGCGCGGAAAACTGCGCACTGCCGCCACAGCCAAGTCAGACAAAGAGCAGCCGGCAGCAGAGACGGCCTTTGACACCATCTGCGCCCCGGCGGCTGACAGAGTAAGGCTTTCAGGCTATGACAAGCCGCTCGGCTCACGGGTGGAAAGTCTATTTGTCAGCAACAGTCTCGGAACCGGAATAAGCGAGATAGAAATAACCCTCGACTATACCGACATGCAGGGCCGCACCCTCCACCAGGCCGTCCGCAGAGTCAGGGCCGACATACCCTCCGGCACCACCCGCCGGATACAGTTCCCCTCATGGGACACCCAGAATTCATTCTACTACCGCCATTCACGCTGCCCGCGCACAGCCAACGTAACCCCCTACGATGTCACATGCAGGGTGAACAGCTGCGTGACCCTGCCGATGACAACGACAACAGAATAACAACACATATAATAAACTACTTACACCAAATGACCGAACTACTGGCCGAACACCACGTTCTCGGACTCGCCATAGGAGTCTGCACCTTCCTGATAATCGGAATCTTCCACCCCGTCACCATAAAATGTGAATATCACTTCGGCACCCGCTGCTGGTGGTGCTTCCTGCTTCTTGGAATTGTCGGAATAGCCGCCTCAATAGTGGTCAGCGACGTATTCTGGTCATCGCTTTTAGGAGTTTTCTCATTCTCGTCATTCTGGACCATCGGAGAGATCTTCGAGCAGGAAAAACGAGTGGCCCGCGGATGGTTTCCCGCCAACCCGAAACGAAAAGCCAAGAGGTTGTTTAAAAGCGAAGACCCGGAATCCATATAAAATTCACACCCAAACAGGCAAAACAACATTTATTTATAAGTTACCTATCGGAAAGAACATTTGCAAAGATACGACACCTGGCCCCCGAAAGAGTGCGATAATGCGGAGACAAGCCATCCGGAGCGGTAAATCGGTGTCCTTGACCGGACACCATATGCAGGGGGGATCGTAAACCCGTGACACCTGCGCGCTGTGCGCTGCGGTGTCACGGGCTATGAGTTCTACGAAAGGGAGATCAGTTCTTGACTTTCTTCTGAGGGTCGCAGGTGAGACCTACGCCGAGTTTCTTGAAAATCTTATGGTCGACCTCGCCAAGCATTACAGTAGAGTGGACCTGACAGCCATAGAGTTCGGGAAGCTTCTCAAGCGCACGGCGGCAGTTTTCGTCATGAGTGCTGAGCACTGAGAGTGCCACCAGGACTTCGTCGGTATGAAGTCGCGGATTACGGCTGCGCAGATAGTTGATCTTG
Organism: uncultured Muribaculaceae bacterium; assembly: GCA_947179295.1. Lineage (GTDB taxonomy): Bacteria > Bacteroidota > Bacteroidia > Bacteroidales > Muribaculaceae > Duncaniella. The sequence continues at coordinate 25,084 of CAMXAZ010000030.1, forward strand.
GTGTTCTGAATCGGCTCGATCATATCCTGAGGAATCAGCTTGACCGAATGATCAATACCGGCAAGGTGCTTGACGGCGTTGAGTATCAGTGCTGCACTCGGACCGAGCAGGGCACTGGTCTCGGCTGTGATGATAGTGCCGTCGGCAAGCTCGATGGCCGAACAGGGCACACCGCTGCGCTCGGCCCGCTCTTTGGCGGCCTTGATAGGACGGCGGTATGAGGTGTCGATCTTAGCCTGCTTGAAGAGAAGTGCGATCTTGTTGACCTCACCCTCGTTTGATTCGCCCTGGGCGAAGCGGTTGAGTGCGGTGTAGTAGCGGCGGATGATCTCGTTTTTCGAGGCATCGCAGCAGACATCGTCGTCATTGATGCAGAAACCGACCATGTTGACACCCATGTCGGTGGGCGACTTGTAGGGATTCTTGCCGTAGATTCCCTCGAAGAGAGAGTTAAGCACGGGGAAGATCTCGATGTCGCGGTTATAGTTGATCGCCGTCTTTCCGTAGGCTTCAAGATGGAAGGGGTCGATCATGTTGACGTCATTGAGGTCGGCTGTAGCGGCCTCATAGGCGATGTTGACGGGATGTTTCAGAGGGAGGCTCCACACGGGGAAGGTCTCGAATTTGGCATATCCGGCCTCGATGCCACGCTTGTGTTCGTTGTAGAGCTGGCTGAGACAGACTGCCATCTTGCCGCTGCCGGGACCGGGGGCGGTGACGATGACGAGCGGACGTGAGGTCTCCACATAATCGTTGCGGCCGAAGCCCTCTTCGGAGTCGATGAGGTCGACATTTGTCGGATAGCCGTCGATTATATAATGATAATAGGTGGGGATGCCCATGCGCTCAAGCTTCTGGCGGAAAGCATCGGCGCTGCTCTGGCCGTTGTAGTGGGTGACAACCACTGAACCTACAAGGAATCCGCGGTTCTGGAACTCCTTGCGCAGACGCAGTACGTCCATGTCATAGGTGATTCCAAGGTCGTTGCGCACCTTGTTTTTCTCGATGTCGAGCGCGCTGATGACTATCACTATCTCGGCATGGTCACTCAGCTGGCTGAGCATTCTGAGCTTGCTGTCGGGCTGAAAACCGGGCAAGACTCGGCTTGCATGGTGGTCGTCAAAGAGTTTGCCTCCGAGTTCGAGGTAAAGCTTGTTGCCGAACTGAGCTATGCGCTCCTTGATGTGTTCGGACTGAATTTTGAGATATTTCTCGTTGTCAAAACCGTATTTCATAACGGATTACAAAATTAGTCATTTCCAGTCATCCGAGCAAAAATCGGCGCGAAAATCTGCAAAAATTTCTTAAGGATGCCTCAAATGATGCCTCGTCAGTCTATTGCGGCGCCTACCTGCTCGGCTATCTGGGTCATGCCCTTGACGGTAGGATGACCGGCCATCTTGTCGATGTCAGACAGGCTGACGGTCTTGACTCCGTGACGGCCGCAGAGGGTCAGGATCGACTCAGTCACTTCGGGTCGCAGTTCGGAATTGACTATGAAGTAGATCTCGGTGCCCGGATAGTAGTCCTTCATGATTCGGAGCATACGGTCAAGAGCCGGGCGCAGGGTGTAATAGTCGGGCTTCTTGCCTTCAGGGGTCTCATACTCCCCTACTTCCACTCCGGCCCAAGAGTCATTTGTGCCGCCGAAAATCAGAATCACGTCAGGCGAACCGAGGGTTTTGGCACGGGTCAGAAACGAACGGTCGGTGTAGTCCTTGCCGTCATATCCGCGGTTGCAGATCGTGGCTCCGGAATAAGAATTGTTTGTCACCAGCCTCCAGCCTTTCTCGCGTATGAGCTGCTGCCACCAAGTCTGCTTCACATCAGTCACATCAGTCAGCTCAAGCTTTGGCTTGGAGTAATACCACACCAGATTGGTGTCAGGCGACATATGGCCCTGGAATGTGGAATAGGAATCGCCGAGGATCGAGACCCCTGTGCGCGGGCTGACAGCACCGGCGGCAAGCGCTACGGCAAGAAATGCAAGGAAGAGTAACTTTTTCATTATTATAATAGGGTTTTAAAACTGTTTGTGTCAGGTTCATTTCAGCGCTCCCCCATCCACGGCCGCACATAAAAGCGGGCGGCCATCTGATGGCAGGAATCGGCGTTCTGATATAAAACGTCGCGCCGGAGGGCTATATTGCTCACTGCTTTCACTTTTTACACCCTCTTAATTTTGTATTAAATGGAATTTATGCTATCTTTGTGCGTTAATTTCGGGCATTGTATCTGAAATCTGTTCTAACCACACGCTTAAATCAAAAATCATCTAAACATATCTAATGGCAACTTTAGAAAAAATCCGTAGCAAGTCAGCTCTCTTGCTCATCATCGTTGGAGCCGGTCTGCTGGCTTTTATCATCGGTGACTTCTTTACTTCGGGCCGCACACTCTTCGGCACCGGAACTACCATTGCAAAAGTCGACGGCAACAAGATTGACATTCAGGAATTCCAGCGCCGTGTGCAGGAAGCCTCACAGCAGGCTCAGGCCCAGAACCAGCGCATGGACAACGCCGTGCTCCAGCAGCAGGTGCTCAACTCCATGATCGCCGAAAAACTTTTCGAAAACGAAATCAATGATCTCGGTCTGACCGTGACCGACCAGGAACTCACAGAAATGATGGTCGGCAAGAACTCACAGTATGTAGACCGCATGGTGCAGCAGCAGCTCGGTGTGCCCGATGCAAAGACCGCCCATGACATGGCCTTCAACCCGACCAAATACGGCATGCAGCAGGCCCAGGCCCAGCAGCTCCAGGCTTATTGGCTCGACCTCGAAAAATCTGTGGAACGCATGCTCCTCCAGCAGAAGTTCCAGAACCTTTTCGCCGGAACCCTCGTGGCCAACGAACTTGACGCCAAGGCTCTCTATGACGACAACGCCTCAACTTCTCACGTGGTCTATGCCAAGCAGGACTACTCGACCCTCAAGGACGAGGACTTCGAAGCAAGCGAAAGCGACATCAACGCTCTCTACAACGACGAGAAAGCCCGCTATGCCATCGACGAGCCCAGCCGCCTGGCCAACTATATAGCAGTCAGCATCGTGCCCTCTGAAGCCGACATCCTCGCCGGCCAGAAGAAAGTTGAAGACGCTTTGGTGGCTCTCAACTCAAACGCAGAGATGCAGGGTCTGGCAGACATGCCCGAATTCGTGGTTGACCGCCGCAAGATCTCACAGACCGATCTTGACAAGCAGGCCCGTCTGAAAAGCGCGGTCGATTCACTCTCTGTAGGCAAGGCCGTGCTCGTCAGCAAGACCGGCAACGACTATCTGCTCGCCAAGCTCCTCGGCAAAGAAATGGAAGTAGCCGATGTCAAGATCGACTTCCTCGCAGTGCAGGGTTCGAAATCGCAGGTCGACTCTCTCGTGGGTCTCCTCAACTCAGGCGTCTCGCTTGACAGCGTAGCCTCTTCGCCCCTCGTGGCCCAGTCACAGAAAGACATGGAGATCTCTCTGCTCGACGCAAACTACGCTCCGATGAAAGAAATCATCGCCGACCGCGCCACCGGAGTCTACTTCACCCCTGACACCCTCGCAGAAGGCGGCCGCATCTTCCGCGTGAGCGAACGCAAAGCTCCCGTGGCTGTCTACGACCTCGCAAGCGTGACCTTCACTACCGAACCTTCAAACGCTACTGTCAACGACCTTGACGCAGCTCTCCGCAAATATGTTGAAGAAAACAAGACTGCCAAAGACTTCGTGGAACACGCTCAGGAAGCAGGCTACACCACCTTCCCCGCCACCGTCTCCGCTTCTTCTCCCATGATCGGCAACCTCAATGACTCACACAACGCTGTGGCATGGGTAATGGACGCCAAGAAAGGCCAGGTATCGCCCGTGTTCGGCGATCTCCAGACCGGACGCTTCCTCGCCGTAGCTCTTGACGACATCTATGACGGCGGATATGTTCCCGTACGCGACAAGCAGGTTCACGCAATTCTCGCTTCACGTGCCATCAACAACAAGAAAGCTGCCAAGCTCATCGCCGACTATGAAGGCAAAGCCAAAGACATCGCCGGCTACGCTCAACTCATGAAGACCTCGGTCGACACTACTACCGTGAACTTCGGCCAGTATATGATCCCCGGCCTCGGCATGAACGAAAGCGTTGTCATGGGTAAGATCGCCAACGCTCAGAAGGGCGCTCTCGTAGGTCCTCTCCAGGGCAACAATGCAGTAATCGTAATGCAAGTTACTGAAATCGACAATGCAGGCCGTCCCTTCGACCTCGACGAAAACACCATCCGCTACAACCAGCAGCGCGGTGCCGCCCGTATGCTCAACACTCTTGACCGCATCCTTATCGGCAACAAGAAAGTGACCAACAACATCAACACCTTCTATAAATAAGAAGCTGTCGATCATCAGATAAAAAATTACCTGGGCTTGTGTCGGATATGACACAAGCCCAGGTAATTTTTTAGTATTTGACGGAAGATCCTGACGGAGATATCCGGCCGATGCCGAGACCTGAGATCAGCCCGCAGCGGAAGTTCCCTCAAAGTCTCGAAGAGACTGATTTTCCGAAACCCCAGGGTAAGCGAGCGCCCAAAGGGCCGAGCGATGCCTGGGGTATTGGTGCGAATTAGGCTTCTGCCTCGGAGAGGTAGGTTAACAGTCAACGATGTTATCCAGCCTCTCCGAGGCAAGTATTTCTTCTGACTTGACAGCCCCAGGCATCGCTCGGCCCTTTGGGCGCTCGCTTACCCTGGGGTTTCGAAGACATAGCCTCTACGAGGCATAACCGCCACGTCACATCCGGAATCCAGCGCCTCTGCCGGAGACCATGCCAGCCGCGCCACATCCGGAATCCAGCGCCTCTGCCGGAGACCATGCCAGC
>CAMXAZ010000031.1 GCA_947179295.1 uncultured Muribaculaceae bacterium
CGCTGCGGTGTCACGGGCTACGAGTAAATCTGCGTCCTCCGGACGCCCATCCGGAACGGTAAATCGGTGTCCTCAACCGGACACCACATGCCGAGGGATCGCAAACCCGTGACGCCTGCGCGCTTTGCGCTGCGGTGTCACGGGCTACGAGTAAATCTGCGTCCTCCGGACGCCCATCCGGCCTTAGGGAGCTGCTGAATACGCTGACACAATTTGTTTTAAAATTTCAACCGGAGGTTGCATCTGAAAGGGGGCTGCTGAATACGCTGACACCATTTGCTTAAAATTTCATCCGGGGTTTGCATCTGAAGTCGTTTTATAACAAACCGACAGAAAAACCGGCAGAAAAAAACAATGAAACCGACGCGAACCAAGCGCCGGTTTCATTTCCAATCAATCTGAGGGTGTCTTGCTCGTGAAACAGGCAAGCACTTTCTCAAAATATATTAACCTTATGTTAAGCAAGACAGGGAGTCACTCTCCCCTATTGTCATTTTTCAAGCTGATAGATCGACATTGCCGCTGTATAGACCCCCTGGCTTGACATTGTGCCGATATATTTGCGGATAAAGGCCGAGATGGCTTTTTTCTGCTCTGGGGTATCCGTACTGAAAATCTCGCCTACTCCGGAAACAAGGCTTGACTGCGCATCATCATCAAGCGAGGGGAAATTCTCGTTGCAATATGCAAGATAGGCAGCGTCATCAGACTCGGCCCGTTTCTCTATGAAGCGGAACATTCCGGCAAAGTCATCAGCATAACCCAGATCGGCCGATTCTTTTTTAAAGAGGTCATAGGCAGAGCGAGAGGCTTCATCAACAAGATGATTGCCGGAAAGATAGCGATAGGCTTCCTGGCGGTAAAGAATGGCGATCATCTTCTTTACATCCACGCGCAGCGATTCATCGAAAGCATTGACGTTGTCGCGCATGAATTTCAACCTCGGATTAGAATATTCATAGGTGTAGTTTGTGAACATCAACGCATTTTCGGGCTTCAGGCGGTCGGCGTCAGAGAGGGAGTTGAAATATTCGTCAATCACCTGCTGGCTCTGACGGATTCCCTCCTTATATGAACGGTTGTTTTCCATGAGGTAGCGGGCATAGGCAAAAACAAGTTTGCCGTTGCGCTCTCCGGCCAGATAGCGCTCCTTTACACGTTCGGGATTCATTTCAGGGTCCTTGAGGGCATCGACAGCCGCAATGAAATCCTTGCCTTCCTTGTAGCCGGCAAAAGAGCCGAGGAGTTTGCCGTCGGTGTCGACCACAATCAGGGTCGGATATGCGCTGACCTGAAATTGTTTTGCGAGATCGGCACCCTCCTTTTCAGCATCAAGTTTCAGGCAGACGTAGTTGCTGTTCATATAGTCGCCCACTTCTTTTGTAGGGAAAACATTGGCGGCAAGGCGCTTGCACGGACCACACCATGAGGTGTAGAAGTCAATGAACACTTTCTTTCCCTCGGCTTTGGCTGCCGTCAGAGCCTCTTCGAATGAAATGTGGCGGAATTCAGTCTGTGCGGCTCCTGTCAGGGCGAAGCCAAGACAGAGAGCCGAACTCAGGAAAAATCTTTTCATCATGATATTTATGAATGATATTTATGGGTTGTCTTTTGATCTGTTCAATAGTTCTGAGTCAGAGATTTGTTGTGTTTGACAGCGTTCATCGGGAAGGGGAACACCCAGATGGGCGAATCGGGCGAGAGGGAGTATGTACCAAGTCCGAGCGAGGTGAGATCGCGGACAATTGTGGCCTTGTAGGCTTCTTCCGAGTTCCAGCGCTTGCGGTCAAAGAAATTTTCGAAAGTCTTGATGAATTCAAAACGCTTGCTATCCTGGAGGAGCTTCATGGCCTCGGCTTCGGTCAGACCGGTCTTGTCAGCGTAGATTTCAGGATCTTCGATGCGCGAGGCACGGACCTTGTCAATCTGAGCGAGGCCTTCGGATATCTGTCCTGAACGGATCAGGCACTCGGCCTTGATGTAATACATGGACTCCGAACGAAGGCCCCAGACGTTACAACGGGCATCACCGATGTTTGACTGGAGACAGCCTTCAGGAACTGTTGGATAAGGCGTGCCCCAAGCTGGGTCCATATAAGGTTCGGCAACATAATATTTGAACACGTAGTCATCCGGGTCGATGCAGGCAGCGACTTCGGGCGAAATCACGTAGCCATACAAGTCGCCGAGGTTGGAATTATCTGAATAAATCAGATAGTAGTTGCTCGGACAATCGTAGTCAAGAATCCAGTCTCCTGTGGTTTTGACAGCAGAGCGGTTTTCAAGACGGCCGTTGATTTTCAGCGCGAGATCGGCATAGCGGAGAGCCTCGTCATAGCGTTTCATCTGAAAGAGCACACGGGCACGGACACCGTAGCCAAAATCGAGGCCACAACGGCAGACGTTGTCGACGCCGGTCGGGACAAGTTTTTCGAGAACATTATCAGCGCAATCCTCAAGAATCCGCTCATAGGTCTTCTTGAGACTGAGTTTTGTCTTTTCCTCGGCGGAATTGGTGTTATCGACATAGGGGATTCCGCCAAGCTTGTCGGCCTCGGCCTCGTCATACTGCCGGGCATACATTCCGACAAGCAGGAAGTGATACCAGGCACGGCGCACACGGGCTTCGGCTACGATCTGATCTTTCTTCTGAGCGGTTCCTCCATCGGCGCCGGGCACCTTGGAGATCACCGTGTTCATATAATTTATTTTCTGATAAAGGTTGTTATAGCGATAGTCATCATCAGTAAGGTCGGCCCGGTCTATGCTTTCGTCATAAGTGAAATAGGCATAGCGGAGACTGTTGTCATTGCCGATATAGTCGGCGACACCGTTCCAGGGGCGATAGGTGTTGTTGCAGATGACATCCAGATCAAAATAGTCATTGCCGGACCACAGATATGGCAGCCCATTGAGAAGAGTCTCAAGTTCATCGACTGTACTGAGGGTTGAGGAACCGTAGGGCTTTATGTCGAGTTTGTCATCACAGGATGTAAGCAACATCGCGGCTGACGCAAGTGTCAGTAATATCTTTTTCATTGTGTCGGTTAGATTTTTAGAGATTGAACATAAGGCTCATAGTGTAGCTACGCGGAGTTTTATCCATGTGGAAGCCGGAGGTGAGATTATAGGCTTCGGGGTCGATGCCCATGCCGTTGCGCGCCCATGTCGCTATATTGTTCATCTGGAAACGGAGACGAAGATCGTTGAGACCGATTTTCCGGCAAAGTTTCTGATCGAAGCTGTAGCTGAGGATCAGGCTGCGGAATTTCATGTAGTCGGCATGTTTGACGGCAGTGTTACGGATCTTGCCTATAGAGATGTTGCTTCCGTTCTTTGTCGACATCCAGCCGTTGGCGGGAACCTCATCGCCATTCCAGTAGCGGAGAAGGTCGCGGGAGAAGGAGGCGTCGCCGAAAGCACCCTTGTAGCCGGCAGTTCCGGCTGTGTAGCTTGACCATGCGTCATTGTCTGTGCGCATGTAGTGGCCGCCGTAGAATGCAAGCATTGCCGAGAGCGAGAAGCCGTTCCATCTGATTTCGGGAGTCAGAGAGCCGGAGATTTTCGGAGTGGTTGTGCCTGAGAAGATGACATCGTCCATTGTGAAGGTCGAACTTGAGGTAGAAGTGGTCTGGACTTCGCCGTTTCTGTCATACCATCCGACAAAGATTGTGCCGTCTTTGTCAACAAGGCCTGCATAGTCGATCGAGAAGAGAGAGTTGAGGGGATAGCCCTTGTGATAGGTCATGCCGAGGAATTCGCTTGCCGAGGCAGGATAACGGCGGAGGTCGGTCACCTTATTGTGGTTATAAGCGATGTTGAATCCGAGGTTGATGCCGATGTCTTTGCGGCGACGCGCGGGAAGAATCTGTCCGTCAAGCTGAAGTTCCACACCGGTGTTGGTCATCTTGGCGCTGTTGATGGTCTGGGTGGTCCAGCCGGTAGTCGGGTCGAGCTCGGCGGAAGTCAGAATGTCAGAGCTGTTTTTGCGGTAGAAGTCGAATGTGCCGGCGAGACGGTAGCCAAGGAAAGCGAAGTCGATACCGGCATTCCAAGTGGCGGTCTTTTCCCAACGGAGCTGGTCGTTAGGGGGTGTGTTAAGGGTGCCTTGCAGATTGCCGAACTGGTTAGTCGCCATGCTTGCGGTGAGATAGGACGACACGGAGTTGTCGATATTGCCGGTGAGACCGTAGCTGGCACGGAGCTTAAGGACATTGAGCCAGGTGGCGGGGCGGAGGAAGCGTTCGTTGTGGACGTTCCATGAAGCGCCGACAGACCAGAGGGGTTTGCCGCGGAATTTGGGGTCGGTTCCGAACATGTCGGCCTTGTCGACACGGTAGCTACCTGAGACAGAATAGCGGCTGTCATAGACATAGTTGCCGGTGAAGTAGTAAGAATAGTAACGGTGGAGGGTCTCAGAGGTTCTGAAGCTTATGGGTGCGCCATAGGGAGTATAGTTCGAGCCCATCACACCGACGGTCGGTTTGTTGATATATTCCCAGTTGGTGATCATGTTGAGGTTCGAGCTTGTCTGGCGGTCATAACCGTAGTATCCACCTTGCTCCATAGAGGAATGGGTCTGACGATATTCGAAACCGGCAATGAAGTCGATGGCGTGGACGCCGAGGAATTCGCGGTTGTAGCGGGTCTGCGCGCGGAATGTATAGTACTGGCTTTGTGCAGTGCTTTCGCTCAGCGCATCGCCATCAGGGATATTGTGGATTGTCTTGCTGACGGTCACAGGATCTTTATAGAAATGATCGGGATCACCGTCCCAGTTGCCGAAGTCCCAGTTGAAAGGATCATCGGTATCAACCCACTCGGTCACGGAGGATGAGGTTGTGTAGCGGTTGAAGAGGCTGCGCATGAACTGAGAGTTCTTGCTGTATTGAGTGCTGCTGATCGAGACTATATCCTCATACTGGAACTGAGCCTGGGCAGTCCATCCGGTTACGGGAAGGCGGAAAAGCGCAAGGACGTTGGTGCGCACATTAGTGTAGCGCGATTTGCTTGTGTTGTAGCCTTTGTCGATCTCGTCAGCTACGTTGTAGGTCACATCCTTAAGTTCGTATTCGGGATTGTTGAGCACTTCCTCGCCGGGATAGATGTCGGCTTCCATGCGCGCAAGGGAACCGTCAGGGTTGTACATAGACTGATATGCGAGGAAAGAGTTGATTTTTCCGTAGCTTCCGAGCGCATGGCTTTTGGTGCGGTTGTTCAGCACATTGAGGCTTAAATTGAGGTCCATCCATGAAGCGACTTTGAGATCGCCGAGATATTTGAGGGCGAGCGACGACGCGTCATAGCCTCTGACGCCGCCGTTGTTGCCGTTCCAGTTGACCACGATGTTTGACGACAGGGTTTTGCCATTGACACGCAAGGCAAGATTGTACTGCTGAGAGACCTGGGTGCGGTCATGAACTTTCTGATATTCCTTGCGGTAGTTGTTACGGCTCCAGCGGTCGAAGGTGCTGTTCATCTCATCGTCGCTGATATTGCCGCGGTTGTTTTCGAGAAGCACTCGCATCACCTGGGTCAGCTCGTTGGCTTTGCCTCGGTCAAGGAGATTGAAATTGTCCTGGATGCTCTGAGGGCTGTTTTTGAGCATGGCATCGAAATTGTATTTTTCGAGTTGGATCAGATCGGCCGCCGAAGCCCAGTTGTAGTTGTCGTAGTTCATCTTTTCGCTGATCTGGAGGTCGGCATTGAAGTCAATGCTCAGTTTCTGCGACTTGGCTTTCTTGCTTGTGATGACAATGACACCGTTGGAAGCGCGGGCACCATAGATCGAGGCTGCCGCAGCATCCTTGAGAATGGTGATGTTTTCAATATCGTAGGGGTTGATGGTGTTCATGCCGCCTTCGATCGGAAGCCCGTCGACAACAACGAGCGGCGACTCTTTGGCGTTGAACGTGCTTTTGCCTCGGATGGTGATGGCATTTTCATCCTTGGAGTTGGATTTCGGGTCGAAAACCACGCCTGGCACCCGGCCTTCGAGGTTAGAGGTGATGTCGCCGGTGTAACGCTTGTCCATATCCTCTGCCCGTATTATCTGGTAGGAACCGGTGGCGTTTTCACGCTTGATGTTCTGATAGCCCGTCACGACTACTTCCTCCATCATGTTGGGGACCGCTTCCATCACAATGCGGATATAATTGTAATTTTTATCAACCCTGACTTGTTTTGCCTTCATGCCGACGTAGGAAAACACCAATGTCGGCTCCGGCTTGTGACAAAGCAAGGTGAAATTGCCGTCCATGTCAGTTGAAGTGCCTTCGCCGGTGCCTTCAATCATCACCGTGGCACCAGGTAGCGGTTCTTCGTTTTCGTCAAGTACTGTTCCTGAGATTGTGTTGCTCTTAATCTTATCTATGCTTGTGGATACAGACGGCGATTTTTTAGCCTGTGCATCCGCCATTGCCGGCACGGAAAGAGCCAATGAAGCAGTCAGGATGTATAGGATTGGTTTAAACATAAGGAAAATATTTTGTGGGTGACTGGTTTTCACTTTAAAGCTTCGAAATCCGACTGATGAGACGTGATTTATGAAATGCAATAATAATATCGCTGACAGATTCTATTATTTGTTGTCAATCGCAAATATAGGGATGTCAGCGATATAATTGCAAATTTAATGTTTCCGAAAACGTAAAAATTGAAAGAACAGGAAAACAAGACACCTAAATGCAGACATTCGGACACTCCGGCATTTTTCAGCTATAATTCGATTCTAAAGCTGACACGCACAAAATCAAATGCCGATGCAGGAAGATCAGATCTCCTTAAGCTGGGAGCGATAGCGGGCAGGAGTCATTCCGGTGATTGACTGAAATGACGAATAGAATGTGGAAAGTGAACTGAACCCCACATCGCTGCAGATCAGCTTCAACGGTTTGTCGGTTTCCAGATCAGAGATCTGAGCGATCGCTTCACGGATGCGATAATCGTTGACGATCTGCGTGAATGTCTTCCCGGTGGATTCGTTGATGGCTTTTGAGAGATAGGTGCGGTTGGTGCCAAGCATCTCTGCGGCTTTACCCACGGTAATGGCCGGATCACAGAAGACTTTCTGCTCGATCATCAGCGATGTGAAACTTGGCATCAGGCTGTTGATCCTGCTTCTGCCACCGTCATCAGCCAAGGCTTGCGAAGCCTGAGCCTGCGGGCACTCCTGCTCTCTGGCTCTTTCGAGCCGCTCCACCAGCATTTGTTCACGGGCCATGTATTCTTTGTTCTGCAATATGATGGCCCGATAAAGACGGTCTTTTTTCCTGTAGTTGAAATAGACCAGAAGCACCAGAGCGACAGCCGCTGCCACGCAGACAGCAAGAAGAATCATGCGGTGACGTGTGGCCATCAGTTCCATCCGCTGTTCGTCAATGAGCCGTTCATTGGCATAGATTTCATGGCGGATACGGTTTTCATGCAGTGTCCGCTCGCGGCTCAGAGTGAAGACACTGTCCTGGAGGGCCTGGCAGGCAAGGCTATAATCAAGAGCCTTGCGATAGTCGCCGGCATCGCGGTAGCTATAGACCAGCTCTTTCATCAGTTCCGGGGCATGGACTTTCATCTCTGCGCTTCTGGCATGGACAAGACCTTGTTCAAGAACCTCTATGGCGCTTTTCAGATGGCCGTCGCGCCGAAGCAGACGCGCATAGGCAAGATAAGTGGCAGAGACCTCAGAGGCATCTGATTCACGGAAATGTTCCATAGCGAGGGTATAGTCCCGGTAGGCGCTGCGAGTGTCACCGCGCTTGTCGGCCAAGAGACCTTTGACAAGATACAGGTTCGGTTCGCCTCCGAATTCACCCTGCCGGTGAAGATCTTCGATCTCGGCAATCAGCCGCCCGGCCTGGTCGAGACTGTCGGCAAGAAGACAGAAGTGGGCCAATGCGGACTTGGCGTAATACAACGGGATGGGATCTCCACGCTTTTCGGCTATTTCGTGAGCCTCTTCCGCAAGCCTGCGGCCGGAGACATCTTTCATCAGCAGGTAAGCTCCTGACAAGTTGGACAGGATTATGCCGTAACGACGGGTGTCATTCAGCTCCTTTGCCTTTTCAAGGGCTTCATAGTAATATGCGGCCGAGGTATAGGCATCATTCTGCCCAAGAAGATAATATGCTCCGAAACTGTTGTCAATCGAGACCAGCGCATCCAGATTGCCGGTGGCATTGGCTATCAGCCGTGCTTCTTCGAGTTGACGGAAACACTCGTCGGCATCCTCGTCAAGCATAGATGAGCCTATGACTATACGCCCGTAAAGTTCACAGAAATCCCTGTCGCCGGTCGAGCTCCCCATGTCAAGCAGGCGCCTGCCATATTTCTTAGCCTCTTCATAGTTGCCGAGGTTCAGATAAAGAAAAGCGACATCCTTTATGGCCTGCTTGTCATCTTCATGCTCTTTCAGATAGGCCAGCCGGCCGGACAAAGAGTCGTTAAGATCGGCCTTTGCCACACATGGCGACAATAGTGTCAGCACTGACAGGCAGGCTAAAACCAGAAGACGACATATGTGCAGGCGCATTTTCATATTACAATTATCTCAATCTTGTTTTCATCCGATGATTCCGCGGGCGGTGAGTATGTGGAAGATCAGATCTTTGAGCAGGTCATATTCATTCTGACGAGAGCCGATGCCCTTGCTGCGGGTGTCAAACTCGCGTATGGCCGAGATGATCTCGATGGTCTGTCTGACATTGTAGCTCCGCGCGGCGGCTTCATATGATTTCAAGGCCCAGGGCGAACGCAGTCCGAGAGCGTCCATGTAGCCGCTCTGGGTTTTGTCGCGGGTGTAATGATAGACCAGCAGATTGGAAAACTGGTTGAACAGAGAGGAAACGGTCATCACCGTCGGGTTGCTCTTCGGGTTGTTTCTGAAATATTCGATGATGGCGAATGCCTTGGCTGCATTTCGGGCGATTATGGCATCTATCAGCTCGAAGTTGTTGTAGTCTTTCGATATGCCGATGTTGCGCTCGATGGCTTCAGGGGTGATCATGGCTCCCTGACCGAGAATCAGAGCCAGTTTGCCGATTTCATTGTAAAGGCGCGACAGATCCGTCCCGATATAGTCACGCAACATCGAAAGAGCCTTGGCATCGACATTGAGTTTCTTTTCTTTGATAAGATCAGAGATCACCGGCAGGATGTTGCGTTCGCTGAGTCTTTTGGACTCAAATATCACTCCGTTTTTCCTGACAGCGGCAAGCAGTTCCTTGCCTTTGGCCTGGGCCCCGCGGCAGGAGATCACCAGAATTGTAGTCGGATTGGGCTGAGCCACATAGTTATGCAACTTGTTGAGCATATCGGCTCTGACTGCCTGGGCCTCCTTCACTATCACCACCTGGCGCTCGGCCATCATCGGGTAGCGGTGGCAGACATCCATGACAGTCTCAATGCCTGATTCAGGAGCATAGAGAGTGTAGAGATTGAAATCACGCTCCTCTTCGGGAATCAGGTTTTCAAAATCCTTTACGAGCTCGTCGATATAATAGCCTTCCTCTCCGTGAAGCAGGTAGACGGGAGCTAAAGAGGTCCGTGCGGCAAGCTGACGCCGGAGTTCTGAAAATGTAGGAGTTGCGGAGGCCATCGGCTGGGGTGATATGAGTGGTTTAGAGGTTTTTAATATTACAAATTTACGCAATGTGCGCGAAAAAGCCAAGAAAAATCATCATGCACAGACGATCTGAGCGCTTTATTTACTAATTTTGCACTCCATCAGCCACAGACACCACATCATGAAAGAGCAAGCAAAACCATCCTCAGCCATTCAGGCGCTCAACCTGCCGCCCGCACAACTCAGACTGCGTCACGGAGAAAAAGGAGATGAAATTTTTGACCCGCTGCGGGGCAAGTGGCTGGTTCTGACTCCTGAAGAATGGGTGCGCCAGAATTTCACGTCGTGGCTGATCTCGGATTTCGGTTATCCCGCAAGCCTTATGGCCAACGAGACTGCCATCAACCTCAACGGCACGAGCAAGCGCTGCGACACAGTGGTCTACAGTCATGCGGCAAAACCGATAATGATAGTGGAATATAAGGCGCCTCACGTGGCCATCACACAAAAAGTTTTCGAACAGATAGCCCGCTACAATATCGTGCTCCGGGTGAAGTATCTGACCGTTTCAAACGGCCTGCACCATTATTGCTGTATGCTTGACGAGGCGAGCGGCAGATACAAGTTTCTTAAAGAGATTCCGGCTTACGAGGCGCTGGTGTGAGGTCTGTCACGACTTCACACCGATAGGAGCTCGCTTTCTATTTTCGCTATATCGTCCTGAAGTTTCTTCTCAAGCGGCATGCGTTCGTCGATCAGGCGGCAGGCATACAGCACGGTTGCATGTGTGCGGCCCAGACGTGTACCGATGGCCTTGAGAGGCATTTTGGTGTGTTTCTTTGCAAGATACATCACCATCTGGCGTGCATCAGAGACTTCTCTTTTGCGCGATTTGGTGAAGATCTGGTCTGCCTCAATGTTATAGAACGCGCTGACCTGACGGGCGATGGTCTCGAAGTTGACGGTGCGCTTGTTGAGTTTCACAGAGTTGGAGAGCACACGGCGCGCAAGTTCGACCGAGATATCCTTGTCAAGGAAAGTGGCATGGGCCAGAAGCGAAACAACAACACCTTCAAGTTCACGGATGCTCTCAGTGACATTCGATGCGATGAAATCCATCACCTCTCTTGGGAGCGAGAGGCCATCGCGGAGTGATTTCTGCGTAAGCACGTCGCGGCGCAGATCAAGGTCAGGCTTCTCAAGCTGTGCGGTCATACCCGACTTGAATCGAGAAAGCAGACGGTCCTGCATACCTTCCATCTGCGAGGGGCAGCAGTCGCTCGACATGATCAGCTGGCGGTGGTTCTGCTTGAGGTGGTTGAATATGTGGTAGAATGTCTTCTGAGTCTTGTCCTTTCCGATGAAGTCCTGGATGTCATCGATGATCAGAGTGTCGATACTCTGATAGAAGTTGATGAATTCATTGACTTTGCTGCGCTGCACTGCGGCAGTGTACTGGCTTTCGAACAGACGTGCAGTAATATAAAGTACGCGCGCGCGGGGATTGCGTTCCTTGATGCGGATGCCGATGGCCTGGATCAGGTGGGTTTTTCCTACTCCGCAGGGGCCGAACACAAAGAGCGGGTTGAATGTCTGGAGCTTCGGGTCGTTCGCAATAGCCTCACCGATAGAACGAGCCACTTTATTACTGTCGCTGATGCAATAGTTTTCAAACGTATAGTCAGGGTTGAGCTGCGAGTCGATATCCTCTACGATCTGTTCCTTGAACGGATTCGAGGTGGCTCCGGGCATAGGCTTGACAGCCTGGCTGGGGTGTGCGCTTCCGACTGAGATCTTGCTGCTCGGATCATCTGCCACAATAGGATATTCGTAGATCAGACGGATCGACGGTCCGAACACTCGTTTGAGAGTCTTGCCAAGAACGTTGATATAACGCTCTTCAAGCTGCTCGGCGAAGAACTCGGTAGGACAGTAAATGGTCAAAACATCATTTTCAACCCGCAGAAATGTCAGCGGGCTGAACCAGGATTTGAATTGTTCTGCCGGAATAATGTCACGAATAATCTCAAGACATTTGTCCCATTTTTTTGAGTATTCTTCTTGCATTGCTCAGTTAAAGTGAATAGCGCATGTCAATCAAACTTGAGTAGCAGGAGAAATGTGTCTGTTCGGTTGATTGGAAACTTGGGCTGATTGGTTATGCGCCGTTGAATAATTGTCAACTTGTGAATGCAAATTTCTTACTTTTTTTCTTCAAAATCAACCCGCTTTTTATTTGGAAGTTTCAAATAATTTATACAATACTGAAACACAGAGACTTATACCGCGTTTAACACTTGTTTTAGCCCCACTGCCGCCACACCCGTGTATATCTCTATAACTCAATGAATTATATTTATAAACATTCCTTTACAAACACTCCTCCAACCAAGCTCAGCAGATTGCAAACTCGCTGAAATTCGGCATTCTGAAAATGCAGGCAAAATTCTTCCAGCGCAAGCTTTATTTATAATCATTCTAAATAAGCATTTTTCATTCAAATCCTCCGTTTCAACATCACAAAGGTGAAATTCCGCCCCGACTCCACCCCTGCTATGCGAGCCGAAAAATAACGGTCGGGGTGACATCGGGTGCACAGATCAGGCGAGAAATTTCTTATCCGCTCCGACGGAACGCCGGCTGACAGCAAGCGGCCGGCTACATAACCCGGAAGATCGACATGAGGGCGCGGCCACTCAGCTCTGCGCACCACATACTCCTCAGGAAAACGCGCTGCCACCTCCTCCCCTACCTCAAAACAGTCGCAGCAGATGGCCGGACCGAAAAAGACATCCATGCGCGAAGCATCAGCTCCAAGCTCAAGCATTGCGCCGACTGTATTATCGACAACACCACCGAGCGCACCCCTCCAGCCGGCATGGGCCACGCCTGCTACTCCGGCCTGCTCATCAACGATCACCACAGGCACACAATCGGCCGTAGAGACTCCGATAGCCACCTCCGGCATTCTTGTGACAAGAGCATCGACACCTTCAATCGCAGCCGGATCTACCGGGAGAGAATCTATCACCTGCACATTGGCGGAGTGGGTCTGCCGAGGTACGATCAATGAACCGGTATCCAGGCCAAGCTCCTTGATAAGCATACGCCGCGAGGCGGCCACATGTTCCGGAGCATCTCCGGTGTAATGACATATATTGAAATCCGCGTAAGGCGACTTTTGATTTCCGCCGCCACCTCTCGATGTGAACATCACCTGATATCCTGATGTGGATGCCAGACAGGTAAGCCAAGACGGATGTGAGACAGATGAAGCCATAAGACGACGGGGCCGATTTTTTTAGAGCCTGTACATTTGTACGGTTAAATGTTTTTGAATAATTTTGCGCGATTTTTTCCCACGCAGGAAAGAAGTCACAAAATTACGAAAAATATCATTCAATCTCACTCGACGATGAGGGATTTCAGACTCAAAGGCCATCTGGCAATGTTAGGAGCAAACACCATGTGGGGGATCATGGCACCCGTGGCGAAGCTCGTTATGGCTGCAGGCATAGTCAGCCCGCTGCTGCTCTCCAATTTCAGAATCTTCGGGGCGGCCATACTCTTCTGGATCGCATCACTGTTCACAGCGCGCGAGCATGTGCCCGCGCGTGACCTGCTGAGACTCGCAGGCGCCGGCCTACTCGGCATTGTCTTCAATCAGGGCTGCTACGTATTCGGCGTGGGCTTCACCTCCCCCGGCGAAGCATCAATCATCACCACGACAATGCCCATCTGGGTTATGCTCCTCGCCGCCGTCATTCTGAAAGAGCCTGTCACCTGGAAAAAGGCAGGCGGCATAGCCCTCGGCGGCACAGGCGCGCTGATGCTGGTGCTCGGAAGCGCAGGTTCAGGCATGAAAGGAGACAACCCGGTGCTCGGCGACATGCTCGTGCTGACCGCACAGCTAAGCTATGCGCTGTATCTCACCTTCTACAGAAATTTCATAAAGAAATACTCGGTGTTCACGCTGATGAAATGGATGTTTACTTTCGCCGCGATAGCCGTCACTCCCGTATCGGTCAGAGAATGGCTTGGCACTTCCTGGGGCGAAGTCTCGGCTATCGAACTTGCCGGAATAGGCTATGTGGTCATATTCGCTACTTTCATAGCCTATATATGCACTATGATCGGACAGAAGAATCTGCGCCCTACACTTGTCGGCATGTACAACTATGTGCAGCCCATTGTGGCCTCGGTTATCGGCGTGTGTCTTGGGCTCGACCGCTTCACTCCGTTGAAAATAGTGGCCGTCGCGCTGATATTCTCAGGGGTCTATCTCGTCACCATCAGCCGCGCGGCTGCTCATGACACCCATAAGATCAAAGACGGAAAGGAATAGGGAGAATATAATAGACCGGTACAAAAGTGTCTGAAAGCACACCGGCATCCCATTTCGGCATATTGGAAATAATGCGCACAGCCTCACGGTCAAGCGACTTCTCGACACTTCTGATCACAGAGATATGTGACAGAGAACCGTCTTCATTCACAACAAAACCACACAGCACCCGCCCCTCTATGCCTTCGTGATAGGCCTGCGTGGGGTAGCGGCGTTCTTTGTTGATGAAACGCACCATCGCGCCATCGCCTCCGGGAAACTGCGGCTGAATATCTACGCAATCATATTCGTAGACATCCACACAGACCGGAGCCGAGCCTGCGCGCGAAGAGACATTGGCAATATGCCTGGGCGGCTGTGCCGCTGAAAAGACAGCGGCACCAGCCATAAGAGGAAGAAGGAGAATTGAGCGGAGTAGAGTTTTAGGCATATAAAATCAGCTAATGTGACAATACAAAATTATAATGCAGAGCGCCTTGATGCAAGTATTTTGAGATTGATTACAATTGTTTTTGTTTTGTTGACATTTCCGGCGGCATATAATAATACAGGCACATGCGCGTTATTTATTTGAAGATTCCACGTCATGACATTACCCCGATTCAAACATACGCTCCACACCCATGTCCGAGGCTTAGGCCTTCTGCTCTCATTGCTCCTCGCCGTCACAGCAGCCGGCGGGATGAAGGCCCAGGACAGTTCGCCAGCCTACCGTTTCTTGGAAATTCCATCTTCAACCCTGGCCTATGGCCTTGGCGGAATAAACATCACAGCAATCGAAGATGACATCAACAGCATTGATCAGAATCCCGGACTGCTGGGACCTGAGATCGACATGCAGCTTGGCGTGAATTACATGCGCTATGTTGGTGACAGCAATTTTGCGGGCGTAAAGTTCGGCCACAGCGCCGGAGAACACGGAGCGTGGGCCGCAGGCATACAGTATTTCGGCTACGGCACCATACGCGGTGCCGATGTCAACGGAATCCTGACCGGCGACTTCTCTCCCAAAGACATGGTGTTCAACGCCATGTATGCCCATGACATCACAGACCGCTGGCGCGGGGGCATAAACCTCAAGTTTATCTATTCGAGCTACGATGCCTACTCGGCAATGGCCGTAGCCACTGACCTCGGTGTCAATTACTACAATCCGGAGAGCAACCTGTCATTCTCAGCCGTCATCGCTAATCTCGGCGGTCAGGTCAAGCGGTTTCAGGACTCTTATGACCGCCTGCCGGTCGATCTGCGCATCGGTGTTTCCAAATCATTCGGCTCAATACCCATCACATGGTCAGTCACCGCATGGAATCTCACCAAATGGCATCTTCCCTTCTATGACAACGGCGACGGGACAGACAGCTCCGAGCCTACTGTCAAAGACAGCTTCAGTTCGAATCTCTTCCGCCATCTGATATTTGCCGCCGACTTCGTGCCGAGTGAGAAATTCCACATCGGACTCGGCTACAACTACAAAACCCGCACTGACATGGCCACCTACAAACGCAGTTTCCTTTCGGGATTTTCAGTCTGCGCCGGGCTCAATGTCAGAAACTTCGGTGTAGGCGTGGCACTGTCACAGCCCCACACCGGCGCCACAACCATAATGCTGAACCTATCAACCAAACTATATGAATTCTGACAATCTCATCATAGCCATCGACGGTTACTCATCGTCAGGCAAAAGCACAATGGCCCGCCGTCTGGCAAAAGCCATCGGCTACCGCTACATAGATTCAGGCGCGATGTATCGCGCAGTGACTCTCTATGCCATGCAGCACGGTTTCATCGCCGCTGACGGCTCGATTGACAAAGCCGCACTCGTCAGCGCCCTCCCGGAGATAAAAATCGACTTCAAAGTCACCCCCGACGGACAGCGCACTCAGCTCAACGGCAAAGATGTGGAAGACGAGATCCGCACCCTTGAAGTCTCAGCCCACGTCTCACCGATAGCCACGATAGCCGAAGTGCGCCGCGCACTGGTCAAAATGCAGCGCGATATGGGCGAAAGCAAGGGCATAGTGATGGACGGCCGCGACATCGGCACTATGGTTTTCCCGCAGGCCGAACTGAAGATATTCTGCGATGCGTCAGCTGAAAAACGCGCCGAACGACGCTTCAAGGAACTGACCGAAAAAGGACAGTCAATCACCTATGAAGAAGTTCTGGCCAATGTGGTCAGCCGCGACCACATCGACGAGACAAGAGATGAAAGCCCCCTGCGCTGCGCCGATGATGCCGTCAGACTCGACAATTCCGAAATGACTATCGAAGAGCAGGACCGGTGGCTTCTCGATCTGTTCAAGCGGAAAACGGCCGGACTGTGATCCGCCCCACCACATTATTATATATAACAAGCGAATTTTGCCAGATGAAAAATTCACCGGTAATAGAAATTGATGCCCGTTCAGGATTCTGTCATGGTGTGGTGACAGCAATACGGAAAGCCGAGGAAGAGCTTGACCGCTCACCGGAACCGTTGTACTGTCTCGGCGACATTGTCCATAACAGCGATGAGGTGGAAAGGCTCGGCCAGAAAGGGCTTGCCACAATAACCCACGCGGATCTCGACCGGCTACCGGGAGCCAGAGTACTCCTGCGCGCCCACGGCGAGCCGCCGTCGACCTACGCCATAGCCCGCGAGAAAGGAATCGAGATAATCGATGCCACCTGTCCGGTGGTGCTCCAGTTGCAGAAACGGATAAAGCAGACATATGACAGCACCTCTCCCCGCCCCCAGATTGTGATCTACGGCAAGGCCGGCCATGCGGAAGTCAACGGACTTGTCGGGCAGACCAACGGCGAAGCCATCGTAGTGGAAAACATAGCCCAGCTCGATCGCATTGACTTCAACCGCGACATAGCGCTCTACTCGCAGACTACAATGTCACTCCAGGGCCTGGCAGAAATGGTCGGAGAAATCAACCGCCGGCTTAGCCCAGGAGTACGTTTCGAATATTTCGACACCATCTGCCGCCAGGTGGCAAACCGCGTGGAACACCTGCGGGAGTTTGCCCGCGCCCATGACGTGATTCTCTTCGTGGCCGGAGCCAAAAGCAGCAACGGCAAGGTGCTCTATCATGAATGCCGCGATGTCAACGAGCGTTCCTATCTGGTCTCGAACCCGTCTGACTTCCGCCCGGAATGGATCGAGGGCGCAGGCACCGTAGGCATCTGCGGGGCAACCTCAACCCCGCGCTGGCTGATGGAGAAAGTGCGCGATAAAGTAGCGGCAAATGGATAACTTCATAGCCATTGACGTAGAGACAGCCAATGGAGAGCCGTCGTCAATCTGCGCGATCGGAGCGATAAAGGTCATCGGCGGAATAATCACCGACCGGTTCTATGAACTTGTCAAGCCCGAACCGGAATACTACTTCCGCCATTTCACGCAGAACATCCACGGTATTGGGCGCGAGGACACTGAAAACGCGAGAGTATTTTCAGAGGTGTGGCGCGATGTCAACCGATTCATCGGAGATCTCCCGCTTGTGGCCCACAACAAGGCATTTGACGAAAAATGTATCCGTGCCGCCCACCGCGTCTACGGCATGGACTATCCCGACTACCCTTTCTACTGCACCCTGACTGCCGCCCGCAAGCAGATTCCACGCCGGATGCTGACATCATATTCACTGCCCTTCGTCTGTGATTTTCTCGGCATACCTTTCCATAACCATCACGACGCCCTCGCCGATGCCGAAGGCTGTGCCAAAATAGCAATGACACTTTTATGAA
Organism: uncultured Muribaculaceae bacterium; assembly: GCA_947179295.1. Lineage (GTDB taxonomy): Bacteria > Bacteroidota > Bacteroidia > Bacteroidales > Muribaculaceae > Duncaniella. Next base: position 17,643 of record CAMXAZ010000031.1, read on the forward strand.
ATTCTTCCATCATACTACAATCTTGAAATTCTTACCCTTCGCCCTCAGCTGTCTCACGGGCGCTATATGCATGTCGTGCAATTGTTCGGAAAGCAGCAGCTTCCGCTCCGAGACGGTCTCCGGGAAAGTCAAAGACAAAAAAGCCTACCGCCTCGGACAAGAACATGCCGAGCGCCTGCTGCAATATGCTGATAACGAAGATGCCCTGCAGGACGGACTGCTCGACATCCGTGCCCGAATCAGCAATATCGGCTCAAAACTCGGAGCACAGTCTGCCACGGACTACGAACGGGGATTCACCGACTATATCAGCGCCAACAACGACTCACTGGCGAGAATACTGTTTTAGAGGGTGTTTAAAAACAACCCATTAGCTCTGACCAAATCCTGACGCAGGCAGCTGCAGATGCTCCGTCCGGTCTGCACCGACATCAAAATTGGCCATTTTCACCATTTTTAAATCCCCGCACTTGCATCGGCGCTCCGAGTTAGTTATCTTTGCTTATCAAGAATCACATCCTGTTATAATCATCATGCAATTTTACAGCACAAACCGACAAAGCAGCAAGGCTTCGCTCGAAGAAGCTGTGATGACAGGCCTGCCGGCTGACGGCGGTCTTTATATGCCTGAGCGCATCCCGCTCATCCCACGCGCATTCTTCAACAATATCGCGGAAATGTCGATCCGCGACATCGCCTACGTGGTGGCCTCCACAATGCTTGGCGATGACATTGACGCTGCCGAGCTAAAGGATATTGTCTACAACACTTTTACTTTTGACATTCCTCTGCGCAAAATATCGACTGATATCAGTGTGCTCGAACTTTTTCATGGCCCCACCCTTGCGTTCAAAGACATCGGCGCACGTTTTCTCGCCCGTATCATCAGCCACTACTCCCGCAATCTCGACAAGCCGGTGAATGTCCTGGTGGCCACATCGGGCGATTCAGGCGGAGCCGTGGCAAGCGGATTTCACAGAGTGCCCGGCGTCAGAGTGTTCGTGCTCTACCCGGAGAGAGGGCTGTCAGCCAAACAGCGCCATCAGTTCACCTCGCTTGGCGACAATGTAATTCCCATAGAGGTGCTCGGCACCTTCGATGACTGCCAGCGGCTTGTCAAGGAAGCCTTCGTTGATCAGGATCTGCGCCGTAAGCTGAACATCACCTCGGCCAACTCCATAAACATCTGCCGCCTGCTGCCTCAGATGTTCTACTATTTCTACGCCTACAGCCAGCTTCTCAGCCGCGACACCGATAGCATCGACAGCGAGGGAGTGGTATTTTCAGTGCCTTGCGGCAATCTCGGAAATCTTACAGCCGGCCTTCTGGCCAGAAAGATGGGTCTCCCGGTGAAACGCTTCGTGGTGGCCAACAACAGCAATGACTCCTTCACACGCTTTGTCCGCACCGGTCATTTCACTCCTGCCCGTCCGCACCACAGCATAGCCTGTGCGATGGATGTAGGCAACCCTTCGAATCTCTCGCGCATTACCGACATGTATGCCTCGGCTCCCGCGCCAATCAGCTCCGACATGAAGGCCTACTCCTACAGCGATGACGAGATTGCCGACTCTATTGCAGATCTATACCGGACACACGGATATATAGCAGATCCACATGCCGCCACAGCCTACCGGGCACTTGCCGAAGACATCAAAGACGGCGAGAACGGAATCTTCCTCGCCACAGCCCATCCGGCAAAATTCGCCGACATCGTAGGCCGTATCACAGGGGCCGAAATCAGGAATCCACAGCAAGATGCAGCAGGCAGCATCTCAGTCCGCCATGACGTGCCTAAAATCACCCCCGCACTGCAGGCGCTCAAAAAAATCCTGATAACATCAACCTAAATCAATTCTTTTTTGTTAAATTTGCATAACTGCATCCGGGATTCACGTGATCAGGGATGCGGGACAAAAATAAATCACCCCCAAAACACCATCACTTATGGCATCTAACAAACGTATTTTAAAGAAAGAAATCCGAATGATATGCGGCGCGCTCGCCGGCGAATGCGTGATAGCCAAAATCACCGTTCCGGGCATTGATCCCGAAAAGCTCAATGAAATCATCTATGAACTCGCAGAGCTTCAGTACAACGCACTCAGCCGCGTGAATTTCGATTTCCCCCAGTCGCCCAAAGCTTTTGAAAGCACTGCCGCATACAACAAAGCCCGCTCGGCTTACTTCAAAGCCGCCTACCGGAAGCTCAAAGGCGAATTCAACGCTCACGTGGAAGCTATCGTCAAGAAAATGAACGAAGCTCTTCCGCAGGCTCAGAAAGATGCCAACAAGGCAGCTCTTAAAGCATAAGCAAAGATAAATATTCACGTAGAAGAAAAGCCATGTCATTAAGCGGCACAATCCTACGACTCTTCGGCTGGAAGGTGGTGTGCAGCGTTCCGGATTATCCAAAATGTATAATCTGCGTTGCGCCCCACACTTCCAACTGGGATTTTATTCTCGGAAAACTGGCCTACTGGTCGCTCGGCCGGCAGGCCGGATTCCTGATCAAACAGGAGTGGTTTTTCTTCCCGATGAACCTCGTTTTCAAAGCCTTCGGCGGAATCCCGGTCAAAAGAGGCAAAGGCTCGTCACTCACAGACACACTGATCAAAAAATTCTCGGAAACAGAGCGGATGTCAATAGCCATAACCCCTGAAGGGACCAGAGCCAAAGTCTCGCAATGGCACACCGGTTTTCTCCATATTGCCTACGGGGCCAAAATTCCGATAGTGCTCGGCGCCATTGACGCAGCCACCAAGACCATACATCTGCAAAAAACGTTCTTCCCGACCGGCGATACTGACGCCGACATGGAAGCCGTAAAAGCCTATTACAGGCCATTTACCGGAATAAACCGGGATAATTTCACCGTCTAAGCCTCAGATCTGCCACCGAAAGCCACCGAAATAATGCTTAAAATCTGCGTCATCCCGCTTGACATCGCCTATGCCGATGTCGAAAACAACCTCATCTCGACAGCCCATCAGCTCAATCAGGTAGAACCTGACACCGACATAGTGGTTCTGCCGGAATTGTTTACCACAGCCTTTGTCCCGGACGCAAAGACAGTAACCGCTGTCGCCGAGCCGAATGACGGACGCACGGTAGAAGCCCTCAAACGCTGGGCGCAGTATTTCGGATTTGCCATAGCCGGAAGTTTCCTGGCCACTGACGGACAAGGCAATTATTTCAACCGCGCCTTTTTTGTCGAACCGATGGGCGACATCACCTTCACCGACAAACGCCATCTCTTCCCTCTCTCCAACGAACACACCGTCTATACCGCCGCAGAAGGCGAGCCGCGGGCCATACGCTTCCGCAGCTGGAACATCCGCATGATAGTCTGCTTCGATCTGCGCTTCCCGGTGTGGACACGCAATAATCCCGATGACCTCTATGACCTTCTGCTGGTGCCGTCAAACTGGCCTGTGGCAAGAGTCAAGCCTTACAAACTGCTCCTGGCAGCCCGTGCGGTGGAGAATCAGATCTACACCGTAGGCGCCAACCGCACCGGCTCCGACAAGTTCGGAGACTATCCGGCAGGAATGACCTCCGTTTTCGACTGCCTTGGGGAAGAGATCCGCGAAACCCGCCGCAACGGCCACATCTATGCACTGCTTGACAAAGACCATCTGAAACAAAGCCGCGAGCGTTTCCCCTTCTATAAGGCGACAGACAGATTCACCATTGATCCGAAGCCGTCACGATAGGCACAAGCTGCATTTTTAACCTATGTTAACACAACCCCTATAAACCCTCGCGCCCATTGGAGTGTTATTATCAATGAATACTATTTTGTATCTAACGTAATGACCAAACACAATGGAACCTAAAGACAAATTTTCAACCGTACATGAGGAATTCTTCGGCAACATCGTAGGGACAATTGTTCAGACCATCAAGACAATCACCCCCCGTCAGACTCTCGACTTCATTGCCGACTGGTCAATTCCCACACCTGCACCCACTCCGTCGCATAGCTGAAAGCTCTAAAACCACAGCTCAAAAAGAATCAAATGTCAGCCTCACCGAAGCGTAAGGCTGACATTTTTTATTTCGCTTACCCGAACCGCATTTGCCTTCTTAATACAGCCCCTATTTTGTTGTATAGGATAAAATACATATCTTTGCCGATGGATCAGGGCAATTCTGATCCGTAACCAATTGAATAAAATAAGAAGCGTTATGCTTACCTTAGCAGTTTGTGGGTGCAGTGGCTCAGCAGACATGCGCGAGAGGTGACATAACCAGCTCACGTTTCTTTACACGTTTCTTTTATATGTACTTAACTCAAAGGAGAGCCGGCCGAGAGCAGATTTGCGTTATGAATCAACAGATTTTAAACTTAGGGACTATGACTGATTCGCTTTCCTGGAGAAAGCTTATGGCAGTGTGCTTACTGCTCTTAATGGCTATATCTTCAAGTGCTCAAAATTCAGACGAGAACTCCATTTCGCATCTGCCGGTGGAAAATGAAAAGGCCAAGATGAGTCACAATATTTTCGGTGAGATTTTCGGTCCGTCATTCGGGGTCGGAGTCGGTTTTGATTCACGGTTCAGAAACGGCACTTCTTTCGGCTATAGAGTCGGCCTTTCATATATCGACGGCTCTTTTGAAAACAATGTTGACTGGAAATTTCTGGAGTTTAACGGAGTATGCGTCCCTCTTGAAGTCAATGCGATTTTCGGCGAGCGGAAAAGCAAATTTGAGATCGGAGTGGGAGCCACACCCTCAATCCTTCACCGGGTATATACAACCTCGCATTGGAACGAGGATATGACTACTGACTATAAAATCACGCGAGGAAACAGGCTAAACATATTGGGAACTCTCAATATAGGCTACCGCTATCAGCGTGAGCGAGGTTTCTTCCTACGGGCAGGGCTCACGTTCATTGTGGGAGACCTGAAATGCTCGCCAATAGACGGAGTTTGGATTCTGCCGAACATTTCGCTTGGATATACCTTAAGATATTAATACGGTATTATCTAAGGATTTGACAAAATCACGCTCAAAATTTATGCATGTGTGATTTCAGTCACACTTTTTATCGCCGTTTATCACTATATTTGCACCGTTTACCTCTTGACATCTGAATTCTGCATCACAATATAAAAATGAAAACCGGCAAGCTACACTTATTTCTGCTTATACTTGGCCTTCTGATCTGCTCGTCATGCGAAAGGTCGGGCTATTACAATGACGATCAGAGAAACCGCCTCGACTTGCTGACATCCGTCAGATGGACTGAGCAATCAACCAATTCCTACGATCCGGAAAATCCGATTGTGAGCCGCCAGTCATGGAGTTTCGATAAAAAAGGTAAAGCCTCTGTCACTTATACATGGACAGACAAGAACGGAGATACGGTCTATAATGAAACTCAATATTACGACTGGACTTTCACTACCGAAAATTTCGCAGTAATCTATCTCTACAGCGCCTCACACGGAGATCTGTTCTGGCTGATAGAAAAACTGACTGCCGATGAGCTGCGAGTGAAAGCCGCCGTCATGGACCCCGTCCTCAATCCGACAATCCCCCAACGGCTAATAACCTTACAGGCTGCACCGAGATAAGCATTTATTAGCATCCAATCAGAATCACATATGAAAAAATATCTTTCCACAATCATACTTTCGCTATGCTTCGGCGTGGCTACAGTCCAGGCTGCCGATGTCAGAGAAGTTGCGGCTACGGCTGACAGCACCGCCACCCGTGAGGATCGCTTCAGAATGCTTGAAAAACCGTTCATGATGGTCTTCTCGGCCGGAGCCAATCTCAACACCGGAGGCCGTCATAACAGTGAAGTATTCGGTTACCGCCCCGATGCCGCCACTCAGATAAACTTCCGCTTCAACATCGGATTTCACCGCAACTGGAATGTCTATGCCGACCTTGGCTGCACATTCTACAGCATTCAAGCCGATCCGTATTTCGACCAGCTCGGAGATCTTCTGATGAATCTGTTCATGCCCGGAGTCAATAAAATACACCCGTCATTCTCAATCGGCGCATCATATCTTTCCCAGGTAGGCCGATGGCAGTTCATGCCCCGCATCGGAGCCGGATGCCAGGCGGTCAGGACCAACAACCAGTCAAAAGAGCGGAATGGGATAAAGACAACCGTAAAAAGGGAAATAGCCCCCTACTTCATCGAAGGAGGATTCGGAGTGGGCTTCCGCACTTCAAGAGTGTGCAGCCTGATTTTTGACATCTGCTATCACCATCCGCTTGAGTCAGCAAGCCTGACAGTCAGCACCTCCGGCAGCAACCAGGATTCAACCGAAAAATTCAAATCCAATTCCTGGGCCAACGACCTCTCGCTGTCACTCGGCTTCCAGCTTCAGACAGATCTCAGCCGCTCAAAAAGAGCCAAAGCAGCCGCAGCTGTTAAATAATGTGAACAGATGTGATGTAATCGCAGAAAATTCAGTAACTTTGCAGTCGCTTTTTAGCATCCCCGTGTGATGGGAAATTAAGGAGCAATTGAATTACAACTTAATTTTGAGTAACACAATCAAACAAATCAATCAGAAATGAAGACATTTCAACTGACTGCCGAACCCCGTACAGACCTCGGCAAAAAGGCTACCAAAGCCCTCCGCAAAGAAAACAAGATCCCCGTGGTTCTCAACGGCGGCGAAATCGTAAACCTCCCCTATGAGAAGGCTCTGAAACCCGGCGAAAAGCTTGTGGAGATCGGCAACGGCAAAGGCCTCGTTACCACTGACCTCGTAGTGACTCAGGACGCAGTCCGCAAACTCGTCTACACTCCCGATATCTTCGCTATCGAGCTTACTGTAAACGGCGAAACCCGCATGGCTGTCCTCAAGGACATCCAGTTCCACCCGGTTAAAGACACCATCCTTCACATGGACCTCCTCGAAGTGACTGACAAGAAGCCCGTCACCATCGAAGTTCCCGTTCAGCTCGAAGGCCACGCAGAAGGTGTGAAAGCCGGTGGTAAGCTCAACCTCTCTATGAAGAAAATCCGCGTGAAAGCTGTCTACACTGAAATCCCCGAACGTGTGGTTATCAACGTTGACCACCTCGGCCTCGGCAAGACTCTCCAGATCGGCGAACTCCACTTCGACGGTCTCGAACTGATGAACGCCAAGAACGCTGTTGTCTGCGCCGTTCAGCTCACCCGTGCTGCCCGTGGTGCTCAGGCCAACGCTCAGTAATCTCAGCATCAGCGCACACCGCGCATAAACCGATTTCATTGCGACAGATTTTCTCGACATTTTTTCAAGCCGGGAGAATCTGTCGCTTGTTTAGCGGGCATCCGGGAGCCTCCTCCCCTGCTCTACACCACATCAACCCTACTTTTAACCACTCCAATGAAGTACCTGATAGTCGGACTGGGAAATATCGGTCCGGAATATGCCAACACACGCCACAATGCCGGCTTCAGAATCGCTGACGCTCTTGCCGCCGGCGGCAACGCAAGCTTCTCGACCGAACGCTATGGCGATATAGCCCGCATGAGGGTCAAAAACGCCCAGCTGGTGATACTCAAACCGTCCACCTACATGAATCTTTCCGGAAATGCCGTCCGCTACTGGAAAGAAAAAGAAGGTATAGAGATTGAGAACATCCTTGTGATTGTTGATGACTGCGCCATTCCCTTCGGCGCCATCCGCATCAAAGGCTCCGGCAGCGACGCCGGACACAACGGACTCAAAAACATAGCCCAGATGCTCGGCACACAAGCCTATCCCCGCCTGCGATTCGGCATTGGCAACGATTTTCCGCGCGGAATGCAGATCGAATACGTGCTCGGCGCATTCACAAAGGCCGAGGAAGAGGCCATGCCTGAAAGGATCGACATTGCCGTAGAGGCCATAAAAGCATTCTGCCTCACAGGCATCGAAAGAGCCATGAATATGTACAACAAAAAGTAAGCGCCGGACTCTCTAAGCAGATACAAGATAAAAAAAGCATCATGAACGAAGTCAGAATAGATAAATGGCTATGGGCCATGCGCATATTCAAGACGCGCACAATCGCTACGGAAGCCTGCAAGAAAGGCCGCGTGTATGTCGGCGACGCACTTGCCAAACCATCGCGCACAATCAAGGTCGGAGATGTGGTGAAGGTGCGCAAGCCACCGGTGACCTACTCTTTCCGTGTGCTCGCCCTGACCCAGAACAGGCTTGGCGCCAAACTCGTGCCGGACTATATGGAAAACATCACACCCAAAAGCGAACTCGATCTGCTTGAGATTGTAAAGATCTCCGGATTCATCGACCGCCGCAAAGGCCTTGGCCGCCCCACCAAGCGGGAAGGACGCGAACTTGCCGAATTCACGGAATCAATGTCTGACGGATGGGATTTCGACTTCCTCGAAGATGACATCGATGACGACGATCTCGATTAAGCGATCCATAATCATATATATAATCCCTCTTTCTATAGCAGAAAAATCGTTGGCTCATACCCGGCGAGCAAATCGCACTTTAGCCCGGATGGGCTCAGAACCCCTGGTTACTAATCTCTCAATTTGAAACTCTTTGTTTAGCAGGCAATAAAAAAATCAGACCGGCTGAGTCCGGCCTGATTCTGATTTCTGACGGCGCCGAGGGCTGATAGCTATTCGGCGTCGAATTTTTTGCGGTAGAACATGAAGTCCCGGCCGAGATATTTTTCGCGGACAACCGGATTTTCTGCCAGTTCCTCAGATGTGCCCTGGAACAGGATCTTTCCTTCAAAAAGCAGATAGGCTCGGTCGGTGATGCGCAATGTCTCCTGCGCGTTATGGTCTGTGATGAGAATGCCGATATTTTTTTCCTTGAGATGATAGACCACAGACTGGATATCCTCGACCGCAATGGGGTCGACTCCCGCAAAAGGCTCGTCGAGCATGATGAATTTCGGGTCGATAGCCAGACAGCGGGCAATCTCCGTGCGGCGTCGCTCGCCGCCTGAGAGCTGGTCGCCAAGATTATGACGCACTTTTTCAAGACTGAATTCAGCTATCAGGCTTTCAAGCTTGTCGCGCTGATATTCAGCCGATGTGTTGGTCATCTGCAGAACGGCCTTTATATTGTTTTCCACTGTCAGTTTGCGGAACACGCTCGGCTCCTGGGCAAGATAGCCGATGCCGTTCTGCGCCCGCTTATAGACCGGATATTTGGTGATGTTAAGGTCGTTCAGGTAGATCTGCCCCTCGTTAGGCGTGATCAGTCCTACGGTCATGTAGAATGTAGTCGTCTTGCCGGCACCGTTAGGTCCGAGGAGACCGACAATCTCACCTTGCGTCACGTTGATCGACACATGGTTTGCAACTGTTCGCTTGCCGTATTTCTTTACAAGATTGTCTGTGCGAAGCACCATCTTGTCAGGTGTGCCTACCGGTATAGAGGGCTGTATATTGGGGTTTTGTTCCATCTGGGGGGGAATGCTTGCTGGGGAGAGATAGATTTAACGGTTGACAGTAGTGCGTCTGAGGCGCGACTCGATGTAATCGGTCAGCAGCTGAATAGCCACTACATTGCTTCCGCCTTGCGGCACAATCAGATCGGCATGACGCTTTGTAGGCTCGATATACATCTCGTGCATCGGCTTCAGCACATCCTGATAACGGTCAAGCACCATAGCGGGAGTGCGGCCTCGTTCCACGCAGTCGCGGGCTATGACTCTGATAAGGCGTTCATCGGCATCGGCATCGACAAAGACCTTCACATCCATCATTGATCGCAGCACCGGGTCGGTCAGCACAAGAATGCCCTCCACAATGACCACCTCGCGCGGATCGACCCTGACGGTCTCGGCCTGGCGGGTGCAGGTCAGATATGAATATGTAGGCATCTCGATCGAGTTGCCGTCCTTGAGACGTTTGAGATGCTCTACCAGAAGGGTCCATTCGATGGAGGCCGGTTCGTCAAAATTGATCTTACTGCGTTCCTCAACCGGAATATGGCTTGAATCCTTATAATAAGAGTCCTGAGGCAGGACAGCTACTTCGCCGGGAGGAAGGCTGTTGATTATCTTGTTTACAACGGTGGTCTTGCCGGAACCGGTGCCACCTGCTATTCCTATTATCAACATAACGATTGGAAACGGGTATAAAATGATTTCTCTGACGGGGAGGAGAGTGTCCGCGTATGAAAATTATTGCAAAGTTAATCGGCTTGGAGCGATTCTCCAAATTTATAGTTGGTGATTTTATAATGAAGAAAGCCATTGCATATACACACATGGGAAATACTGGCAGGCATTGCCGGGAGACAGATTCCGGTTATAAAAAATCAGAACAGAGAGCTGATCACTTTTGAATTGGCCCTGTCAATGGCCGAAGAATCAATTGACGAAATGTAGATCCTCGTGGTCCGCTCAGAGTCATGGCCCATCCCCTGGCTTATGACACTTATAGGAATTCCCTGCATACATGCCACAGAAGCCCACGAATGACGTGCGGCATAAAGAGTGAGGCTCTCAGGATAGCCCGCAAGCAGAGCTATCTTCTTAAGGCTGGAATTTATGCGGTATGAAATATTACGGTAGGCATAAGCCGGGTTCGATTGCGGGTTTATCAGTATCGGAAACAGATATGGACTCGTGTTGGAGGGATATTTGTCAATTATGCGCTGCATCTCGGCAGTCCACTTCAGCTTAATAATCTGTCGCGTTTTATGCCGGCTATACGTAAGATATCCGTTGCTTAGATCAGTCTTAAGAACAAAAGCCATATCAATAAAACTCATCCCGCGGGTGAAGAAACTCAGCATGAATATGTCTCTGGCATAGTCAAGCGCGGGCGATGCCGTGAGATCCATCGAATGAATACGCTTAAGAACAGCCAGTGGCAAAGCCCGCTTCTCAGTCTTGTCCACCCCGGTATATACATGACGGAAAATACCCGGCAAAACAAACGCCCCCTCGTCAGCAGCCGCATTGCACACCGCCCGGAGCACCCGCATGTAAAATGAAGTCGTGTTAGGCCGCAGCCGCCTGGCCTGAAGAAAAACCTCGTAGCGCTCAATCATATCCGCATCTATCAGATCTATGATTATATCTTCACCACGAAGAAAAGACCTGAAACTATTCATCGTCGACCGGTAATTCTGAGCAGTCCGGATTTTATTCTTTAGTTTGAGCTGCCCGATGCGTTGCTCAAAGAAAGAAAAAAGTCTGAACTTCGCTACATAACTCCTGCATTCATCCGCAATGTCACATACATTATAAAAAAGCATCGTCTTGTCAAGACGGCTGATTATCGCCTTCACCCTCCCGATGTGACACTGAAGAGAGTGATTCATCCTGTAGAGTTCTTCCCGGCGGCCTGCCGATCCGGGAGCGACAAAACCACCCCTATCGAAATCCCATTCGGCAGCATTGACAATATAAGGAGTAGAAATCATCTTGACCTGACGCTCGTGAATAATCTGTATATATAGACGCCCTTGACCTGCATCGCCTGCCAAGGGCCTGAATTTTACTTTTACAGTAGCCATTTGTAACGTTTTTTTGCCTCAATATACTAAATTCAGCCCTGCGGACACCAATTAAATCCAACTCACCTGATCATCCCCGACACATTTTGCCAGAAATCACAAGCATCGGAGTCCATCCACATACAACCCCGCCCAAAACAATCAAAAAAACTGCATTTCGGCGACATTCAACCAATATTATCAGCAATCAGCTTATAATCAAGCAACAGCACCACAAAACAGTCTTTATCCAAACATCCGGTTCACAAAAAATCAGATAAAAAGAGAAAAAATATTGAAAAAAGTTGCCGAAATATTTGCAGGATTCAAAACAAACCCCTACCTTTGCACCGTCAAAAGGAAAAACGAGCAAGCGAGCTCAAAACAAAAACCTAATGACAACAAAAAAATTGCCTTGTGGTGTAATGGTAGCACGTCGGATTCTGGTTCCGCCTGTGAGGGTTCGAATCCTTCCAAGGCAACGCAAAGAAAGAGCTAAGTCGCTAAGATTTAGCTCTTTCTTCTTTTCTATCCCGCGCGCAAATGTTAAAAATCGTATATTTGATACTTATTTGATACTTTTCCAAAATTTCAGTCTTTACCACACGCC
>CAMXAZ010000032.1 GCA_947179295.1 uncultured Muribaculaceae bacterium
TATGTTTTACAACAGGTTATAAAAAAAGAGGCTGCGCCTATTTTGACACAGCCTCATTTGTCTATTTTTGCGTTTGAAGAAATTAGTTTAGTATCAGATGTTTGGAGTCTTCCATTGATACGAATCATTGCAAATGACTGTAAGCTGTAGATTTCCGACTTGAATTTTGAAATCACCGGCTTCAAGGTCCCATTTCCCTTCAGCATTGACAAATGCAAGGTCAGAAGCCGGTATAGAGAATTTTACAGTCCGCTTTTCACCGACTTTCAAGGGGACAGTCTCGAAGGCTCTGAGTCTTTTGTTGTCAGGAACGACAGACGCAACCTCATCGGAACTGAAAAGTAACACCGGCTCTATTCCGTCCATTTTGCCTGTGTTTTCAACATCTACAGCAAAATTCAGAATGTCAGAATAGGTGAAATTTGTCTTGTCAGCTCTGATATTTGAGTATTCATAAGTGGTATAGCTCTTGCCATATCCAAAAGGCCACTGCACATTGACACGTGCATCATAGTCATAGACACCCTCCATTTTCCCAACTTCTTCGCTGACTTTATAGTCATAGGTCACAAGCGAGTTGATCTCACGAGGATAGGTGAACGGCAGTTTTGCCGAGAAATTGACATCTCCGGCCAGAAGCCGTGCCAAAGCATCACCTCCCATATTGCCCGGAAGCATTATGTCGACAACGGAATTGGCGAGCGGCTCGATGTCGGAGATGATTCTCGGTCGTCCTTCATTGATTATGAGCAACAACGGTTTGCCGGTTTCCGCTAATGTTTTGACAAGATTTCGTTGGTTTTCCGAAAGACGCAGGTCTGTCAGGTTGCCGGGTGTCTCGCAATAGGAGTTTTCACCGATACATACCATTATTATATCGGCTTGGTTTGCTGCTTCTTTTGCAACATTGAAATCTGCCACGTCCTCGCCTTCAAAATTTCCCTTAGTCCTGAATGTCACAGTCGGGACATAGATAATGTTATCTGTGCCGAAACGGTTGCACATTGCTTCATAGACAGTATTAAATTTCTCGGCATATCTGTCAGTCTCGGCCCCTTGCCAGGTATATGTCCAGCCGCCGTTAAGAGAGCGCATGGAGTTGGCAGTAGGTCCGGTCAGCAGAATTTTGGAGCCGGGCTTCACCGGAAGCATGTCATTTTCATTTTTCAGAAGCACGATGCTGCGTTCGGCTGCAAGAAGTGCGGTGTCACGAAATTTTCCAGATCCTGTAAGCGGGTGTTGTTTCAGAGTAGTGTTTGGCCTATCGAACAGACCGAGACGATATTTAAGCCTGATCACACGGGCGGCGGCATCATTGATGCGCGACATCGGTACCGCTCCTTCTTCTACCAATTCTTTAAGCAACTGACAGTAATTCACGTCATAAGGTTCCATCGCCATATCTATCCCGGCATTGATGGCAATTCTTATGGCATCTTTTTTGTCTTTGGCTATTTTTTCACGCTTATAAAGATTATTGATGTCAGACCAGTCAGTGACAATCATTCCGTCCCATTTCAGATCATCTTTAAGCCATCCGGTCAGCAACAGGGCGTTTGAATGAACCGGGATACCGTTGATTGACGAAGAATTGACCATAAGTGTCAGAGCACCGTTTTTGATGGCTTCGAGGAATGGTGCGAAATGCTTTTCACGCAAATCGCTTGCGGAGATGTAAGCCGGCGTACGGTCTTTGCCGGAGAACGGACAGCCGTAGCCCATGAAATGCTTGAGCGATACTGCTATATGATTATCGTCGATATGATTTGGATCATCACCTTGAAAACCACGGACAGCGGCTGCTCCCATCAAGGCATTGACAAGTGGATCTTCGCCGTAGTTTTCCCAAAAACGAGACCATCGCGGGTCACGTGCCAGGTCAATGGTAGGTGAGAATGTCCACGGGCAGTCGCAGGCACGGGTCTCATAGGCTGTGATCCGCGCCATTTCGCGTGTAAGACCGCAGTCAAAAGTCGCTCCGGCATTCAGCGGCTGAGGGAAAAGAGTGCCTTCTACACAATAATTGGCCCCGTGGACGTGGTCGAGCCCGTAAATACACGGAATGCCGATGTGTTTCATGCTGTATGCCTGGATTTCGGAGATTATCCGGTTCCATTCTGCCGGGTCGAGACAGGTCCGTGAGGGCGTGTTGAGAATCGAACCGACTTTATATGTGCCGAAAACTGATTTCATCTTTTCTTCTGAAACAGAGAATTGGCCATTGCTGTCATAATCGCCTATCATGTCGACCTGCAGTTGGGTCATCTGTCCGATTTTTTCATCAAGGGTCATCCTGTCGAGTGTCTTACGGACTTTTTTCTCGATTGCCGGATCAGGAGGAATGACCGGTAGGGTCAGTGGAGTGTAGGAATATGATTCCATGCAGATGATCAGCGCGCAGGCGGTGGTCAGGAACTTCTTCAGTTGCATGTCGTTATATTTAATTTGGATTTGAATTCGTCAGGAGAAAGGGTTGTCTTGACTGTGCATGTTTTGCTCTTGCCGGGGATGAGGTCGAAATAATTGTCATCAAAATGTTCATCTCCGCCGTCTACTGACAGACAGAGGGCTCTGACAAAGTTTGTCGATCGCAGTGCTATGGAATATCCATCGGCAACGGGCGTGACCTCATAGCTGACATCTGCTTTCGGGAACTTGAGCTTGGACTGGCGGCAAAGATAAAAATTGCCTTCGTGGGAATAATCTTTTGTGTTCAGGTGCAGATTGAAAACTACCTTGTCTCTTTCGGTATCGCCTAAGATGCTTTTGAGATTACCGGACCATACGATTGCCGATGTATTTGCCGGAACTGTGACTGCAGTTTCTTTTTCCCAGAGTTTTTCTCCATCAAGCGAATAGAGGGTGATACTAAGATGGCCGGACTGACCTTTTACAAGATCCGAAACCGTATATACATGGATCGAGTCAGAAGTTATTTCAGATGATACTATGACGTTTTCGAAAGCGCGTCGCACCATATAGTGGGCGGCCTTCCATTTCCCGTAATAATCGCGTGTCGACCATGATGCAACCGGCCAGCAGTCATCGTGCTGCCAGAGGAGCGATCCCATACAGTAGGGCATGTTGCGGCGATGTGCCTCGATGGCAGTGCGCATGGCATCACCTTGAAAAACCTGATTGAGGTAAAGCATTTCGCGGAAATTTGCCGGCTTGCGATATTCGTTTTCAAGATACCAGGCAATCAGTCCGTTGGCGTGGTTGCCGCCGCGCTGATGCCACATCATGACATCACTTTCAAGACGGTGCTGTGTTGTGTCTGGTGCAAAGCGGAGCACTGTTGAATATTCCGGGAATGACTGCACACCGTACTCGCTGAAAAAGTGCGATTTTTCTTGATTGTATTGAGCCACCGGATGCTTGCGCTGCCACACTCCATAGTAGTGGCGGTCGCCGTTGAGTCCATCGCTGCCTTTGCCTTTGCCGGAGAAGGGTGACGAAGGCCAGTAGAATGAGTCGGGGGCATGTTCGGCCATCATTTCGGGGAGAGCCTCGAAATACTGGCGGTTCATCTGTTCTTCTATCTCTTGTGCATGTTCCGGATTGACCTTTTCCTGCTTGCCTTTCCAGCCCCAGTTGTACCAGGCGTCAAGACATTCGTTGCCGCCGCACCAGATAACCACGGAAGGGTGATTGCGCAGGCGGCGGATATTGTCACGCGCTTCTGATTTCATATTCTCAAGCCACTTGCCTGTTGCGGGATACATGCTGCAGGCGAACATGAAATCCTGCCAGACCATCAGACCGAGTTCATCACACAGATCATAGAAAACATCGTTTTCGTATATGCCGCCGCCCCAGATGCGAATCATGTTCATGTTGGCAACTGTGGCATCTTGCAGTGTCCTGGCATAGCGTTCATCAGTCACAGAGGGAAGAAAATTGTCCTGAGGTATATAATTGGTGCCTTTTGCGAATACAGGGACTCCGTTGAGCACAAAATAGAACTGCATATGCCCCTCGGCATCAGGATCAGTCACAATTCTGACGGACCTGAGTCCGACACGTTCGTCATGAGATAATGTTATACTGTCACCGCATGAAACAGTTGTAGTGAATGTGTAGAGTTCCGGCTTGCCGAGTCCGTTACACCACCACAGGCGCGGATTCCTGATGCTGAAATCAAGCGCGATTTTGTTCAGCCCTTTCGAAAGTGAACGTCTCCCAGATGCGAGAATCTGTCCGTTGCGCTTGTCTTTGACAGAAATCACAGCGTTTTTCATCTCTGAAGAAGCTTCGATTTCAACTACATTACTTATGACTGCTTTTTTCTTTGTCACCTCAAGCTGCCGCACATGTACATTGCGTATGCAGGCATCGCTCCATCCGTCAAGATAGACGTCGCGCCATATGCCTGAAGTAACGAGTCTCGGCCCCCAGTCCCATCCGTAATGATAGCCGGCCTTGCGGGCAAACACACTGAGCTTGCGGTCGAAAACGCCGCCGTTTTCCGACTGGTCGTTTGAGGCGCGATACTGATACGGCAGGCTTTCCCATTTGGGCATATCAATCTTTATCGGTGAGTGAAACAGGACTTTCAGAGTGTTGACACCTTTTTTAATGTAATGTCTCACATCCGTGCGCCAGATCCGGAACATGTTGTCGGCCGCCATAATCTTCTCTTCATTTAGAAAAACATCGGCATAGGTGTCAAGCCCTTCGAAAATGAGTTCTATATTATCACAGCGCAGCAGGCTGTCAGATGGTGTGAAAGAAGTCTCATAGACCCAGTCTTCCTTGTCGATCCACTGGACATTGCGTTCATTCAGTCCGTGGTATGGATCGGCGATAATTCCGTTGGCCATCAGATCAGTGTGGACCACTCCGGGCACAGTAGCCGGATAGCGGCTGTCAAGTCTTGCCTGTCCGAATTTCCATCCGGAGCCACTGAGGCTATAGCGCATCGCACCTGCGGCAGGCTGCGTGACGCACAGACAGAGCATGAGGCAAAGTTTCAGCAATTTCCTTTTCTCCATTTTTGCAATTCTTTTTATGAAAGATTCCTCAGAGCGCACCGCAATTTACGTGTGGTGCGCTCCGGGAACCAGCGAACCTAATTATCAATCTTCACATTAATAGGATACTCAATAACTATTTTACATGTATCTCCTGAAGGACTATGCCTGGGTCCATGAAGTAGAAGCGCAGATTCTGACGCCCGTCTTCCGCTACTTCAATCTCTACAGTACGGCTTGCATAGCCTCGGAGTACATTCCAGCGCCATTCGGCTGAAAAATCGCCGGCATGGATGGAGAAGACCTCCGGTTTGCCGTCGCCGAGACTGACCGCATAGCGGGCATCGCGGCCTTCATAGATGTGCAGTGTCGGCAGTGTCCTGAGTTCGATTTGGTTTTTGCCGGCCTTCAGGCTGATTTCAAAGTCGGCATAGGGGGCTTTGTCAATCTCTTTAAGCTCGTATGAAGGTGTGTCGAATGGCTGTACTTCCAGTCCGTCATTGAAGCCGAGCCCGCTTATGTTGACAAGTTTTCCATGTTCCGAATCTTTTTTTGATACATAATTGTCAGCTTTTACGATCTCCTTCGACGGATGAGGGAAGGGCGGATATATGCCGATGAAGATGGAGTCAATGCGGGCTCCGTCTTTCAGATCTGAAATATTGAGACGGTTTTTGCCTTTTTTCAGTTTGACTGATCCGACTTTGCTCCACATCGGGCCGACGAATGGCGCATGCCATATATTGTTGATTGGTGTGGCGGCCGCTTCAAACGAATCATCGCCGGTATTGACGCGGCAATAGATATTGTCTTCACGGGCTTTTGAGAAATTTCGGGTCGGAGTCAGAGCCTCGATCCAGAGCGGCAGCTCGCCGTCAGTCTCGGCTTCTATTTCGATACCTTCCGCTGAAAGGACGGCATTGACCGGGAGGAAGCGAGGAGAAGGAGAGTTGCTGACAGATTCAAGCATTTCCGGAGATGCCACAGGTGCGTCCATGATGACTGATTTGTGCCAATGGTAGGGCACCCAGCAGAAGAAGTTGTCCCATTTTCCACCGTTGACTTCCTTGTTGTATATGCGGGTCCAGTCGTTGAGTTCGTGGAACATCTGTGTGGCGCGGTCGGCATATTTCATGGCCACTACACTGTCTCCGTTCGTAGCGCGGGCAAGACTCCGACGCGAAAGAAGCTGATATTCATTGAGCATGGCCGCTCCACGGATCGGGTATGACACCAGCTCGAAGTATGCGTCGCGGAGCTGCGCCGGAATCATCTTTGACAGTGCTAAGGCGCGGGTGGAGAGATCGCGGTACTCGTTGATGCGTCGGTCTATTTCTGATTCGGGATAATTGACAAAGTAGACATGAGAGTCTTTACCTGATGCCTGCAGGCGGTAGTAGCCGTCTTGCAAAGCAGCGATTTCGCCCGCAAATTCACTTCCGAAAGTCTCGGCAGCCCATTGGCGGATATATGTGTGGGCCTTCTCCGGTGTCCATCGGCTGATGTTCCAGGCCAGATCCATTACGAAGGAGATCTCTTTTTCGGCCGGCTTGATGTCACCGACATTGAAAACCCAGATCTTGCGCACTCCGAATGTGTAGGCTTTGGTCAGCTCGTTTGACACAAGCGAAGGGGAGAGGGGGCTGAGCCAGATCCAGCTTGCGGGATCACCGTGATATGACAGATGATAGTAGATACCCGATCCGCCTTTGCGTTTCATTTCGGTCGGATTGCAGAGGTTACGGGTGAAACCGTGTTTGTCGTCACACCAGAGCATGGTCACGTCATCCGGGACTTTCAGTCCGTGGTGGTATGCATCGAGAACCTCTTCATAAGTGCAGAGCACCTGCGGAATTTCCTCAAGCGGTTTTTTGATGTTGCGTTTGAGCATGGCACGCTGGTCATTGATGGCCTGCTGCATAAGTTTAGTGCGTTCCGCGGTGGTGTTGGCGCCTTCCATCGGATAGTCATGGATGCCGCGAAGTCCGAGAGTATAAGTGTTTTCGTATTTGCCGTTGGCTTTCACTCGCGCTTCCCAGTAATCCTGCATGGTCTTGCGGTTTGTGATGTAATTGAAATCGCCGTATGTACCGGCGTTTTTCCATTCGTCCTCATTGTTGCGGAGCATCTGTTCGCAGTGGGACGAGCCCATCACTATCGCATAGTCATCAGCCAGCTTAGCATTCTCCGGATTGGCGTTGAATGCTTTAGAGCCGTTGTGCATGGCCGGCCAGAGATAGTTGCCCTTGAGCCGGAGGAGCAGTTCGAATACTTTGCGGTAGACTTTCGGGCCGACCTGGCCTGATTCCTTGTCAAAGGTGTTTTCCACCCACTTGGCCCATCCGCCGAAACGTTCGTCGTTGATGAAGATGCCGCGATATTGCACTGAAGGCTCGCCCTGGCGGAAACGGCCGGGCTCGACATAGAGAGCGGATTTTGCGGCAGTGGTGACATCGGCCCACCAATACCAGGGTGACACACCGATAGCACGGCTCATAGATGTAAGACCGAAGGCTGTTCCGCGGCGGTCACTTCCGGCTATTACAAGCATCGGGGACTTGTCAGCGGGATTTTCAACCGTAGTTACCACGAATGATTCCCATTTCCCTTTGATATCATTGACATCAAGCAGCCCTTTGGCAATCAGACCGTCTATCAGACGGCTATGACCGATTGTGCCTGCTATGACTGTCGGAGCCGAGCCTTTGGCGGATGACAGATCGCTGATGGCAGCTGTGGCGGCTTTGCTTCCGCACACAAGACCTATGTCATCAGCAAGCATCCCGGCGCAGATGCCTACTACCTTGAAGTCTTCAGGATCAGTGCATATCCGGGCTTTTGACAGCGGGAAAGCTCCCTTGGTGGCAGTGACGCTGACGTTAGGGAAGTCAGGCAGATAGTCCATGATAGGGGGGAGCTCATCAAGAGTCAGCACTTTGTCATGATTGTAGATGCGTTTCAGCTCTTCTTTGTCATGATTATAGGCATACTCTCTGCTCCAGAGCATCCACCAGCTCCAGTTGACATTCGCTTTCCAGCATAGATCCGGGTCGGGTATTGTGCCGCATTCGTGATAGGCTATAGGGCGCTCGGTGCCGTGGATGAGACAGGTTTTGTCATACATGGCTTTCCTGACGCGCTCGGTGTTATAGCTGTCAGCTCCGACAATATCATAATATTCCTCTCCGGGATCAAATGACGCAGAGGGATCGCCGGTGTGGCAGAGCACCCAGATGAGATTGTCGAGTTTGCGCTCTTTGGTAAAATAATCAAACATGGTGCGCCACAGACGGCAGAACTGGGCGCTTGTTCCCTTGCCATACCAGAACCAGTCGCCGTCACATTCGTGGAGAGGGCGCCAGAGCACCGGAACTTTGGCATCGCGCAGCACGGTCAGATGGTCGGCGATGCGTTTGAGGTCGGCCCACATGGCTTTGTTCTCCTCAGTTCCTTCAAGGAAGCAGCGGTCAATGTCAATTTTTTTCTTGCTGTTCTCATAGCCGGGGCCCTTGCCGGGAGCTCCCCAGTGCCACATGACAGTCGGAATACCACCTTTCTGCCACCATTCGATGGCCGAGCTGATCTGCTGTTCGTTGCGGTTTTCATGGATAAGGTCAAAGCCCTTGACCGCCGGATAGCGTCCGGTCACGGATTTTACATATTCTGTTTCATCGATTCCGTGCTGTCCGGAGAGCACTTTTTCACCGTTGACCGAATAAATATAGTTCAGGAGTGCTTTCGCTTCAGGCGAGGCATCGGGCGTTACTGGACGCGGGGTATTGGCCCGCGACAGTTGTATGGAGCCTGTCAGCAGCAGGATGAGAAGTAAAAGGCATTGTTTGCGTTTCATCAATATACTCTATATTATATGTGGTTGAGTAAAAAAGCCGGCACCCGGGAATCACAGGCTGTGTCATTCCCGACTGCCGGTCGTTATCGGGACTTATTCCGGATTATAGGTTTCCAAAGTAGAAATACGCAGATTGTCGATGCAGGTGAATACTGTCTCGACTGATCCGGTACGATTGTAAAGCTTGAGCAGTATGCGCTTGATACCGAGATCTACGAGATCACCGTAAGTAAGATTTTCCATATCGGGGAAGTTGTTCAGAGCAAGCACGGCGGTGTACCATTCGCCATATTTCTGATTGCCGAACTGATCCTGATATTCGGGAATGATGTGCTTCTTGTTGGCATCATAATTGATCCATGCATGATCTTTGCCAGCGCCGTCACGGAGAGTGTAGCGCATCTCTTTGGTGAACACATACTTGTTGTAGACTTCATATTTCAGATATACTTTGCTCAGAGGAGTGTCTGCGGGTATCACATCGAATCCGGGGAGCTCATATGTGCTTCCGCTCTTGGAATCCCAGCGAAGTTCGGGGCCATCGTAGTTCCAGCTTGAGAGAGTAACGTCAAACTTGGCGAACTTGCCGTCAGAGATATAAGGTTCGGCATCAGGAGTGGCCACGGGATAGGGCACATTGGCACCCCAGTTGCAGTCCTTGCCGAGATTGTCGAAGTCGAGGAGCAGAGTTTCATAGGGGTAGAAACGGAACTCATTGGTGGTACCGCCGGCGGTGACTACAGAAATGGTTGTTGTCTGAGCCGGTTTGGCGGGCATGATAAACGAAAGTTCACGTTCGCTTTCGGCAACTTCGATGTTTTCGGCTGGAATAGCTATGGCATTGCCGAATTTCACACCTTCAACAGCAATGAAGTTGGCGCCGGTAATGGTCACGCGTGTGCCGGGGATAGGCATGTCACTTGAAAGGGCGCTCATGACCGGAGGCAGCGGCAAGGCGGCGAAGTCAACAACAGAACGTCCCTGTGGAGTCACTATTACGAAGAATCCGTTAGAGAACGGCAGATCGGGTAGCGTGAGCTTCATTTCAGAGTCGGTGACATATTTTTTTGTCTTCTCGTCAAGATAGCGGCGCTGCGAAAGATCATAGTCGGTTACGTCTACTTCAACGGCACCGCCCTGAGGTTCGGGGTCAAGTGCTGTCGATGGTTTCTGCGGGTTTACGTCGGTGAAATAGGCGCGTTCGATGTCAAGGAAGTTCTGTCCGAATACCGAAAGGCGGTCACCGGCTTTGCGGGGATAATCACCGGCAATGCGGTCGATGGCCGGTTTCGGGGCGAGGACTTTGAAGGCGAATGTCGCAACTCCGCCGGGGGTGACAACGCGGATTTCCGATGCGAGCTCCGGATGGAATGCGGTAAGCTTGAAATTGCCGTCTTCCTCGGTCGGGATTGTGGTGATTATACTGTGGCTGGTGTTCATGTTGGGGTTGAAAGCCACTTTCTGATCATTGATATAGAGCTCGCGGCAACCGCCGAGGTTGCGACCCTGAATCACGATCATTTTACCTGGAACGGCTTGGGTGAATGTGCTGTCTGCAAGAGCCGGATCGGTCACGCGCACACTCTCTATGACGGGCTGTCCGCCGCCATTGTCATCATCGCTGCATGATGAAAGCAGGATTGTGGTCAAGGCAACGAATGCCAGAAACCATATATGCTTATATATTTTCATTTCTGATGAGATTTTCGGTTAATGTTATTGGGTTATTTGTCATCGCCGAAGTCATAAGGTTCGGGCGCTTTGGAGAGATAAGGATTCTGGAGCACATCGGCTTCAGGGTAAGGCATGAAGATGTTGGCTTCGGTCAGAATGATATCATGGGGGCGATATCCGTCTACGCTCCAGTCAGGATTATCTGTTCCGTCAGCATTCAGACGCCAAATGTTATGATTGGCAAAGAGATAGTTGAGTTTGAAAGAACCGTCGCCACGGTTGATACGTTCTACACCGTTGTTTTTAATTTCATAACCACGATGCTGTTCTTCATTGAAGAAACTTAGCATTTCCTGTGGTTTCCAGCGATACCAGGTAACCATGTCGAACCAGTTGCAGTATTCCATACAGAATTCCATGCGGCGTTCACGTACGATGGTCCAGAAGTCGATGCTTTCGAATTCGGGGACACCGGCGCGGGTGCGGATGGCGTTGAAGCTTTCAAGACCGCGTCCGCCTGTCAGAGCACTTTTGTTTCCGAGACAGGCTTCGGCATGAGTGAGATAGACATCGGCAAGTCGGAGAATATAGGTGTTAAGAGGAGAGGCCATAGACGCAAGTTTGCCGTCATTGTCCTCTTTACAGCCGACAACGCCCTTTTTTAACTGGCACCACTTTTTATTGTAGGTATAGCCACCGTGCTGCGATTTGATATAAGGATAATAGAAGTCTTCAGTGAAGAATGTGGCCCCCCAGCGTTCTACTCCAAACGCACCTTGGTTGAAGTATTCGATCATGTCGGGAGAGGGCTGAAGATTGCTGCCCCAGCAACTGACGTCACAGACATCGCCGAACGACAGATCTGACAGAAGACAGTTGTATGTACCCCATGCTTTTACCAATGGATCGGCCCACTGCATTGCATAGAGAGATTCCGAATTGTTATTGTTCTGATATCTGAACAGCTGATGGAAGTCTTCCATAAGAGATGCGCCGCTGTTGTCAATCACATCTTCACAGAGTGCGATACACTCGGCAAGTTCAGCTTCATCGCGTGTGTCTCTGTTCCAGCCGGAGTGAGCCAGGAGTGCTTTTGCAAGCATGGACTCCGCTGCATATTTTGAAACGCGGCCGTTTGCGCCGGTTTCAGGGAGTAGTTCGGCAGCCCTACGGAAATCGCGGATGACGAATTTCAATACATCTTCTTCAGGATTGAGCGGACGCAGGGGCGATATGACTACATTGTCATTGTCTTCAAATAATATACATGGCCCCCATGTTCTCACCATATAGAAATAGGCAGTGCCACGTGTAAGGAAAGCTTCTCCGAGCACACGATTCTTTGCTTCTGCTGAAACCTTGCTGTCACAATTGTTGGTAAGGTCCTTTATGATTGAGTTACTCATAGTAACCGCGAGATGAAGCGATGACCATGCCTGGATCAGTTCCGGGGTGAGAGCTGTTGTCTGGAAACGGGCAAACTCTGCAGTCGCATAGGGGTTCCACGCATCATTGGCTCGATAGCTACCTATACCGAGAATCGCACGACGGTTGAAGTTGAACCATGCCCGGTTATAGAGGGGTTCGCCTGCTTTCAGAACAGCTTCGTCTGATGAATAGAAGCTTTCGCCGGTGTAATTACTTTCAGGATAGATTTCGAGAAAATCATC
The DNA here is from genome assembly GCA_947179295.1 of uncultured Muribaculaceae bacterium. Lineage (GTDB taxonomy): Bacteria > Bacteroidota > Bacteroidia > Bacteroidales > Muribaculaceae > Duncaniella. Next base: position 12,168 of record CAMXAZ010000032.1, read on the forward strand.
CGAGCAGCCAATGGAGAGCATTGACAGCCCAAGCAGACCGGAAAGTGAAAATATTTTAAACTTATTCATAAGAATTTCCTTGATTTGTTGTTGGTAATCCGATTAGAGATTGAGTTTGAGACCGAGCGTATAGATGCGCTGTGAGGGGTAACGGCCATTGTCAATGCCCTGTAGAAGCACGTTCTGCCCCTGAGCTCCGATTTCGGGGTCATAGCCTTTGTAGCCGGTGATTGTGAAGAGGTTCTGGATGTTGCCATAAACCTGAAGGTAATTGATACCGATACGTTTTGTCAGATTTGAAGGCAGATCGTAGGACAGGGAAATGTTCTTCAGACGCAGATAGGAGCCGTCCTCAATAAAGCGTGTGCTTATTCGGTTATTGTCATTATTGTTGCGTCCGGATGCGGATACGCGCTGAACTTTGGCTGTTGTCGGATTTGAGATGTAGACATTTGAGATGTCATTGTTGCCGAGAGCCGGATCAATCATTTCAATGCGAGCAAACTTGGCCACATCAGAAATTTTTCCCTGCCATCCGATCGGGTCTGAATGGGTCTGGCGGAGAATGTTGTAGACATCATTGCCGACGCTGCCGTTGAAGAAGAGACTGAGCGTTAAATTCTTGTATTGCACTACGTTGTTGAAGCCAAAAGTGAATTTCGGGTTGGGATTGCCGATGTATCTGCGGTCACTTTCAGTAATTTTGCCGTCTTTATTGACATCCTCGAAGATATAGTCTCCGACCCAGATGCTGTTGGGATCAATCGGATAAAGATCTCCGTTGCTGTCAGCCGGACGAGCGACAGGAATGCGAGATCCGTTTTCATCAAGGAGGAATTCGCCGGCTGAGTTTTTCTGGTAGAAGTCATCCTCGCAGGTGAACATTCCGATTACATTGTAACCGAAGAACTGGCCTACAGGACTGCCTACGGATGAACGGGTGTAGACATCATCGCCGATTTTGCCGAATATTTCAGAACTTTCAGAATAGAGTTTTGTCAGCTTGTTGCGGTTGATCGAGAGAGTGAGTCCCGAACGCCATGTCCAGTCGCGGTTTTGGATGTTGGTGGTGTTGAGAGTAAATTCAAGACCTTTGTTGGTCAGACCGCCGACGTTGACCCAGGGAGCGCTCATGCCGATTCCTTCCGAGTCGATGATGTAGGCGGGGAGACTGGCCTGCATAAGGAGGTTTTTGGTCTTTTTATAATAGGCATCCACGATGAATTCTACACGGTAGTTGAACAGGGCGAGGTCAAGGCCGAGGTTGTAAGAGTGGGTTTCTTCCCATTTAAGATCAGGATTACTGTAGTTGCCGGGGTAGTAACCGGTACCCCATGCGGTAACGGTGTTTTTCATGATCGTTCCATAGGCATAGCTGCCGGCTTTTTGATTGCCAACAATACCCCAGCCGAGACGGAGTTTGAGATTGTTGAGCCATTCGGTGCCTTTCAGAAACTGTTCGTTGTTGATACGCCATGCGAGAGCGGCCGAGGGGAAAGTACCCCAGCGGTTGTTCGGGCCGAAACTTGATGAGCCGTCTGTACGGATGGTGGCTGTAAGCAGATAGCGATCATCGAAGTTGTAGTTCAGACGTCCGTAATATGATTCGATAGCCCAGCTTGATGAGCCGTTTGAGTTTGTCGCTGTTGATGAGTCACCGACATCAAGATTATGGATTTTGTCTGAAATGAAACCCTTGCGAGCTCCGTAAAGATTTTCCCAGTTACCATGTTGGGCTTCATGACCGGCCATTATCTGGACTTTGTTTTTCTTTGCGAACTTGAAATCATAGGTAGCATATGTTTTGAATGACCATGAATCGCTTTTGCTGCTGGTGCGGCGTGATTCAGATTCTACTACCTTATTACCGTAAGTATAGTTAGGTTGGAAGAAGTAAATATTACCACGGGAGTCATTGCCGCCATACTCGATGCGCAGATTAAGACCTTTGACAGGTTTGATATTTGCAAAGGCGTTGTAGTAAAATTGAGAGCCGGTGTTATAGTTTTCACGCATCATTGCTTCGAAAACGGGGTTGGAAACATAAGATCCGGTTTCGTCTTCCTGCATGAACACATATGTTCCGTCGGGGTTGCGGACTGCCACATCAGGGCGTTGGTCAAGAGCCGTTTTCAGAAGGCTGTTCTCGCTCATCGTGGTTATCTGCTTTTTGTTTGTATAGGAAGCTCTGATGCCGAAAGTCAGCCAGGATTTTATTTCAGTGTCAAAGTTGGCGCGGAAAGATGCGCGACGAAAATTTGAGCCGAGGCCGATACCGTCCTGATCGATGAAGCCGCCTGAAATGGCATATTTGGTCTTGTTGAAACCGCCGGTGATGCCGAGCTGATGGTTGTGCATGAATGCTGTACGGAAAAGCTCGTCCTGCCAGTCTGTGCCTTTGGTAAGGAGCGTCGGGTCTGCGAAATCTTCACGGTGGCCGTAACCGCGTATGTCGGCACGAATATTGTAAAATTCAGCATATTCAGGAAGTGTCATGGTGTTGATGCGGGTAGGAAGCTGCTGCCAGCCCACATAGCCTTCATAGGTGATACGGGGCTTGCCTTCTTCTCCCATGCGGGTAGTGATGAGCACAACACCGTTTGACGCGCGCGAACCATATATAGCTGTAGCGGATGCGTCTTTCAGAACTTCGACCGAAACGATGTCGGAGGGGTTGATGCTTGAAAGCACGCTTGAATCATCATCGGTCTGACCTGACACAGCCACACCGTCGATCACATAAAGCGGCTCGTTGCCGTTGAGCGAGTTGACACCGCGGATCTGCACTGAGATGCCACCGCCGGGAGCGCCGGAGTTCTGAGTGACCTGCACACCGGCGATGCGGCCCTGCATGGCCTGCTCGATCGAGGTGTTGACACCCTGCTTGATGGCTTCTTCGTTGATAGAGGAGACTGCGCCGGTGAGATCGCTTCGCTTCATCGCGCCATAGCCCACAACCACAACCTCATTGAGCGCGTGGGCATCTTCTTCCAGTCGGATGTCAAGGACTCCGGCCTTTTTTACTGTTACTGACTGAGTCTTGTAGCCGACATAGGAAAATTCCAAAACGGCTCCGGGCTTGACCTTGATGGAGTATTTTCCGTCAATGTCAGTGACTACCGCCTGCTTTGAGGATTTAACTGTTACTGACGCTCCGATCAGCTCCTCGCCGGTGTTGGAACTGGTGACTGTGCCGTGGACTGACAGCGACTGAGCGTTGAGCATCAGTCCGACCATCAGCAACGCCATCGTCACAACGTACCTGCTTCTGGATTTCATGGCAGATAGGTTTAGATTTAGTTTTTCTGACATAGTTACTTTTTTAGGTTAAAAGATTTGTTTTTATGTTTAAGATGGTCAAATTTACATCGCGCGTTCAAATGTGATGGGGTTTGTTTGATGATGTGATGGCACTTGTAGGTTGCCGTCAACATTCAGGGGTGTTTTTTTATTCGCTGAAACCCCTTGTCTGTTGCTCCGGACCGATGGCGGCGGCGGATGTTGAAAAAATGTATAAATAGTGGCTTTTCAGCGCGGTAGATTCGGGCCGATACCATATCGGCAACATTTGACGCCTATGCGGGTAGTAAACATTTGATACCTTTGCGATGGAAATTCATATAAATTAAGTTTATTAAACAGTCTCCCAATCATGCACAGATTTCATAAACTCATTTTGCCATCACTGATAATGCTGACTGCCTGTTCGGATTCCAATTCGGAATCAGGTCAGGAACCTGAGGTTCCGCCTCTGGTGGAGGAAAGCGGATTTGTCTACACGCTGAAACCGGATAAAAAGGTGGGGGAGATAAGCCCGTATATATACGGAATGAATCTGAGAAAAGAGTTTTCTCATACGTCTGCCGACTATTCCACTCTGGTGCGTCTTGGCGGAAACCGGCTGACCGGTTACAACTGGGAAAACAATGCATCGAACGCCGGGAGCGACTGGCATCATTCATCTGACAGCCATATACCGAATCAGATGGTGAAAGGGAGCGATACGAATGTTCCCGGATCGGTCGCATCGGCATTTGTCAGCAACTGTCTGGACAACGGTCAGGCACCACTGTTCACTATTCCGATGTGTTATTATGTGGCTGCTGACAAAAAAGGAGAAGTAGCCGAGGGCGATATGTCGCGCTGGCTCCAGAACAAGCCGGTGAAACCATCGGCATTCAGCCAGGTGCCTGATCTGACAGACGGTGTGGTCTATGCCGATGAATGTATCAACTTCATAGCCAATGTCTGTGGCGCGAAAGGTCGGGTGGCTTACTCTCTTGACAACGAGCCTGACCTCTGGCAGAGCACACATCCCCGCATCTGTCAGACCCACATATCCTGCAAGGATTTTCTTGACAGAACGATTGATTATGCAAAGGCCATCAAAAATGTCGACAGCGAGGCCGAGATCTATGGATTCGCATCGTTTGGCTATAGCGGCTACAGCACTTTTTCGAGTGCCCCTGACTGGAATAGTGTGAAAGGAAACTACCGATGGTTCATAGATTATTATCTTGACCGTGTGCAGAAAGCGTCTGACCTTCACGGCGCGCGTCTGGTTAATGTGCTTGATCTTCACTGGTATCCCGAAGCAAAGGGTGACAACCGCATCAATCAGTCAACTGCCAATACAGACAAAGACCGAAAGGCTCGTCTGCAGGCTCCGCGTTCGCTCTGGGATGAAAGCTACAGAGAGGACAGCTGGATAGCACAGCAGTCAAACTGCAAGTTGCCGCTGATTCCGAATGTCAGACAGTCAATAGACCGCTATGCACCGGGCACGAAGTTGGCCTTCACCGAATTCAACTATGGCGGTTACGAGGATATTACCGGAACGATAGCGCTCGCTGAGGTGCTGGGCATTTTCGGGAAATATGATGTTTATGCCGCCTGCCACTGGGGTGACCCCGGAACATATGGTAATCTTGCCTACAGGCTGTACCGTGACTATGACGGTGCCGGATCGCGCTACGGCGACACTCTTGTGGAGAGCTCCCTGAACAAGACGTGGGTCAACAGTTCGGTTTTTGCTTCTGTGGAAGACGGCAACGGGGCGCGGCTGCATGCCGTTGTGTCCAACAAATCGTTTGAAGAAACGATCGAGGCCAAAATCAGAATAGATTCCGGACGGGAATACCGAGAGGCGGAAGTCTATTATGTTACAGACGGCATGGCCAGGATTCAGAAATCATCAAAAATTGAAATTAAAAACAATAGGTTCACATATTCATTACCTCCGTTGAGTGTGGCTCATATAGTAATCACTCATTGAGTTATGTCACATTCTTACTCATACTAATGAAATGAAATTGGTAAAAAAACAGCATTTTTTAAGGTAAACCGGGGTCCCGCGTTTGAGAAAACGCGGGAGCCATTTTAACAAATATGCTTTGTAATGAAAAAAGTGAAATATTAAATTTGTAATCAAATATTCAACCATGAGATACAGACTGATCACATTTCTGCTTGCAACTGCAATCACAGGGCTTCACGTGCAGGCCCGTGAGCACATTTTGTTTGACGATAACTGGGAGTTTGCCTTTGGCAACGCCTCTGATCCGGCAAAAGATTTCGGCTGTGGAACAGAATACTTCAACTATCTGACAAAGGCCGCCTCCAAACATAACGAAGGTCCCTATTGTCTTGATTTCGACAAATCGAAATGGAGTGCGGAATGGAAAGCAGTGACCTTGCCGCATGACTGGGTGGTAGATCTGCCTTTCGCAAACGAGGCAAGCCACAGTCATGGATACAAGACTGTGGGCTATAAGTACCCGGAGACGAGTGTGGGATGGTACCGGAAGGTTTTCAGAATGTCGCCTTCTGACAAAGGGCGGCATATCTCACTGCAGTTCGACGGTATTTTTCGTGATGCGCGCATCTGGGTCAACGGATTCTATCTCGGCAATGAGCCCAGCGGATATATCACTCAGGTTTATGATATTTCCGAATATCTGAATTACGACGGAGACAATGTGGTGGCTGTCAGAGCCGATGCCACTCTTCAGGAGGGATGGTTCTATGAAGGAGCCGGTATATACCGTCATGTGTGGCTTGACAAGGCCGACCCGGTCCACGTGGCTCCTTTCGGGACATTTGTGTCTTCCGTTCTTAAGCCTGACATGTATGAAGCCCGTCTGGAGATTGAGTGTAAAGTCGACAATAAGGGTGTCATCCCTGCCACATACAGCCTGCTTCACAGAGTGGTCTCTCCGTCGGGTGAGACTGTGGCCGAGGTCGCATCGTCGGAAGATATATTGCTGCCTAAGGAGAGACATGGTAGGTCAGAATATGTGACTATTAAGAATCCAGATCTTTGGGATACTGAAAATCCGAATCTGTATAAAGTCAAAACCTCTGTCTTTGTCAACGGCAAGACGGTTGATGAGTACTCGACCACGGTCGGTCTGCGGGATGTGAAATTCGATGCCGACAGCGGATTTGTGCTTAACGGCCGGAGAGTGAAGCTCAAAGGTGTCAACATGCATCAGGATCATCCCGGAGTCGGAGCCGCAATTCCTGACGCGCTACAGGCTTTCAGACTTCGTGAACTTAAGAAAATGGGCGTAAATGCCTATCGGGCAAGTCATAATCCGATGACTCCGGAAATGCTTGATGCCTGTGACAGTCTCGGCATACTTGTCATTGAAGAAAACCGTCTGATGGGAGTCAACAAGGAGCATATGCGCCAGTTGCGTGCGATGATCGAGCGCGACTGCAACCATCCGTCGATAATACTCTGGAGTGTCGGCAATGAGGAGTGGGGTATAGAATGGAACGAAAAGGGAACTCTCATCGCAGAGGCGATGCGTGAATACTGCCATCGGATCGACCCGACAAGAATGATGTGCGCGGCTACAAGCAGTGGCCCCAACGTGGTTGTGCCCGTAGATGTGGCCGGCTACAACTATATCATGCAGAACCCGGTGGAAAAGCACCGTCTGAATTATCCTGACCGCAAGGCAGTAGGAACAGAGGAGACCACAGGCTGCGGAACCCGCGGGGCCTATTATCCTGCACATGACCGTGGCCATATGGTGGCACTTAACCGAGGCAAAGACCGTAGAGACAGCACATACAACGCCATTGAACGCGGTTGGAAATTCTATGACGAGCGTCCGTGGCTCGGAGGGGTGTTTTACTGGACAGGTTTTGACTACCGCGGAGAGCCTAATCCTATGAAATTCCCGGCTACTGGTTCTCAGTTCGGCATTCTCGACTACTGTGGCTTCCCGAAAGACGAGGCTTATTATCTGAAATCATGGTGGACCGATGAACCGATACTTCACATATTCCCTCATTGGAATCTTTCCGGGCATGAAGGGGAGGAAGTAAGCGTCTGGGCCTATAGCAATGCCGATGAAGTCGAACTGTTTGTCAATGGCAAGAGCGTCGGCCGCAAGGCTATGCCGAAGAACGGGCACCTTGAATGGCAGACCGTCTACCGGCCCGGCAGACTGAAGGCTGTAGGTTATAAAAACGGCCGGAAAATTCTCACAAAAACAGTGGAGACAACCGGTAAGGCTGAGAAACTGCAGCTTGAATGTGACCGCAATGTGATAGCTTCTGACAATCGTGATGTGGCAGTTATAGCTGTGCGTCTGGCAGACAGAAAAGACCGTTTTGTGCCTGATGCCAATGTCAGCCTTTCTCTTTCGGTTGACGGACCGGCAAGAATTCTTGGGGTAGGCAACGGCGATCCTGCCTATCAGGCTTCAGAGCGTCCGTCAGAACGTGAAGCCCGCTCATATGAAGTCAGCAGCTTCAATGGACTCGCTCAGATACTTCTGCAATCCGATGGCGGCAAAGGTCCGGTGACACTCACTGTTTCCGGTGACGGACTCGCTACATCGGCCATTACCATCAAATGTGAATAAGTAACTTTGAATCAATCTGATTTGAACCGTTTGAAAACAAGTAATCTAATCAAAAGACTGTCGGCCGTTTTGCTGCTTTTTGTGGCGGCAAAACAGCTGATGGCCGACAGCTATGACAGTTTCCATCATCTAAAGACATGGGCCGAGGAGATCAGGGCCGTATATCCTGATGCCGGCGACCGTATATGGATCGGCACCATTCACGGGCTGATGCGTTATGGCGATTTCCCGGTGGACGGCCATAGGAAAAGCTATGACTACTATCCTGAGAAATTTAAATCCGGAGTCCAGTCGATTCAGGGTTTTGTAGATGACAGACTTCTGATCAGAACGCTTGACGATGGTAAATTCGTGGTCTATAACCCGCGTTCAAACCGTATTGAAGATAATTTCGATGAGCTGTTAAGACAGTGGGGAATAGAGTTTGAAAACAGATGGTCTCTCAACATAAAGACCGACGCCGAGGGCAATCTGTGGTTTTACAACGAGGGCAGACTGACCGTAAGGCTTGTCAATGAAAACAAGACTCTGAAAGTCGTTGATATGCCTGAGAAGATACGCATTTTCAATATCAGCAAGGATGAATTCTGTGTTGCTACGGATGCTTCCATTTATGTTTATTCTGTAAACGGGTTCAAAAGTAAATTCAAAATCAATAACGCGGAGTCGTCCAACATCAGAGGACTTCTTATTGATGGCAATGGCAATATATGGGTGGGTGGAAACAATATCTCGCTCTATGACCGCAGAAATAACCGGTGGACTGCAGTCAGACGTCATCTGCTTGTCACAGATATGCTTGTCAGCCGTAGCGGAGATGTCCTTGTCGCTACGAATGCGGCAGGAATACTGCGCTATGATTCTTCCGGGAATGAATTGCAGGAGATACGCCATATACCCTATGACCCGACATCACTGAGAGCTGACAATATCCGCTGGATAATCGAGGATGCCGACACTACGCTGTGGGTCTGCTATAACAAGAGACTGATTTCGGCTTGTAATCCCAGAAGTCCTGAATCGTCACACGGGCATATACCTAACATCAAGCGCCAGGGTTTCGAGGATGACATTATCTCGATCATGCAGGACAAACAGGGCCGTATATGGTTCGGAAGTAATGACTTCGGGCTGTTCTGCATGAATCCGTCTGACGGGACGGTCTCTGTCCCTGAACAAAGTGAAGCCTTGAAGTCAACTGCTGTCGTAGATATCTATCAGGATTCACGGGGCAGAGTGTGGGTCGGTACATTCCGAAACGGAGTGTATTGCTATGATGGTGGGTCCACGCCCCGACATTTTATGCCAAAACTGTCGGTCTATAGTATCCTTGAAGATTCTGACGGGCAGATATGGTTCGGATTGCAGGGCGGAGGCCTTAGGGTTATAGACGGAAATCTGGAAAAGGAACCGGCGCACGTGAGTTCAAAACATAAAAACTGGATTTTTAAGCTGATCAATGCGGGAAAGGGGACAATCTACAGCGTTTCTTCCGATGGTATAATTGCCACTGACACAAAAACGCGGTCATCAAAGATCATCGAAGGCAATAAATCCGGGACGCAGGCATTTAAAAACCATCATTTTCAGTCGGTGTTCAAAGATTCACGCGGGCTTTACTGGTTTGTGGGGCTTAACTTCGAGACGCCTGTGGAAATCTATGATCCGTCAAGCGATACTATCATCGAGATCCCGCGCCTGAAAGGGCAGATAATGAAAAGCGTTATAGAAGATGATAGTAAAAACATCTGGATTACTTCTGAGCAGGATGTGGTGCATATCATAGTAAACTATGACACTGCAAGCGGGCGCTATGTGTTTATCCCGTCGTTTTATCGTTTCCGTTCTTCGGATAACGAAGATGCGGTCTATTATAATTACCGGGCTGCGATAAAACTTGACAACGGAAAGTTGCTGTTCGGCAGTTCCGACGGTTATCGGATAATAGATCCGGCCAATTTTCCGCCTCATGTGCCGGAAGTCTATACGCCTGAACTTTATATCGCATCCGTAAAAGTCAACAACAGTTATCTCAAGGCCGGCAATGACCTTAACGGACGCGACGTGATTAGTGATGACATAGCCGCCACGAGGGAGATAGAACTGAACCACAATGAAAACAATCTGATTGTGACGGTCGGTGCCAAGGATATGACGTCGTCATGCCAGACGGACATATATTACCGCCTTAAAGGGCGCGACATGGAATGGCGTCTTGTCAGAGGTGCGACAATCGAACTTCCGGATCTTGCTCCGGGGCATTATGAACTGGAGATATGCAGTGAGAGAGCCGATGGAAACATGTCGGACAATTCGATTGTTTTCGGCATTACGATAAATTCGCCCTGGTATGCTTCGGTATGGGCATGGATAATCTACATACTCCTGTCTGTAGGGCTGGTTGTCTTTGCCATATATTACTATCTCGACCGCCAGAAGCAGAAACTCTATGTGGCCCAGATCAGGAAGGAAGCTGACCGCCAGTATCAGCTGAACGAGATGAAACTGAGATTCTTCACAAATGTAAGCCATGATTTCAGGACTCCGTTGTCACTGATCATCACTCCGCTTGAGGCCTTTATGAGCGATGAGGCTAATAAAAATTCTGTTAAGTATCTTAAACCTGTATATAAGAATGCGGTCAGACTGCTGAATCTGATAAATCAGATACTTGATTTCCGCAAGATCGATGTCAATGGAGCGGTGTTGAATCTTTCCTACGGGGATATTGTGTCGTTTGTGAAAGATATCTGTTCGTCATTCACTCTTTTTGCGGAGGACACCGGCAAGCAACTGATTTTTTCATCGGAAGAGAAAACGGTCAATATGTATTTCGACAAAGACAAGGTCACGAAAATAATGATGAACCTGCTGTCAAATTCTTTCAAATTCACCAAAGCGGGGACTGATGTCTGTGTCGGCATGAAGATAGTCGGAGATGACATATGTATTTCAGTGGCTGACAACGGTCCCGGAGTGCCTGATGATAGAAAAGAGCGCATTTTCGATCGTTTCTACCAGTCGGAATCGTCATCGTCAGACCATCTCGGATCAGGAATCGGTCTGCATATAGTCAAGGAGTTCGTGACCTTGCACAACGGCTCGATAACAGTCTCTGACAACAGACCGACTGGGGCTGTGTTCACTTTTTCATTACCGGTAATCAAGGCTGTTGATCGTCCGGAAGAGAGTGTCACAGAGTCTCTTGCTGAAAACCGTGCCTCGGAATATGCTCCGGATGGTTCGGTCGGACTTCTGCTTGTGGAGGATAATGCCGATTTCAGGGAGTTTATGAAAAATCAGCTCTCGGATGAATACAATGTGTTTACCGCGGCAAATGGCCGGGAGGCTCTTGATCTGCTTGAAAAGCATGAAATCCGCATAATAGTGTCAGATGTGATGATGGATGGCATGGACGGACTTGAACTCTGCCGCAAAGTTAAAAGCAATCTGACGACATCTCATATTCCGGTGATTTTGCTGACGGCCAAAGCCCTTGCCGAAGACGAGATGCTCGGATTCGAGTGTGGTGCCGATGAATATGTGACCAAGCCTTTCAATATGCCGATACTGCGCCGGCGTATCAGTAAGATAATTGCCGATAGCCTTAGGTCGCAGCAAAAATTCAAAGAAAAACTTGATGTGAACCCATCAGAGGTAACAATAACCTCACTTGACGAGCAGTTCCTTTCAAATGCTATCCGCTGTGTAGAGACAAACATGGCTTCGCCTGATTTTTCGGTCGAAACCATGAGTACGATGCTCGGAATGCATCGTACACAGCTCTATAAGAAACTGGTCAATCTTACTGGCAAAACTCCGGTGGAGTTCATCCGTCTGATCCGTCTTAAAAGGGCAGCGCAGTATCTGGCCAAGAGCCAGATGTTCATTTCTGAAATCGCATATATGGTTGGCTTCGGATCTCCCAAAATCTTTTCCCGTCACTTCAAGGATGAATTTGGAATGTCACCCCGCGATTTCCAGAACGAGCATTCCGGGACCGGTGACAGGCCGGAAACTGAAAGCTGAGGCTGAATGCCGTCAGTTGCAATACAAATGTACGACCTCTTAATTTAGATGGAATGATTATGCATTATAAAATTGTTTCAGCCTTTCTCATGTTGATGCTGTCGGTCAAGACCTATGCGGAAATTCGACTGCCGGATATAATAAGTGACCATATGGTGCTCCAGCAGCAGGCCGATGCGCGCTTGTGGGGCTGGTCCGATCCGGAAGTAACAATCTGCATCTGTCCGGAATGGGGAGAAAGTCAGACAGTCAGATCGGATAGCGCCGGATTCTGGGAAGTGTCAGTCCCGACACCCGCTGCATCCGGGAAGCAGTATTCGATAGTGATAGGTGGCTCAGGGTCTGAGATCACGATCTCAGATGTGCTGATAGGGGAGGTCTGGTTCTGTTCAGGCCAGTCAAATATGCAGATGCCGTTGAAAGGTTTCCCTTGGCAGCCTGTCGAGAATTCGCTTGACGCGATAGTGACAGCCGGCAACTATCCGCAGATAAGAATGGCCAATGTCGGTCGTCGGCGCAGTTATGAGCCTCAGGTGACAGTCGATGGCAAATGGCTTGAAAGCAATCCGGAAAATGCCGCAGAGTTTTCGGCGGTAGGATACTTCTTTGCCCGGCGGCTTAATGAGATATTGCATGTCCCGGTTGGAATAATAAACTGTTCTTATGGCGGCAGCAAAGTAGAAGGCTGGCTGCCTAAATGGAAACTCGATGAATATCCCGGTTTCGACGTTGAAAAAGAACGGCTGACTCCTGACTCGGTTTTGCGTGGATGGGATCGCATAAATGTTATGTATAACGCTATGCTTCATCCGCTCACGCGCTACACCATAAAAGGTTTTGCTTGGAATCAGGGCGAAGCAAACGTAGGACATTATCAGAACTATGCCGCTCATCTTGCCGATATGGTCAGAATCTGGCGCGATGAATGGGGCTTAGGCGACCTCCCGTTTTATAGTGTGGAAATTCCGGCATGGCACTACAACGATCCGGACGGCACATCGGCCGCGCTCCTGCGTGAGGCTCAGCGCGAATCAGCCAGGCTGATTCCTAATTCAGGTATAGTCAGCACGGTTGACTTGGTGTATCCGCATGAATTTCATGACATACATGCATCCAGAAAGCAGGAGATAGGCGACCGCCTGGCATATATAGCATTGTCAGACACATATGAAGTTAAAGGCATACCGCGTCTTTATCCGACATTCAAGGCAATGACCGTTGACGGGAATAAGGCCGAACTGCAATTCAACGGCATACAAGGAGGAATGTCTCCGCATCACGAAATCATTGGATTCGAAACTTCCGGTCATGACCGAAAGTTTTATCCGGCAAAAGCATCAGCTGATAGAAATACGCATATCATAAAAGTGACTTGTGACAGCATTGACAAAATCGAATCTGTCAGATACTGCTTCAAGAACTTTGCCATAGGCACTCTTCATTCATCCCAAGGCCTCCCGCTCATGCCGTTCCGCACGGACAATTGGGATAAATAGGCGAATGTCGACCGGATGTGTCTATAGGCCTCTTTTAAGTACATGACAAAAATTTGAAAATATCGAATTTCGGCTTGTAGAGAGGTCTGAGGAGTACGTTTGCGATTTCTTCCAGGCCATATTTTACCAGCGATTTGGCTCGCTTGCCGTGTTTCAATATTCTGATAGCTTTAACATTCATATCCTTATGTTCGCCAACGAGATACGCCCATACCAATGCCACGCAGACCATCGCTGTCAGACGCGCGATGCGGTCGATGTCTCGCAGGTGTGTGTCCTCGATGTTGAACCCGGAGGACTTCATGGCGCGAAAGCATGTCTCGATCTGCCAGCGCCGTTTGTAGGTTGCCACGGCCGCTTCAGGACGGTTGTAGCAAATCAGGATTTGCAGTTCAGGCACGCGTACATTCGGCACCGAACAGACGTATGAATCTATCAATCAGCCGTGTCCGTTCTTGCCAGTTGGAATTACCGCGCTTGTCAAGCATGGTAAAGAGCAATGGAAATGCAACACCCTTGTGTGTAACTCCAAGCATGAGGTTATTGATGTTGACCTCACCGAATTTCCAGTTGGTGCGGTCAAGGCTCAGAACCAGTCCTGTCTTGACTGGCAGAAGTGCAAATATCACTTTGGCTATGAGGTCAAGATTGAGAGCATATCCTGCAAGGAACCTCTGCAGGCGGCGCAGATTGGAATCACGCTCGACGCTTGTAGGCATCGCAGACGCTATCTTGTGGAGGCTGACCGTCTGCACAACACAAATGGCGTGAAGGACAAACGCAAGCAATTTTGTGCGAGCAAGATTCTTGCTGCTTTTGCATAATCGGGACGATTTTATTAACTTTGTCGCAGTCCCTGGGAGTTGTCGTAACTTTCATGGAAAAAGCGGTCAAACTTTTCTTTAAAGTTACTAATTTTCAGGGACTTTTACAAGAAATAACTAATTAAAAATCAACAATATAACCGACAAAATTCATTTTTTTCATCTACTAAAAATACCATGATACAATGAAACGTTTATTATTGCTTCTGGCGGTTGTCACAGCCATGATCAACTGCTCCTATGCCGCCAACGACGACATTGCCCTTCATGTCAAGGATATAATAACCGATTGGGGAGGCGCGGGCGGAAAAGCCGACTCTGAAACAAACAGTTACACCTATAATCAGTATGCCCTCAACTATTGGGACATACACGACCTGTCCACCGATGTCTATGACCGCCTCGAGATGAAATTTGCCACTCCGGTCGATTATGACAACATCCATGTGACGGCAACCTACAGCGACGGCACCACGACCGAAAGCACCATTGTCAATGGAGCGACAAGCCACAATCTGGCTTTCGAAGCCGACAAGATTCTTGAAAAGATTACCGTATCCCATGGCTGGGACGGTCCCCAAGGCCCGATAACCATCTATTATGACAGCATAGTGATACGCGCCAAGGATTCAACAGGCCTGATAGGGAACATGCCGGTTAAGTCGCCTAAACTCGGAACCGGAATGGCAAATCCCATTCTTGATTTCCAATTCTGTGCCGACCCCACCGCTATAGAGCATGACGGGCGGCTCTATGTCTATGGCACCAATGACCATCAGCAATATGAAGCCGGAACCGATAAAAACTCTTATGAAAAAATCAAGTCACTGGTCATGATTTCAACCGATGATATGGTAAACTGGACCTATCATGGCTTGATTCAGGTTGACGAAATCGCACCCTGGATCTTGGCATCATGGGCACCCAGCATCATCAGCAAGAAACAGGCCGACGGCACTACATTGTTCTCGCTCTACTTCTCCAACAGCGGATGGGGCGTCGGTGTAATCCAGGCCAAGTCGCCTGTGGGCCCCTGGACCTCTCCGCTGAGTAAAAGCCTCATTGACGGCACCAATCCTGTTGTGGCCGGGAGCGGAGCTGTCTTTGACCCCGGAGCGGTGATCGACGACAACGGTGACGCATGGGTGACATTCGGCAACAGTCAGGGATGGATAGCCCGGCTGAACCCCGATCTTCATTCCTTTGCCGCCGACCCCGTGAAACTCCCTTCACCCTTCCACTATGAGGCCAACGAGCTTAACTTTATAAATGGCACCTATGTCTACACATTCAATAATGACTGGTCGGACCACGAGCCATGGATATGGGGCGGCACAAAACCCACAGCCTGCAGCATGGTTTACATGAAAAGCACCGATCCGTTGAAACAGGATTCATGGACCTATGGCGGCAACTACTTCAAGAATCCCGGAGATAACGGCATGACCTTAAATAACAACCACACCCATCTGCACAAATACAATGATAAATGGTATCTGTTCTATCAAACCATGTTGCTGGAGCCGTCGCTGGGTGCAAACAGCGGCTTCCGAAGCATCTATGTGGATGAAATAGAGGTCGACGAGCAGAACGTTGACATCAGCGAATGTATACCCACCCGTGAAGGCGTGAGCGCCATTAAAAATCTCGACCCTGCCATCACTCAGTATGCCGCCACGTCGGCCGCCACACTCGGCATTCTCTACAAGCCCACTGACGAGGCCGGTCACATGATAGCGACGGTGGGCATGACCAGTATCACAGCCCCCGCGATGCCCGAAGGGATTATCGAAGTGAGAAACGTCGATTTTTCAACCCGATGCAAATACCTCAAATGCCGATTGAAAGGCGACGGAAGCGTGGCATTGAGGATTGACGACCGATATGCCGCCGACATCGCCGTGGTCAACAGCAGTAAAAGTGACTGGAACGAATACACAGTCCCCCTGACAAGTATTGAAGACGGCACCCACACGATTTACCTGATACTGAAAGGCGAAGTCGAATTTGACACATGGCAGATGACCGAGAGCGACTTAAGTTCAGTCGATACCGTGCCCTGTGACCCGCATGACCTCCGCGGCAACATCTACGACCTGCAAGGCCGCCGTCTCCCCGCCATCCCCACCGGCACCATCTACATCCGCAACGGCAAAAAATACCTCACCAAGTAACCCTCAATCCATCCGAATCCTTCACAAAATGGAGGCTGTGTCAAAATAGGCGCAGCCTCTTTTTTTATAACCTGTTGTAAAACAT
>CAMXAZ010000033.1 GCA_947179295.1 uncultured Muribaculaceae bacterium
GGCATATCATGAGTACAAGATACCATAGTGATTAAAATGGAAACGATTAGTAGAATTGTCTGAAACTTCAACTTCATAATTATGATGTATTGATGAGATTGCAAAGTTAGGCATTTTTAGCGAATTATCAACGGAATACCTCGCAATCGTTTACGCGGAAGATGCAGCAGTCGCGGATTTTACGGCAAAGATTATCCAGGTGTCTGTCTATTATACAGCGCTTGTGAATATTATAATATTGCTTACGGTTGGTTATAGATTCCCTTTACCGTCTGAATCCTCGGCTCTGCGTCCGGTTCACTTCCTTCATGATAGAAGGGAGATTGGATGTCAGGCGGTCTAACTCCTTGCTTCCTTTATCATACTGTCGGTTATCGAGGTGTGGTCGGGCAAAGACTTTGAGAGTATGAGTTGCATCTTGAACGTTAGGAGCATCGGCAAGGTACTCGGCTATCGTTTCTCGGTGGGTCATTGTAAACTCTTTGAATACGGATCTTGAAAATTCGATAAGGGAGGTACAAAATTAATAAGAACGTGGTCGGAATAACAGAGGTCTAACCCCGGAATTGTTAAGAACAATCAATTGGGATATTGGATATTAGCCTCAATCTTCTTGAATGTGATAGGTGGCTATTTTGGGCTAACTCCATGTGGAATCCATATAAAAAAGATCGCTGAGAGCGCGGGGCTTTCAGCGATCTTTTTTGATATGGGAACGGATGTATATTACTTCTTGGCGGTTTTCTTCATCAGGTGCTTGGTGGCGCCGATGAGCTGTTCGTCATGACCACGGAGAACATCGGCTGGATTGTTGTAGATCTCGACATCGGGGTTGAGCTGCTTGTTTTCAAGCATTTCACCGTTGCCGTCAAGCGAGGTGACCTCCGGAATTCCGAACACGATTGTCGGGTCAATCTGGGTTTCCCACCATACGGCTGTCATTGTTCCAGGTATAGGAGCGCCGATGACATCGCCGATTTTCAGAGTCTGATAAACATAGGGTGTGCCGTGGGCGTCACTATAGTTGCTTTCATCAACAAGCATGGCCGAGGGCTTGCACCACTGCGAGAAGGGGTCGGTGCCGATGAACTGACCGCGCGGGCTGTGGGTGACGTATTTCTTGCCGTTGAGAAGGATGGCAATGTCGTTATGCAGCCAACCGCCTCCGTTATGACGGGTGTCTACCACAACGGCATCGCAATTGCGGTATTTGCCGAGCAGACGGTCATAGACTTCATTGAAGCTTGGCCCGTTCATAGCTCTTACATGGACATAAGCGATGCGGCCTTCGGACACGCTGTCGACAATGCGTTCGTTGCGTTCAACCCAGCGGGTGTAGAGCAGATCTTTGACTGCACTGCCGCCGATGGGCTTGACATAGACTGTCTTTTTATCGCCTTTGGCTTTCTTGATTTCAAGTTTGACCTTTTTCCCGGCCTTTCCTTCAAGCATCGGGAAATAGTCTTTGCCTGCACGGATGATCGAATCATTGATCGACAGGATCACATCGCCCGGCTCCAGACCAAGGCTCTTGTCGGAAAGCGGACCGCGTTTGACGATTTCAAGTATCTTCAGACCGTCGCCCTTGAACGATTCATCATAGAATGCGCCGAGAGAGGCAGTCGGGAGCACCGATCGTCCGCTGCCGCCTGAATAGCTGCCGCCGGTATGTGAGGCATTCAGTTCTCCGAGGATTTCACTGAGAAGAATTGCAAAATCATAACCGTTGTTGATGTGAGGCAGGAACTTGGCATATTCTTTCTTGTAAAGATTCCAGTCAGTGCCGTGCATTTTCTTGTCATGGAACTTGTCAAGAACCTGACGCCACATGTGGTCATAGATGTACTCGCGTTCTTCCGACGGACGGCGGGTGTATTCCGCTTCATAAGAAACCGGGGTAGCCTTGCCGCTTGCAAGATTAACCTTCTTGATGCCGGAACGGTCCATAACGAACACATTGGCCCCCTTCTTGTCAGGAATCATACCCCATCCGCTCAGACCTTTGACAAGTACGCGAGTGCCGCCTTCCTTCAGATTTCGTTCATAAAGAGAACGGCCGTCAGGGCTGGTGGCCACATAGTAGAGTTTGTCGGCCTTCGGTGATACGTAGTAAGAACCAAGACGTGCTGAAGAGCCGGTCAGACGCTCCATGCGGTAACGGCGGTTCTCGGTGTCAAGGACAAGCGGTTCGGGATCATCTTTCTTTACAGAATCCTTCCGGGCGCTGTCTTTCTTGCCGTCGTCTTTCTTAGATTTTTTCTTTGAATCCTTCTTTGAGCCATCTTTTTTGGCATCCTTTTCTTTTTTCTCTTTATCTGCTTTTTCCTTGTCAGCAAGCTTAACCTCCTCTTCGGTCATGCGGAAGCGGTCATAAGCCTCTCCATCGAGGAACATGAGAACTATATCGCTCTCATTGCCCCAGCTGCCATGACTCTTGTAGCCATATTTGCTGGTGGTATATGCGACAGCCTTGCCTCCGAGCACCCACTGCGGAGCATCATTGCTGTAGCCGCTTTCGGTGAGATTGACAACCTCGCTGCCGTCGGCTTTCACAAGCGCGATGTCGGCATTGTTCCAGCCGCCGATACCGATATAGTTGGTCAGAAGCCAGCGGCTGTCAGGACTCCATTCAAATCCGGTGTCGCCGTCGGCATAACTGTAATTATACTTTCCTTCAAGCGCAGTGGTCACCTTTTTGCTCTTGAGATCCATCACGCGGAGAGTGGTGCGGTCTTCAAGGAATGCAACCTTTTTGCCATCGGGACTGTAGGCCGGGAAAAATGCGGGCTTATCGCTCTTGTAGAGGGGCTTCTCTACAAGTTCGGTAGCATAGAGCAGCGATTTTTCATCCGGGTCTTTGATTTCGGTGGTAAACAACTGCCACAGGCCGTTGCGCTCGCTGTCGTAGACAAGGCTGCGTCCGTCAGGCGCGAAATCCACGGCTCTTTCCTGTGCCGGAGTGTCGGTGATGCGGCGGGTGGTGTTGTATTCGGTTGAAGTCACATAGACATCGCCACGGAGCACGAATGCCACAAGCTCACCGTCAGGCGACACGGCAAAAGACGATGCCCCCGAACGACGCACAGATTTTTCAGCCGGCGAAGCATAGTCGTCACTGATGATGTTGACATCCACCTTCGAAGGCTTTCCGGCTTCGTCCATTGTGTAGATCTCTCCGTTCCAGCTGAACGCGAGCCGCCCGTCAGAAGAAGCCGAGAGAGAACGCACAGGGTGTGTCTTGAACTTTGTGAGCTGCTTTTTCTGAGTTCCGTCGACCGAACGCTTGTAGACGTTTAGAGTTCCGTCTTCCTCGCTGATGAAATAGAACTGTCCGTCATTTGACCAGACGGGATTCATGTCATGTCCGTTGAAATCAGTAAGTTTGGTATGCTTGCCGTCCTTGTCCATGAGCCATATATCAGCCGTTCCGGACGAACGCTCATGCTTTCTCCAGATATTCTCTACTCCTTTGCGGTCCTGATAGAGCACACGTCCGTCGCGGTTGATACTAAGTGCCGGCATGGTCAGTGATACCATCATTTCAGGACGGCCGCCGTCAATCCCTACCGTGTAGACCTGCTGTGTAAACGAGGCCTGAGCCGCGCTTGCCGAAGGCATATCACTTGTGCTGAACACCACATGGCTGTTGTCTTTGAACGCAAGCGGAGTCTCATTGCCAGAATGGGTAGTCAGACGTTTGGGAACGCCGCCTTTGCTGTCGACCACAAAAATGTCCAGCGAGCCCTCACGGTCACTGTTGAATGCGATCTTCTTGCCGTCCGGGCTCCAGACCGGCAATGAATTGTAACTGCCTCCTGAGGTCAGCTGCCGGGCATCGCCGCCTTTTGCAGGGACGGTAAATATATTGCCTTTATACGTAAAGGCAATCGTCGTGCCGTCCGGAGATATGGCAACATTCCGGAGCCACAACGGCGCTGCCGCCATGCCAAGCGAACCTGCGGCAAACAGAGCCAGTGAAATGATACTTTTTCTCATAAATGTGATTATTGTGATTCTTTTATATGACTTTCAGTGCAATCTTATGCCGTGCTATGCTAATTAGACGATAAAAGCGGAGATTTAGTTACACCTATTCCCCGCTTTTTTCAGAATCCGATTCCTCCTTTTTCGCCGCATCGGCAGGAGCCGGAGAATCTGACTGATCAGCCTCCCGGTCTTTTTTCTTTGCCTTCTTTTTGGGTTTCAGGAAGGAGAAGATGTTGTCGAAATCGCGTTTGAACACTATACCCACGCCCTGGGTGGTCAGAGCACTCTTGAGATAATAGTTCTGATCGTTATATCGGTTATAGGCCTTAAGTTGTATGGTGCCCGCACGGTTAAGCAGATAGCGTATGTCAAAATCTCCGATGAAGCTGTTGTTGTTCATCGAATTGTCACGATAGCCGAAGTTGCCGTTGAGGAGCAGGCGGTTGTTGAGCAGATGGCTTGACAAAGCCACTTCGACTTCCACGTCCGAGAAGTCTCCGCGGTCGCTGCGGATGGCCGGTGCTATGCTCCAGTTGTCACTCAGCTGACCGAGCATCGAGCTGAGACGCGAAGAGATGGTCGAGGATGCGACTGACACCAGTTCATTGCCGTGGGTGGCCGTCATATAGTCAGGCGTATAGAATTTGTTGAGAGCAAGCAGATAGATGATCTGGCGGTTCATCATGTCTTCGGTCGACACGATGGAACGGACCTTCCGGTAGGTGTCACGGGTCAGCGTCGGGAAGTCCAGGTCAAAGGAGATTTCCGGCTGACGGATGTCACCCCGCACCATCATCAGCGCATCGACAGGCACACTCGTGCGGTTCAGTTCGCGGTCTTCAAGGAAAGATTCGTCAAGATCGCTGAGATTGGCATTGACAGAGTAAGAGGCCGTGATGTCAAGCAGAGCGCTGTAAGGATCGCCGAGGAAGGTGATCTTGCTGCCTTCCCGTATTTTGAATTCCTTGATGATGAGGTCCTGCAAAGTGAAATTATATGTGCCGTGGTTGATCTTATAGTCGCCATACATGCGCAGATCGCCGTCAGAACTATTGTAGGACATGCGCAACTGCCCGCTGCCATAAGCCGTGATCTTGTCACCGCCCACCGGGTCCATAATAAGATTCACAGCCATTGACGGATTGATGCCCACGTCGAAGGTCATGGCATAGTCTGACGATGTCTGCTCTTCCTGCCGGCGTATGCGCTCGCGCAGCTGACGGACTATCAGCGGCGTGGGATCAAGGGCGGCGATGGAATCCTTGTAGGCTTTGTTTTTGTCACGCAGGGTGATGAACTGATAGTCGATGGCCTGCTCCGCATCACTCATGACGAATGTGAATGTCGACTGCTCGGCTGTAGACATAGCCACATTTATATCAACCCGTCCCGGCACTCCGCTTACCGAGGCCTTGCCGTTGCCGTAGATAAGCCCGAACCACGGATCTTCCGTCTGATTTTCATTGATGTCATAGACCAGGAAATCACGGGCATCGGTGATATCGAAACGGAATGTCGGATCATGGAAGTATTTGTGGGCCACATAGCCGTTAAGCTTTGCAGTCTTGCCGTTGCGGTCTGTCAGACGCACATTGTCGAAGCTGATCATGCCCGGACGCAGGTGCACACTGTCAGTGGTGGTGTAAGTCGTATTCGTAAAATCAAGTTTCAGACTGAGATCTTTGGCAAAGATATCGCCATACAGGTCCAGATCCTTGAAAGTTCCGTAAAGCCGGGCCTCGCCACTGACCTCTCCGGTGACTTTCGAGGTAAAAGCAGCCATGAAAGGCTCCATGAATCCGACCGGCGCCCGATCTGCCTTGAACGTAAAATCCAGTTCTGAGCTCATCGGCTTGATAACTCCGTCGACCTCCGATTTTGAGCCTCCGTCGCCAACAATCTCCGCCATGATACGGACGGCCTTGTTTCCATTGTCCCAATAGCTGCGGATGTCTCCATCGCCCATCACACAGCCGTTATACTTCAGGCCCTCGACTTTAAGGCGGGGTGTATAGAGCACCGGATCACCCGACAGGAGCCTCATGCCATAGAAACTGCCGGTGGCCCTGCCTCCGAACTGAACGGCATCGCTCATATTCAGAGAGTCGAATATATAATCGATGTCTATGGCATCAAGGTCAACTATCAGACGGTCAATAGAATCAGCCGACGCCACGCCATGAATATCCAGAGACTGTCCGGCTCTATGGCCGCCGAGCCCCTCGACTGAGATTCTGCCGGGCACGACATGAACCGATGCCGGATTCACTGTCCAGGATGAATCGTTGAACACCATCTGCGATGTCGCAACTGAAATATCAGTCAGCAGATCTTTGCTGTCTTCACTGCGGCTGAACAATGTGGCGAAATCAAAATTGCCGTGATAGTCTTCCTCCCGGTCGATTTTCCAGACAATCGAAGTGCCGAGAGAATCGACTGAACCTTCTGACCCAATCCGGAGATCAAGCATTCCGTTTTTGGTCGGAAAAGATGTATGGGCTGTCACGTCAGAGCGCTTGCTGATAGCATCAAGCATCACTGACAGCCTTGTTCCCTCGATAAGCTTGTCCTTGTTGCGCAGATACGGGGCGTCAATATCAAGCCCTATCGAGGCCGTCTCGCCTCCCTGTCCGAACGAACGGACAGCAACGGGATATATTATGTCTGCCGGAAGTCCCAGGAACCTGCTTATTGTGGAGTCTTCCTTAATCCTAAGATCAAGATCATAATGGAATGCAGATATTTCCCGACAGCTGTCAGCAGGCAAAAGAGCCGGGTAGACCTTTGCTATAACCGCCTTGACATCATTGGCGATATTCCTGAGACTGAAATGGCCCGACAGATCCGCATCGACCTGCGGACTGCGCAGAATGATGCTTCTTGCCGAATCGCCAGTAGTGGCATCCAGCTCAAGTCGTGGAATCGAAAGTGTTTTGTCATTACGGCCTGAGAATCTGAAATCCGACACTTTTATCCATCCGTTGATCATATCCGGATTGCGGCCACGCACAGATCCGTCGAATTCAAATGAAAGATCACCTTTAAGCCTGCCGCCTTTCACAAATGGATCGAGCGAAATGTTGTTGACCTGCGCATAGAGCTCAGTCAGAGGCATTGTTCCGCTCAGTTCAGCGCCGCCTGAGGCCGAGAAATCAAGCGCCGGAGAAGTTGATCTTACAGTCGCATCAACACTGTTGCCACGAAAATCGGCATTTGCATTAAGATCTGTAAAATCCGAGCCATTCCATGTCAGTTCCGGGACCGACAGCTCTGCTATGCCCTTTATATTGCGGCTGCCCGAAATGACAAGATCGGCCTTTGCATCAAATGCAATATTGCTCAAAGGGGCTAATGACTTGTGAAGTTCGGATGGCATAAAGGCCACTGAAGATATCACACCGTCTATCTCAAGCGGTCCGCCTACTCCATTCTTGAATATCCCGCAATCAATGTCGATGTTTCCGCAATCGGTGTCCAGAGCTCCGTTAAAGTCTATTGACTGCGGAGCAAGCGATAGATCGCCAAGCAGATTTATATCGCCCAACGGAGCCAGAGCCGCAAGTTTGCCGTGAAGATGATGAAGCGGGCTGGCTGGTTTTGACAGATAGTCAAGAGCCTTGGGCACGGAAGCCATTACATTGAGCCTGCGGAGAGCCACTGACAGAGAGTCTTTGGCATGGGGAAGCCCTTCGATGATGCCGTGGGCGCTCAGCCGAGCCTGACTTTCAGGAATATAAAGATCAAAATGATCCAGACTGATGCTGTCAGCCCGGCCTGAAGCCTCAATCTCTATATCTACCCTGACATCAATATCTTCAACACCTCTGACAAACGGGCTGAGATCAGACAGTGTCAGGTAGGTCTCAGACAGAGTCTCCACAGGCGAACGCAGCGCGTTCTCCAAGTCAAAACCTCCGCCAAGAGGCGACTGAAGCGTCAGATCATTAAGAGCAAGGCGGGAGTTGTTCAGTTCGACAGCCAGATTTTCAATTGTCAGATTTTCCTTGTCTGCCAAAACATCGGCTCTCAGTTCTTTCAGCGTAAGTCCGCACTTTTCAGCCGCCGCCATGCGTTTGATTTCCACTTCAATCCGGCTGTCAGAAATCCTTGGTGCACAGAGGTCGGCTCTCAGACCTTCTACTTTTATGTGAGCCGGGTCAAAACGTCCGGAGTCGGCAGGCACCGCATCACGCACATCATAACTTAGACCGGAACGGCGGATGACAAGCAGATTCACGGCCAGATCAAACTTCGACGGGCCGTTGTCTTCATCCTTTTTAAACCTGTCAATGATCGGCTGGATATTAAGCGGTGTCTGACGCGACCGGCGGTAAAGATTCAGATCAAGGTCTATGATCTCTACATATGTGATTACAATACGGCGGTTCCACAGTCCTTCAAAAAGCTTGATTCCGGCACCAAGATGGCCGATCTGCAACGCCGTCTCCCCTTCCGGATCTTTCACGCCTACATCAGAGAGTACCACACGGTTGAAAGGTGCTATAGACACCGAACCCACCGAAACTTCTGTTCCCAGAAGTCCGGTGAGTTCTTTTTCTGCTGTCCGGGCAATGCTGCCCTGGACCGACGGGAGACTGAGGGCTACATACAGAATCAGCGGTACTGCCACCGGCAATACTAATATTATTACAAGAATAAAGCGCAGAATCCGATAAAATGTTTTCAACCCAGTCGCTATATGTCGCTATACGTTTCTAAGTGTCAGAGTCATTATTCGTTCAGAGGCGGCGGGCCACTGAAGAATCAAGGGTACTCATGTCTGTCACACGCTCTACCACGTCTCCGTTGCGGTCAAAAATAAACACCGCGGGCAGAGAGCCGACATTGTAGTCACGGAGAGCCTTGTCGCCGTCAGCAGCGCCGTTGAGCACCGTGATCCAGGGCAGGTTCTTTGCAGTCTGCTTCCAGGCATATTCATCGCTGTCAAATGCCACCTGGAATATTTCAAGTCCCTGCTGATGATATTTCTGATAGACATTGTTGAGCATCACGTTGAACGCAGGCGAATCTTCGGCTGTGTAGGCGGTGAAATTCAGAATGACCACATTGCCCTTCGATGTGAGATCAAGCAGTGAATGCTTCTTACCCTCGTTGTCGAACAGGTTGATGTCAAATGCGCGGACTTCATTCGCATACGCCACATTATCTTCATTGACTTTGCCTGATTTCGGACGGTTGCTGATGAAAAGATTACGCAGATAAGTTGTGCGCGGATCTGACGGACGCTGCTCGTTGAACGCATTGGCCACAGCGCCGATTATGCGCAGGTCTTCCTTAACGGCCGGGTTGAACAGAGGCTGACCGCCCACCCGCTTGCTTATAATATAATAAGGTACTATGCCGGCAGGATCGGCGAGAATCATCTTGCCGAGTTCGCGCTTGAGCTCTGCATTAGAGGTGACGGACTGCACATTGCCGGCCGCTGTTTCCGCTCTGAGCAGACTGTCGACGTGTTCGAGATTCGCAGCCTGAGGAGTGCCTGAAAGACTGTGGTTCGCATCGATATCAGGAGCCTGGGCTGTGATTTTGAGAGTCTCGATGCTGTCAATCGGGAAATAGAGAGACTTCTCCCCTATCCGCAGACGATAAATATCGGGGTAGCCTTGCGCGTCACGGCTGTAGCTGAACGATCCGTTTCCTTTGACCTCGATAGTGTCCATCGGATACCAGTAACCCTGGTTATTGCCTTCAAGCACAACAAGATCATTTTCGCCAAGTCCGTCAATACGTCCTTCAAGATGCCATTTATTGCCGCTCCCGCATGATGCTGTAAGAGCCAACGAGCTTATAAATAGTAATTTACCTATCGTTTTCATGCTAATTAAAATAAATTTTCTGCCAATTGAGGCTATACAAGTGCAAAATTAGCATTTTTCCGCTTAAATGTCAAATAACTCTCGACCAATACACCGTTTCTCTTCGACAATTCCGAATCCGAAGCCATATCCACATAGAATTTAACCATTGTTACAAACTTTGTTAAATCAAGCAATTACGCATTAAACCATATCCGGTCACAGTTGTCATAAGAATAAATCGCACAAAAAAACGATTGGCCGGCAACAGCATTTAGATGTTGTAAAAAAACGGCCTCTTAAGATAGACAAAACAATAATAATAAATAAGACAACAATGAAAAAGACCCTTTTAAGCGTAGCAATCCTCCTGGCATCAACCTTAGGCATTACCGCCGTCGCACAGTCGCCCGCAAACACTCAGACATGCAACAACACCAAGACCGAATGCACCAAAGCAGGCAAAGCTAACAAAGCTGTCCGCCCGAATCCATTCGAAAGCCTGAACCTGACGGAACAGCAGAAAACCGAGCTCCAGTCCATCGCTCCAAAGAAAGACTGCTGCAAAGATAAAGCAGAGAAAAAAGACAAAGCTCAGGCCAAAGCAGAAAAGCAGGCCAAACGGGCTGAAAAGCGACAGGAAATGATCCAGAACCGCCGCGATTATCTTGCCAAGGTAAAGAACATCCTGACACCTGAACAATATGTGCAGTTCCTTGAAAACAACTATGTAGATCAGGCATTCAAGGGTGGCCCCCGTCACGGCAAAATGGCACAGGCCAAGCATAAAAACGGCAAAAAAGGTGACCGCAGACACAATATGCGCGGCAACAAGCCGAACACCAATGCAACCCAGCAGCAGAATGCCAATGATTCCAATTCAGCCTACTATATTGACAACGGCAAAATCAAGGTATTCCCCTACCACGCCCAGCGCTAAAAGCTCATTCTCCCACTTCTCACAGGAAGTCTGATCACCGGCATCCCCCGACAGAGCCTTTCTACAAAGGCACCGACAAGGATGCCGGTGATTATTTTTTTGCCTTCCCGCATTATCGCACCAAAACGGCTTTTTCATACGCTAAATTTGCGCAAAAAAACAATCCGCACTATGAAAAAGCCATCACTGCCCGTCTCAAGAAAATTCTATTCTGAAATCTGCGACCGCATCAGATTCTCATTCAGTCTGAACCGTCCGTCATTAATCGAGGAAGCTATCTCGACTGTAGACTCCTACATCACCCGCGGAGCTGAACCGGCAGAATATACAGATCCGTCCGTTCTGCTGATGTTCAGCCTGCTTCGCCCCGAAATCGACAAAGCCATCAGACGATCTCAACGCGCCAGAGAAATTTCATCAAGACGCAAATCCGAACAGCCGGCAGCCGCACCCACCGGCAAAGACAAAGCCGGCAAGCTGACGGAAGATAACGGCGATACAACACCTTTTGAATCAGAGCTAACGGAGCCAGAAGAGGAAGAGCGCCCCATCCTGAACCGCCGTATGCGCAGACTGATCCGACAGGAACGCAAACGGGCGGCCCGTCAGCGGATCAAACCGCTTCAACGCTGTTAGGCTTTGCTGTCAGGCCGGATATTTTGCGCTCCTTCAAGCACCTCGCGGATAAAAGGCGCCGTCGGTGAATCAGTCTTTGCAACCTGCGCAGGAGTGCCGGTGGTAATTATATGGCCTCCGTTTTTCCCTCCTCCGGGCCCCATGTCGATAACATGGTCGGCCGCACAGATCACATCGAGATTGTGTTCGATGACAAGAACGGTATTCCCTTTGTCTACAAGCCTGTTGAGCACCGACAGCAGCACTCTTATGTCGTCGAAATGCAGACCTGTGGTAGGTTCGTCGAGGATGAAAAGAGTCTTCCCGGTGTCACGGCGTGAAAGCTCGGTGGCAAGTTTCACGCGCTGATTTTCACCGCCCGACAGCGTGGATGACGGCTGACCGAGCTTGATATAGCCGAGGCCTATATCGTGCAACACCTGGATCTTGTTCAGTATGGCAGGGATTCCGGCAAAAAATTCTACCGCCTGATTTATGGTCATGTCAAGGACATCGGCGATTGACTTCCCTTTGAATCGCACTTCAAGAGTCTCGCGGTTGTAGCGTTTGCCCCCGCAGGTCTCGCACGGCACGAGCACATCCGGAAGGAAGTTCATCTCAATAGTCTTGTAGCCGTTTCCGGAGCAAGTCTCACAACGTCCGCCGGCCACATTGAAAGAGAAGCGACCCGGACGGTAGCCTCTGATCTTGGCTTCTGACAGCGATGCATAGAGATCGCGTATGGCCGTGAACACTCCTGTATATGTGGCGGGATTCGAACGTGGAGATTTTCCCAAAGGTGACTGATCGACAGTGACTACCTTGTCGATATTTTCAATTCCTTCAATTTTGTCATAGGGCAGCGGTGCCGTCTGCGAACGGAAGAATTTCTGACTGAGGATGGGCTGCAGCGTTGAATTGATCAGCGAGGATTTCCCACTGCCTGAAACTCCTGACACACAGATAAACCGGCCGAGCGGAAGCGTAAGCGTGACATCCTTGAGGTTGTTGCCTTTGGCTCCACGCAACACGAGTTTCTGTCCGTTGCCCTTCCTGGGCTTGTCTCTGAGTGGTATCGACAGTTTGCCGTTAAGATAGTTTGCCGTAAGAGTGTCTTTCGAGAGCATCTCTGCCGGAGTTCCGGCAAACACCACCTCACCACCTTTTCGGCCGGCCTTCGGACCGATGTCCACTATATAGTCGGCATCAAGCATGATATCCTTGTCATGCTCCACTACGAGGATGGAATTTGACGCATCTCGAAGCTGCTTGAGCGAGTCGATCAGCCGTCGGTTGTCACGCTGGTGAAGTCCGATTGACGGTTCGTCAAGAATGTAAAGCACATTCACAAGCTGTGATCCAAGCTGTGTGGCAAGTCTGATGCGCTGGCTTTCACCTCCTGAAAGCGTGGCAGAAGCGCGGTTGAGCTGCAGATAGTCCAGGCCTACATCCACAAGGAATTTCAGTCTTGACCTGATCTCCTTCATGATCTCTCGCGCTATTATAGCCTGGGTCGGCGACAGCCTCGACTCGACGTCCTTTGACCATTCATAGAGATCCGAGATGTCAAGGCGGCAGAGCTGGGCTATATTCTTTCCGTCTACGAAGAAGTGGAGCGCCTCCCGGTTCAGACGGTCGCCCTTGCACTCCGGGCATTCCGCCCGTGAGAAGAAGCCTTCGCTCCACTTGCGGGCTGCCGCGGAGGCATCATCTCCCTGCTGCATCTCGATATACTTCACCAGGCCTTCATAGGTATTGAAATAGTTATATGTGGCCATCGTGTCGTTTTCGATGACAAGACGCTCGTTGGTGCCGTTAAGAATCTCGCCTACGGCCTCCTCCGGCAGATCTTTGACCGGAGTCTTTATTGTACAGCCGTATTTCTTGCATATGGCATCGATCTGCCAGAATATCACGGAATTCTTGTACTTGCCGAGCGGCAACACGGCTCCTTCATGGATCGATAGCGCCGGATTGGGGATGATTTTGTTGCGGTCTACTATATTGACATAGCCAAGCCCCTTGCAGCATGGGCAGGCTCCGAGCGGAGAGTTGAATGAAAAGTTGTGGGGCGCAGGCTCGCGGTATGAGATTCCGCTGGCCGGGTCCATGAGAGTCTGCGAGAAATAGGCCGCACGGTCATCATCGACGTCATAGATCATCACCTGGCGCTCACCCTGGCGCAGGGCGTCGGCGACGGTTGATTCAAGCCGGGTCAGATCTTTGGCCGAGACTTTCAGACGGTCGATCACAAGCTCTATATCATGGTTCTTGTAGCGGTCAAGCATCATGTTGAGCGTCAGATCGCGGAGTTCTCCGTCTACGCGCACTGTCAGAAAGCCCTTCTTGCGCAATTGCTCGAATAGTTCCTTGTAATGCCCCTTGCGGTTCTTTACCAAAGGCGCGAGTATGTAGACCTTGTGCCCGTCATAGCGTTGTAGGATCAGATTGACAATCTGTTCCCTGGTATATTTTATCATCGGTTCGCCGGTGACATAGCTTACCGCCGTCCCCACCCTTGAATAGAGCAGACGGAGAAAGTCATAGACTTCGGTTGTTGTGCCTATGGTGCTTCGCGGATTCCGGTTGACGGTCTTCTGCTCGATGGCTATCACCGGGCTGAGACCTGTGATTTTGTCAACGTCAGGACGTTCGAGATTGCCGAGCATGTTTCTGGCATAGGCCGAGAAAGTTTCTATGTAACGGCGCTGGCCTTCGGCAAAAATAGTGTCGAAGGCCAATGACGATTTCCCGCTTCCGCTTAGTCCGGTGATGACCGCAAGAGAATTATGGGGGATATCGACATCTATGTTTTTCAGATTGTGGACACGCGCTCCGAGCACACTCAAAGAGGATGCTGAAGCGCGGTCCGGCTTATTTTCTGTTGTTTCGTTATTGTTTTCTGTGCTCATTTCTGTTGTTTACAAATACGGCAGGTCAGTCAGTAAAGTGTGGAGCCCTGTGTCAGTCTGCCACCACCCACGCCGGATTGTAGACTTTGACTTTCTGGCGTGAGCGTGAAAGAGAATCGCGGGTGGGTATATTGACCTTATATGTCTTTCCGCTTTTGTTCGGAAGAGTTTTTGAACGAATCCACGGATTGTGCTCACGCAGAGTGAGATAGTCTATACCCTGTTTTTTAGCCCATGCAGCCCAGTCGTCGACAGGAGTATTAACCTCCACCACTTTGTATTCGATAGGTTGATAGAGCTGGTCGGCAGTCAGATTGAAGCCATAAGCCGATGGGTTTTCCATTATAAGTTTCATGGCGAGCATACGGAAGATATAGCGCATGGTCTCGTCGGCAAGATAGAGATCATATGCAGAATCGACCTGCTGCGATCCGAGTTCCTTTGAAATGCGTGCCATGCCTCCGTTGTAGCTTGCCGCCACAGACTCCCAGTTGCCATATTTGGCATAAGCGTTTTTCAGATAGCGCGAAGCCGCCTCGGTTGCCTTGACGGGATCATAGCGTTCATCCACATCTTCGTTGACCTCAAGTCCGTATTCTTTGCCGGTTGCAGGCATCAGCTGCCACAGACCTCCGGCTTTTGCCGGCGAAAGGGCCCGCGGATTGAGGGTGCTTTCGATGACCGCGAGATAGATCATGTCAGACGGAATGCCATTCTTCTTCAATATCGGAGCCAACACAGGGAAGTAACGGTTTGCACGTTTTATGCCGAGCAACGTATTCCCGTGGGTATAGGTCATGGCTGTAAGTTCCCGGTCAAGCCGCTCCCACATATGGGTCGGATCAAGATCCACTTTCTTTCCGGCAAATGTCACAGATGACGGAATGGACGGATTTACTACGGTCGAGAATTCAGCAGTCTGAGTCTCTACCGGAGTTTCAGGAGAAGAGGTCACTGCGGCAATCCGCTCGGATGATGCGACAAGCGCCAGAAGCGTGAGACCGACTGACGAATATAATATCAGTTTCTTATTATTGTTCATAGGATATGGAGTAAAAGAATTGTTCGTATTGTGTCTTATATCAGCATGAGCATTTTTTGTGTGCTCACTTGTAGTTAACAATGTTTATGTCGCCCGAAAGTTCATAGCTCTTGCCATCAGAGCCTTTGGCCTTGATAACATAGAAATATGCACCGGGGGGAACAGACTTGCCTTTGTATTTCCCGTCCCATCCGTGCGAAGGATCGGTAAACGACGTCATTTCATGTCCGTAGCGGTCAAATATGTGACACTCGAAAGAGACAAGGCTCGAATAGCTTACCTTCCACTCGTCATTCACCCCGTCGCCGTTTGGAGAGAAAGCATTGGGGCATTTCAGCATTGATGCGCCTATGGAGACGGTGTAGACTTCGCCGGTATATTCACATGAGCCGTCGGAGTTGGCACAGACAAAACGAAGATAGGTAACGCCTTCTTCATTGAACGTATATGAAAAATTCAGTTCCTGCATTCGCAGACTGACATCATCGAATTCCGGATAGCGCGAAAACTGCCATTCATGAAACAACGCGCCGTCAGTCACAGCGGCCTCAAATTCCAGTTCACACGGAGCCGATCCGCCGAACGACGCTCCTGACGGATCCTGGGCAACTTCATTGTCTGCATTACGGACATTCTGGCTAACCTTTGTCAGAGCGCTGACCGCATATGGCTCTACCGATCCGCTTGTAAATTCTTCGGCATGGCCCCATGCGCGCAGGAAACGGTCGCCCTCAACAGTAAATTCCGTAGCACAAAGCGGAGCCGGCGCACGCATTACTGACGGAAGTGACGCAAAATTTACCGCAGTTTCCGCCTGGCGGAACATCATAGATTCTTCATCGGGCGTAAGGGTATGGTAGCTGAGGCGGATTTCCCGGTCAAGCGTGAAACGCCGGCCGTTGATGCCATAGTAGGCCATCTCCTCTCCCATCCCGATCACATCAAGGGCTATCCGCTGGCAATCACGTTCGGCCGATGGCACGATCGAAGTCAATGAAAACGGATGGCGGGTATAGTCTATGACCCAGAAGCATTCCCTGCGGCCGTCAGGATATTCGACTATATAGCCCATGTCGCTTTCGATCTTTGTGAGCACAGACGATGCGCCGTCTACCCTGACATCGGAAAGTTCTTCGGCATAACCGCCGCCAAGAGAGGAATAGCGATACCAGCGAATGGCCGGAGCTTCTTCCTCCGTTGTCCGGCAGGACACCGAGACCCCCGAAAGGCCGTCAAGCACATAGACGCCTTCAAGACCGGATGCCGAAGAGGCCTCCACTCTGACAACTTCGGAGATATTACCGGTCCAGAGCGGCTGCCCGAACATCCGGGCTGCTGCGACAAGGCAAAAAGATGCGGCTAAAATCTGTCTCATACAACAATCAAAAAGCGATTTTTCTACTAACTTACAAAGTTACGAAAAATCGCTTTTATTTGCAATATCTCTTCCAGAGGCCACAGGGCTACATATCGTCCATATCGTCGTTACGCGGATTATTGTTCAGCTCCTTGACATCTTTCTTGACCATTTCCGGAGTGACCTTATCATTGTCTGACACATTGACATCCACTCCACGGTATTCTTCGGCAGGTTTTACTCCCGGTTTCTGTGCGTTTTTCTTATCCATAATCAAAAGATTTTAATTTTGTATATTTAACATCCGGGAGGGCTTCGGGGTTCACTCCACGGTGTCAGATCCGACCGGAAGACTGTTAAGTTGCTCGATATAATCGAGCAATTCATCTCGCCCGCGGCCGGTTTCGCTTGACGTCAGGAACACCGGAGGCAGTTCTTCCCATGTCTCCAGCAAAATGCGGCAGTATTCCTCAACATTCCGTCTGCCGGCCTGCGTACCGAGCTTGTCGAGCTTCGTAAACACGATGGCAAAAGGCACTCCGTTTTCACCGAGCCAGTTGAAAAATTCGAGGTCGATCTTCATAGGCTTATGGCGGGAGTCGATCAGTACAAACAGATTTGTCATCTGGGCGCGGTTAAGAATGTAGCCTCTGATCATTTTTTCCAGCTGCTCTCTCTGCGATTTGCCACGCTGTGCGAAGCCATAGCCGGGAAGATCGACTATATACCAGCTGTCATTGACCAGAAAGTGGTTGATCAGCATTGTCTTTCCCGGAGTCGATGATGTCTTGGCAAGACTTCTGTTGCCCGCAAGCATATTGATCAGAGACGATTTGCCGACATTGCTTCGGCCTATAAAGGCATATTCATGACGTGTGTCGGCCGGACATTTGCCTACCGTGGGGTTCGAGACTACAAAACGGGCTGAATTGATGATCATATCTGTTGTTTCTGTTTTAATTTTTTTCTAAAATGCCGTCAGTCAAGCATCAGGCTTATCATAGGACGGACCGAGGGGAAACGTATTATTGAGCCTATGGCCGATGAACTGAAGATGATGTCTGTGAGTACTTCGACTGTCACATCGAAATCAAGTTTACCACTGTAAGAATCATCGGTCACACATGTGCCCTTTTTTATAATGAAAGTATGCGAGTTATAATCAGGCAGCAATCGGTCGCTGACCCGTATGCTGCATGAAAATCCGGGGTCTGCCGAAGCGATGGCTGACAGCGCTTTCTCCACATTGACCAGGCGCCCCATTCCGCGAGGCATCAGACGGCCGCCCATCGAGTCGTCGGGATGACCGAGAAGTAACACCGGAGTATCGGCGTAGAGGCAGCGCAACTGACGCAGTGCGGCCGCACGGCTGTCAGCGTCCTCTCCCATCACATCTTTCACCAGCAGCAAGCCATCGGAAACCACACCCCAGGCCATCGAGACTATCTGGCTACCACGGTCTTCATCGTCGCGGGCCATGACCACAAAACTTCCGCCGTCTGACTTCAGATCGGATAGAATATTGTAGAAATCGCGTTTTGAATGAAGCACATAGCATTTACGCTGATGCTGAAAACGGTCGAAAGCACACCAGACCTCATCGCTCGTCTCTTCAGGGAAAAGATGATATTCGCCGCTCACCGGAAATGAGTGGAAAGCTGTGAACCTCTGTTCCTTGGTGAAAAACACAGTCGAGAATCCGTATCTGCGATAGAAGAAATAAAGAGCCTCACTGGCCGGAATCAACGTGCACAGCATATCGCCGCGCGAAGCTGACTCTTCAAGGGCCATCTGCATCAGCTGCGACATGAATCCCTGCCCGCGCCGTGCGCGCCGTGTGGCGGCTCCGGCTATATAGCTTACGGAGGGCTCCGAGCCGTGGAATGACATGAGGTAACGCTGGAGCATCAGACTGCTCACCGGGGCGTCAGACTGATCGCACAGCAAAAGCGCCTCGTCATCACGATAGACCTGATCGAAATACATGTCGACATATGGTCTGGGGTCCTGGAAGCACTCAAGCCAGATCTTCTTTATTTCATCTCTCTTGCTCATAATATTCTTTTTGTAGAGTGAGGCTGATTGTGAATTTGGTTTTATAACAAGCGAGAGAGGGATAAGGATTTTGCAAAATTCTCATCCGGCTCCGCAACTGCTGCTGAAAGCTGCGGAGCCGGACGGAAATATTTGTTTCACATCAGTTCTGATGAGCGGGACGGAGAAGATCGTTGACTGTCTTGACAGGATTGAATGTCGAGATGGGCACTTCGACAAACACTGTGTTCCAATCGCTCATGGCGCCGTTCCAAAGGCCGGGAAGTTCCATCGCGCGGAGTTCCTTGCCGTGGCTTGACTTTGACGAGATGAAGCCTGTGGCGGGATCGACATAAGAGGGAAGATCAAACTTCTTCCCGTGGATGTCTTTGATGTAGCAGACAAGGTCAACGGGATTGAAGTGTGTAGCCGATGCCATCATCTTCATATAGGCTTCGTTGTTCGGGTCTACCTGGTTGCTTTCGAGGATCTGCGGAGAGGTCGAGCCGTCGGGGTTGCGGGCAATGAACGGACCTCCGCCGGGTTCGCCTTCGTTGCGCACCATGCCGCAGACACGCAGCGGACGGTTAAGTTTGGCCTTGATATACTCCACCACTGCATCGTCATCCATACCTTCGAGTTTGGCATCGCGGACGTTGAGCACGTTGTTGAGATAGTCAAGCATACGTTTGATATCATCCGAGGTGTAGAGCTTCTGGTCAATAGCAAGAAGGTCTTCTTCTATCTGGTCATGAACTTCAAGGAGAAGGCCGCCGAGCACTTCTTTGTAACGGATGGTATCGGCTCTCTTCGAGTCAGGCACCACATTGTCGATATTTTTGATGAATACCACTGCCGATTCGATATCGTTGAGGTTCTGGATCAGAGCACCGTGGCCACCGGGACGGAAAAGGAGGTGTCCGTCTTCAACAAACGGAGTGTTGTCAGGGTTGACTGCGATTGTATCGGTTGATGGCTTCTGTTCGCTCATGCTGACATTGAACTTCACTCCCATACGCTTCTCTGTGGCGGGAATGACTTCGGCAAGTTTTTCTTCAAACAGCTTGCGGTGATTGGAAGAGACGGTGAAGTGGAGATTGACAATGCCTTTGGAATTGGCGGCTGTCTGTGCGCCCTCGGTAAGGTGTTCTTCGATCGGAGTGCGAGATCCGTCGGCATAGGTGTGGAACTTAAGAAGTCCTTTGGGGAGTCCGCCGTAGTTCATGCCTTCGGAATTTACGATAGCGGCGATTATATCGCGGTTACGCCCTTCTGCCAGCATCTCGTCAAGGGTCTTGCCATAGAGGCGCTCCACAGTCGCGCGAAGTTCGGGAAGGAAAGGCAATTTGTCGACATTCGCAAGCAATGCGGCTACCGGAGAACCATCTTTAAGTTCATCGGTTCCACCGTCGACGTATTCGAACAGCGCTTTGAACATTCGGGAAGCTGCGCCTGATGCAGGCACAAACTTGCAGACTTCTCCGCCGTGTGCGAGATATTCATGCCAGCGGTCGAGAGCGGCATCGATCTCTCCTTCGTCAAGACGGAAAATGCCGGCTCCTACACGGGCGGCATCGCTTATCTGCAGATAGGGAAAGCCGGTGACGAAACGCTTGAGCTGCGCCTCGACTTCGGCTTCTGTTATTCCTTTGTTTTTCAATAGTTCAATGTCTTCAGGTCTGAACATAGTTTTACGTGGTGTTAGGGGGTTAGAATTTTTACAACCCAAAGTTACACTATTTTTTCAGAACCTGACTAAAATTCCCGGCAATTTTTCATCCAAACTACCATCAAAGAGTCAGAAACCACCTGTGTCGACTATAATTGGCCGTCTTGCCATCAAGATATCTTCCAAATCCGACTCGCGGGGTCTGCCTGATTAAAATTTTGCAGGGAGGGATAACAGTTGATACTGGAGTGTGCGGGCAAGGCGGAAGTGGCCGAGCGCGTTGGGGTGCAGACGATCTGTTTCGGGGTTCTGGATATAACAGTCATGGGCGCTGTCAGCCGGATAGAGTCCGCTGATGGAATAGAGATCGATCACCGGCACGCTCCACACCGACCCGGCCTCGCGGAGAGTTCGCACATAATCGTCGATATACAATCCCAGCGCATTCGAGTATTGCTCGGAAGGCTGCACATTGCTTTCGCTGAAGCGGGCGAAACCGCGGTGGATGGGAGTCAGAAGTATTATCTGCCGGTCAGGAAAGGTTTGTTTCAGTTTCGACAGCAGGAGATTGATCCGTCCACAAAATGTAGAATCCGACATCACATGGCTGCGGCAACGGCGGGTCTCGATCTTCCCGTTGGCATTCACCTGAGCCGTTGATTCGGTAAAAAATTCGCCGATCGGGCAGCTATGATTATAATCGTTGGTCCCGGCCCATACCATCACGGCATCAACGTCAGGATGATTGCGTTTGAGTTTGTCGACTTCTCCGAGAAGATTTTTCCACTGCCAACCCGACCGAGCATAGACATGAGGAGTCAGACCGAGCAGATTATGCAGGTAGTCATAAAAACGTTTGTTGACTGTCGTGTCACAAAGTGTGCTCATCGAGTCTCCGAGAAAGCCGACCTCACAGCCCTGCCACTGAGAGCCGGGAGTGGAGATAGCCGGAGAAACCGTGACCGGGGCCGCAGGGGCGGCCTGCGACTGTGCGAAAACATTTCCGGACACAAAAGCCGAAAGCATGAAAGCCGAAAGCAAGGCTGAACGCAGCATAGACATACGGATCAATACTGAAGATATATAAACGGAACAATATCGCTCTGACGCACCTGGATGACCACAAGAATGACCAATGCAAGGATGACAGCCTGCACAAACGCCGGACTGGCTTCAAAAGCCGAACGAACTCTGCGGGTCATCCGTGAGGGCGTGATGTGAATCATATATCCTCCGATCATCAGCAGGACTATGGTCAGATAGCTTTCAACGAACTGAGGCGCTACAGACAGATGAAAGTCAAACAGGATCTGATGCCACATCATTGCCACATCGTCCATCGACGGAGCACGGAAAAACATGAAGGTAAGAGAGACCATGACAAAGGTCACGATCATATTGACCGGACGCATCCACCGCGACAATACCGAAGGTCCTGACTTGACCATCACCATCTCTCCGCCCTCAGTGACTACAGCGTCAGAAGTCGCAAGCGAGATCACACGCCTATACATTTTGTGGATCACAAGCAGTCCGCCGTGGACAGCGCCCCAGATGACATACATCCACGATGCACCATGCCAGAGGCCACCGATTACCATTGTGGCAAACTGATTGAAATACATGCGCGGGCGCGAACAACGGTTGCCTCCGAGCGGGATATAGACATAATCACGCAGCCAGGTTGAAAGCGAGATGTGCCAGCGATGCCAGAATTCAGTCGGATTCTGAGCCTTGAAAGGAGCATTGAAGTTCTCCATGAAACGATATCCGAGAAGCAGGGCTATGCCGATAGCCATGTCGCTGTAGCCGGAAAAGTCGCAATAGAGCTGGACTGTAAAGCCGAAAGTGGCCATAAGATTCTCGAACCCGCTATAAAGAGCCGGGTTGTCAAAAACACGCTCCACAAAATTTCCGCTGATGAAATCAGCTATCACCACCTTCTTGATCAGACCCGTGATGATCAGCCATATGCCTTCCGATGTCATCTCGCGGGTTGCCACCGGATTGGAATAGACCTGCGGGAGCATATCTTTTGCTCTGACCACAGGCCCTGCGAGCAGAGGCGGAAAGAAAGTAAGGAAGAATATATAGTCAAGGAGATTGCGGCAGGCTTTCAGCTGCCCGCGGTATAGATCGACAATATAGCTTATCGAGCGGAAGGTAAAAAACGAAATGCCGGCAGGCAGCAATATGGTTTCGACACGGATGTCCATAGAGGTAAAATGAGACAGAGTGTCGGCTATCAGATTGAAATATTTGAAATAAGCCAGCATCCCCACATTGACAGCGACATTGACAAAAACTATCAGCCTGCGCACTGCCTCAGAACCGCGCTGCATTGAAGCGGCCTTGTCCATCAGCAGACCGAGAACCCAGTCGCTCACGCACACGCCGAGAAGAATCAGACACGAAAACCCGGAAGATTTATAATAGAAATAGAGCGAAAACAGTATGACGAGCGCCATTTTCAGCACACGCACACCGCGCACCAGCCTGTAAATGCAGAGGAATGCGACAAAGAGCACAAGAAAAAGCCCTGTATTAAACAGCAAAGGCTGCATGGGGTCATAGCGCAACACATCCACTACCCGATCAATCTCAAGACGTTCAGGCAGCGAAGACAATCTCTGGAGCAAATCGCCAAACAGTGTAGCAAGGGATTCCAACGTAGTAGAATAGATAATGTGTTAGAATTATTATTATCTGATTTTGAGGTAAAGAGGGAAGCTGTCTGTCGGCATCAGTTGCGAGGCTGTTCGCGGAGAGCGTCCATCAAAGCGTCATAGATAAGCCGGCCCTGCAGGTTATAGCCCTTGTGGGTATGGTGCACACGGTCTTTGGCAAAGAGACTTGCGTTTATCCATGATGTGCTCGCTCCGCTACCTCCGGCCACTTCATACCAGTCATATACCGCGATCCCGTTATTCTTTCCATAGTCAAGAATAGCCTGGCGCAAAGGAGCTATGTTGGCATTGACAGCATAGCTGCGTGT
Organism: uncultured Muribaculaceae bacterium; assembly: GCA_947179295.1. Lineage (GTDB taxonomy): Bacteria > Bacteroidota > Bacteroidia > Bacteroidales > Muribaculaceae > Duncaniella. The sequence goes on from CAMXAZ010000033.1 coordinate 23,368, forward strand.
TGACTTTGTCACAGTTCTGTAAGTAGCCTTGCGGCCCTTGCGGGCTTTGTTGCGCACTCTGACTTTCTGAGTCTTGGAAACACTGCGGTGACATTCCATCGGAGTTGTCAGCAGAATAAGGGCATCAGGATTTGCAGTCCGGATATTTTTGACCAGCCGGTCTACCGAGCGGGTAAAAGAAGCGGTGTCGACTCTACGGCCGAAAGCTTCGTTGGTGCCTAACGAAAGTATAACAAGGTTCGGCTGCAATGGGTTTATGCCCACGCCCACATTACCGATCCGGTTATAGGAGTCATATGTGGCTCCATTATTGCCTATGGCATGATAGAACACCCCCGGACGATCGCCTGAGAGAGAGGCGCCATAGAGAGTAAGGTCGCCGGCCGATGCGAATGACACGTTGATCTTAGTGGCAAGTGATGCGAGAATTATCTGGGTGTAATCACGGGAGGGAACTGCTCTGAAATGCACAGGATTGCCATTTTCATCCGTAACATCCTTGATGGTCAGCTTGCCGTTATGGAAAATGGTGGCAGATGTGAAAGGATTGTAATCGTCTGTGTCAAGAGTTCCGATAGTCAGTTCGCTTGACGAACTTGAAGGGCGGATAGAAGTGCCCGTAAATCCTACGGTCTGAGCCCATGACGGGCTCATCAGCTTGACAGCATTCCATGAATTGCGGCTTTGAAACACATAGTCTTTTGGCTGGTTGGTACCGCATATACGCAAAGGCGCTATCAGTCCGCGCCCGGCATTACCGAAGTCATATTGCAGAAGTTCGCGTGTGGTGCCGGTGTTTATATCGGCCTGCACATGGCTGTCGCCAATGTGGACTATCGAGACCGGAGCCTGGAGGCTGCCCTCAAAAGCCGCGCGGAGTTTAGACCAGTCAGCGCCATTATATATAATGTGATTGGCCGAACGCTTGATAAAACCGGGAATGGGGATGTCGATGTCATCGGCCTCGTCAGGGATTTCAACCGGGTTCTGGCGCACTGCCAAATCAAACTCCTCGTCAGAGTCTGTTATTTCAGTTGTGACTGACGGATCGTCAGCCGGCTGCTGCGCCGCCACAGTCACCGGGAGCGCCGCAAAAGTCAAAGACAAGAGAGAGCTATAGATATATTTCATTTCAGATCGTGTTGAATTGCATTAAACAGTTCTCCTGCAAGGCGTGCCCCGCCCTTGTGGGTCAGATGGATATAATCTTTGTTCATCAGTCCGGTGGAGCTCCACTGCACCACTGCATCCTCGCCGCCCATAGCCTCACGGGTATCCCAGAAAAGACAGTGGGCACGACGCGCCGCGTCACGCTGGGCTGAAATCATGGCGGGAGCCACCGCCATTGAGCGCACCTGAGATCCGCGACGCTCGCCACGGTCACCGATACCCATCAGAAGGATGTCGGCATGAGGATAACAGAATCTGACATGGTTTATCACATCGACCATGCGGGAGCAGTAGACACTGTAATCTTTCTGTCCGGCACTCATGGCATTGATGCCGAACTCAAGAATGATAAGATCATAATTTATGACCTCGGCCATCTCGTGGCAAAGATCCGGATTGATTTTGGTCAGAGTTATTCCAGAGAAACCGCGTGATGACATGCAGTCGACACTGACACCCGAAGTGCCGTCGAGCCACACGCCAAGGGCTATCAGGGAAGAAGACGATGCCTTGAGACCGAATTCAGAGACCGGCTGCGCGATCTCCAAACACTGAACGGATTCCGAAGCCGATATATTGCGCTCTTCCCATTCACCGGAGTCAGTTTTAACACTGATTGTGATATCGTCAGGCGAAATGAAAAGGAAACGTGAACGCGACCACGATCCGGTGTGCTTGAAAGCCGATGTTCCGGCATAGGTGGAGACAGCAGTGCCTTTCGGAGTGAAATACTGCTCGGTAAGGTCAAGATATTTCTTGTCTGACTTCTTGTTGGCTGAAAAAGACTGCCAGCCGGAGCCGCCCTGCTTCACCGAACGGCGGAAGCCGGGGAAATCGGAGTGCATGTTGACATAGCCTACACCCTCGCCGCCATAGGCATCCTGAAAAAGTTCACGGAGATCCTGAGTAAAGATATCACCTTCGATATAGCTGTCGCCAACCACAGCCACACGGGCAAGACGACCCTCGGAGATGGCGTTTTTCAGATTCGCAAAGCCGGTGCCGAGAGTGGTATAGTCTTCAATGCGGACAAGATCACCGACTCTCGACGGCTTTACCGGAGAGATGATCGTGTCAATCGGCTCGCCCGGCTGCGGAGCCTTTTCCGCCTCTTCTTCAGCTTTCAGAAGTTCGGGGTCAATGTTTTCAGCGGTTGCATATGAAGGTTCGCCCTCCATGATGCCGACCTCTTTCAGAATATCGCTGAAAAGGCTGAAATCCTTGATGCGTCCGCCGCTCCATTTTGACAGAGGGAGCAGCGAGACTATGACAACTATTATTACTGCGATGAGAATTATAATGACTGGTGATCCTTTTTTCATTGCTTTTCCTGAAAAGATGATTGATGGGGATTGATTCTTAAAAATTACTTTTAACCAGCATCTTAGAATCCGGCTGAATTTACCGGCTGGCCGGCGTCATCACCGGAAGGTGGCAGGTCAGAGAGAAATGAGACAGAGCTCCTGCTGATCCGTGAACCTTCCTCGCCTTCCTGCCCGTTTTCGCCGAGGAAGACCGATGCAAGGACTCTGGTTTTTGATTCGGTTTCAAGCCATTCGGCGTCTTCCTGCGAAGCGGCTATGATGCCGCCTCCTGCATATAGATTGCCGAGCCAGCCCTTTGAGCCGCTCAGCATGACAGGTGCCATGAAAGCGCAGCGCAAATTGACAAAGGCATGATAATCGCCGCCGATACGGACTCCGACATAACCGCCATAGCAATGTCTGCGATGGGTCTCGACACGTCCGATCTCCCCTATTGCCCGTTCGCGCGGATAGCCTGCGACTGCGGGCGTAGGGCTGAGCGCCGACATCAACTCCGGTATGCTGACATCTCCGCGTGCGTCAATCGGCGTACAGAGATGCTTTATATTAAGAAAACGGCGTTCGGTCAGAGGTCTGATCTCCACTTCAAGGCCTGCTTTGCGGAGAGTATGGCAGATGTAGTCTGTCACGATGGCCTGCTCGCGTATATTTTTTTCATCCCAGTCACCTGATTCATCGGCCGGACGTGTCCCGGCGAGTGACATAGTGCGGATAAGACCTGCGGCCCTGTCGCTTTCAAGCAGGACTTCAGGAGTGGAACCAAGCCAGACACCGGTTTCAGGCGTAAAGCAGAGATAGCGAAATGTTGAATCAGTCAGAGCAAAATACTCTTCTGCAATCAGACGAGGCGATTTTTTAGTAAACAGTGATCGCAGACGGGATAGAACGACCTTGCCGCCATCTTTCTTAAGACGGGGTTTCACGGCAGAAAATGCTTCATGGTAGCTTGCGCGGAATGTGGCTGATACCCGCGGACGGATAGAGTCGCCGAGCATCCGGGCATGATAGGTGGGGTCATTAAAATTATTTACTTCCTCCTCCGTCATATCGAAGCTTACACCTGCTGTGTAAGGTTCATCGTTATCAAAAAAATTTATAAAGAAGCTGTCGCTCTCCTTGTCGCGGAAAGCCGGCGAGCGGAATTGGCTGTCAGGCAGGGATGCACGGAAGCAGACCTCAGCTTCTCCCGGCATGGCAAAAACCACAAAGGGGATTTCATCGGTCAGACAACGGTCGATAGCCTGGGAAATCTGGGCGCTGAATTTCATGCAGGGTCCAATGTTTCGGCAATAGGCTCCGCCATGAGTTCAAAAGGAAGAGCCGAAGTTATTTTTACATTATAGGTTCTGCCTTTCTCCAGTCTGCAGATTTTGGAGACAAGCACTTCCGGATCGACCTCCGGAGAGTCAAACTCCGTGCGGCCTACATAGAATTCAGGCTCTTCACGGTCAATTACGACGCGCATCACCGATCCGACTTTCGCTTCCTGAATCTCCAGCGAGATTTTCTCCTGAAGTTCCATCAGCTGAGACAGGCGCTCGTCTTTGACCTCCTGGGGTATGGAGTCTTCGAAATTACGCGCGCCGAAGGTGTCTTCTTCCTCGCAATAGGCAAAAGCGCCCATGCGCTCAAAGCGCTGTTCGCGCACAAAATCGAGAAGTTCGGCGAATTCAGCCTCGCCTTCGCCCGGAAAGCCTACCATAAGAGTGGTGCGGATGTGAATTCCGGGAACTCTCCGGCGGATTTCGGCGAGAAGACTGCGGGTCTCGGCGCCGGTAATGTGGCGGCGCATGTTGGTCAGGACCGTATCGGCACAATGCTGGAGCGCAATGTCGAGATATTTGCAGACATTGTCACGACGGGCCATCACGTCAAGCAGTTCAAGCGGAAAATCTTTCGGATAGGCATAATGCAGACGTATCCACTCCACGCCCTCGACAGCCGCCATTTCATCGACAAGCCGCGCGATCTCAACCTTCCCGTAGAGGTCTTTGCCATAGTTGGTAAGATCCTGGGCTATGACGTTGAACTCGCGGACTCCGCGACTGACAAGCATACGGACTTCCGCAATGATCTCTTCAATCGGACGCGACTTGTAGCGGCCTGTTATCAACGGGATGGCGCAGAATGCGCAGAAACGGTTGCACCCTTCAGCTATCTTTATGTAGGCATGGTGGCGGGGAGTGGTTATGATGCGGTCATACGGCGCAGTGGCCGGAGAGCGGCGCGCGAGGTCTACGGCAAGCGCAGGCCAGTCGGTCTTGCCATACCAGCGGTCAACCTCCGGTATTTCTGCCGGAAGCTGCGAAGCATAGCGCTGCGAGAGACAACCCATGACAAAAAGCGCGTCGATGCGGCCATCGGTCTTGGCCTGGCACCAGGCGAGGATCTCGTTAATGGATTCTTCCTTGGCATCGCCGATGAATCCGCAAGTGTTTATCACGACTCCTTTCCATCCGTCGGCTTCAATGAAGGCTTCGGTGGCGGCGTCGACAACCTCGTAGCCCACATCGGAGAGCATCACCATCAGACGCTCCGAATCCACAAGGTTTTTCGAACAGCCCAGGGTGATGACTGCTATTTTATTTGTCATTTCAAACAATCTTAGATATGAGACCGGCCGACAGGCAGACACCGGTCAGAAATTGAACCAGAGTGTGTTTACTTTTTTTATAGCTCTTTTCGACCAATTTTAAGCTTTTGTTCAGTCATTATGGAACCCCA
>CAMXAZ010000034.1 GCA_947179295.1 uncultured Muribaculaceae bacterium
CCGATGCCCGGACGGTGGCCGTTGTTGTCGGGTCGGTTGTTGTTGCCGTTTCCGATGTTTGGACGGCCGTTGTTGTCGGGACGGTGGTTGTTGTTGCCGTTTCCGATGCCCGGACGGTGGCCGTTGTTGTCGGGTCGGTTGTTGTTGCCGTTTCCGACGTTTGGACGGCCGTTGTTGTCGGGACGATGGTTGTTGCCGCCGTTGGCCGGGGTTATATCAGGACGTCGGTTGGTGGGGTGTGAGGAGTTCGGGCGAGTATTGTGAGAGGATGAGTGCCCTCCGCGGTTGTTGCTGCTGTTGTTCTTATGGCTTCCTCGCGGAGAAGATGTACGCTCGGTACGGTTTCCGCGACCTTCACGGCTTTCACGGCTGCGGCTCTGGGCTTCCATGCATGGAACGGAGAGAATGACGGTCAGCAGTGCGATTGACAGGGTTTGTAAGATTCTTCTCATGACTGTAAAAAAAATAAATGGTGAGAATGTCGCTATATTGAATTAGAACAATCTCACCATTTAAGGTTTAGACGGCTTATGGTAATAAAAGTTAAAGCCGTGGTGGTTTTCTGTATGTTCAGTGGCTACCTATGTTCTGATGCGGAGGTTTATGCCTCTTTATCAGAGTTTTGTGCAGAGTCGGTTGCGGCCAGCGGATTCCAGCCCTGGGCACGGAGGGGTATTTCAGTGCCGTCGCGGGTGATCATGGCGCAGCCAAGCGAGGGCTTGGTTATATGGCCTATGAGTTTTACGCCGGGCATTTTCTCGATCTGATCATGGCAGTGGAGTGGCACGGTGAACAGAAGTTCATAATCTTCTCCGCCGTTGAGGGCAGCGGTGACGAGGTTCATGCCGAGCTCTTCGGCCATGATGGCGGTCTGATAGTCGATGGGGATGCGGTCTTCGTAGATGCGGCATCCGGCATCGCTCTGCTTGCAGATGTGGAGCAGTTCGGAGCTGAGGCCGTCACTGATGTCCATCATTGCGGTGGGCACGATTCCGGCTTTGGCCAGCTGCTCGATGATGTCGCGCCGTGCTTCGGGTTTGAGCTGGCGCTCCACGAGATACTCCTTGCCTTCGAACTGAGGGATGAAGTCGGGGCGGCCTGCGGAGGCGGTTTTTTCACGTTCGAGAAGCTGGAGGCCCATGTAGGCGGCTCCGAGATCGCCGGAAACGCAGATCAGGTCAGTGTCTTTGGCTCCGGAGCGGCTGACAACTTTGTCGGCGGCCGCCTCGCCGATGCAGGTGATCGAGATGACGAGTCCCTGACGCGAAGAGGTGGTGTCGCCTCCTACGAGGTCTACTCCGTAGATCTGGCAAGCGAGGCGGATTCCGGCAAAGAGCTCTTCAATGTGTTCTACGGTGAAGCGCTTGGATATGCCGAGTGAAACGGTGATCTGACGCGGAGTGCCGTTCATGGCGTAGACGTCAGAAAAGTTCACGATGGCCGATTTGTAGCCGAGGTGTTTCAGCGGCACATAGGTCAGGTCGAAGTGCACACCCTCAAGCAGGAGGTCGGTCGTAACGAGTATGTCTGTGTCGTGGTTGCGGATGACGGCACAGTCGTCACCCACCCCCTTGACGGTAGAGGCATTGACGTTTTCCAGGCCTTGGGTCAGGCGGTCGATCAGCCCGAATTCGCCGAGTTGTGAGATCTCCATAATTTAGAGGCTGGCTGTATCAGAAGCGGTTGACAAGTTCTTTCATGATCTCAAGGCACTTTGGCTGTGCGATGAGGGCGGCCTGCTGCACTTCTTCGTGGGTGGGCACCTGGGTAACGTCTTTTCCGCCGAGGTCGGTGATGACGGAGAGGCCGAACACTCTCATGCCTGCATGGTTTGCCACGATTACTTCAGGAACGGTCGACATGCCTACGCAGTCGCCGCCGATGATGCGGTAGTATTCATATTCGGCGGGAGTTTCGAAGGTCGGGCCGGTAACACCGACGTAGACACCGTGCATGAGGCGGATGTTTTTCTCGGCTGCGATAGTGTCGGCGAGCGAGATGAGTTCCTTGTCATAGGCGTTGGTCATGGCCGGGAAGCGGGTGCCGAGTTCGTTGTAGTTCTTACCGCGGAGGGGATTTTCAGGGAAGAGGTTGATGTGGTCAGTGATGACCATTACATCGCCGACAACGAATTCCTTGTTCATACCGCCTGAGGCGTTGCTGACGAAGAGGGTGTCGACGCCGAGGGCTTTGAACACGCGCACGGGGAAGGTCACCTGCTTCATGTCATAGCCTTCATAGTAGTGGAAACGGCCCTGCATGGCGATTACTTTCTTGCCGCCGAGTGTGCCGAAGATGAGGTTGCCGCTGTGGCCTTCGACTGTGGATACGGGGAAGTTGGGGATTTCGGAGTAGGGGATGAACAGTTTGTCGTCCATGTGGTCTACGAGAGCGCCAAGACCTGTGCCGAGGATGATGGCGGTTTTGGGCATATCGGCTACTTTCGAGCGCAGAAAGTCGGCCGTCTGGTTGATTTGTTCTAACATAAGGGGAATGGTATTGATGATTATACTCGATTAACTCTGTTTTTTCGGTTGAGCCGCTGAAAAAGGGGTTCAGGATTTAAACAAACGTGAGTCACGGATGGTTTTCTCTATTCCGGCTGTAAATTCGGTCTCTCCCCGGTCAATGAATTCGACTTTGATGGGGACGTAGAAAATTGACCTCTTGAGGCGATGGGGGAAATAGGGGTTGTTGAGTATGCGCACGGCGTCTTTCTCGGTGGTGACGATGAATTTGTTGTCGGAAGGCAGTTCATCGAAGAGCCGGGTGATGTCATCCATGTCAGAGGCCGTGAAATTGTGGTGGTCGGTGAAGCGTTTGAGCTTGACCTTGGCCTTGTGGCGGCGGAGGAAGCGGACAAAGGGCTTCGGGTTGGCCACTCCGGTGATGACGAGAATCGCCGTGTCGGCTTTCTGGCTGTCAAGAGCCGGGATGTCAGAGGCCTCTTCGGGGAATACGGGCACGAGATGTCCGTAGTTGTAGCGCGAGAAGTAGAGCTTCTGGAAGGGAAAGAGCTTGAGGTTCTCTTCGAAAAGCCGGTAGTGCATCGGCTTCATGTCTATCGGACATTTGGTCACTACCACTATGTCGGCCCGGTTGAGAGCGCGGGCCGATTCCCGCAGGCGCCCGTAGGGGAGAATCTTGTCATTGAAGATGGGGCGGTTGTATTCGGTCAGAATGACTGATACGGATGGTTTGACGTAGCGGTGCTGGAAGGCATCGTCAAGGATTATCATGTTGAGATCGGGATTGATCTCGCGCATCTGGCGGATGCCTTCGGAGCGTTTTTCGCAGACAGCGACAGTGATATCCGGGCCGAATTTGCGGTAGATCTGATAGGATTCGTCGCCGATGTCCTCCGGCCGTGATTGCGGAGAGGCGAGTACGAAGCCTTTGGTGGCGCGTCGGTAGCCGCGCGAGAGCACACCGATGTTGTATTTACCCAATAGGGATTCGACGATGTATTCTACATGGGGCGTTTTGCCGGTGCCTCCCATTGCGAGGTTTCCTACGACAACGATCGGGATGTCAAATTCCTGCTGCTTCAGAACGCCGTAGTCAAACATTTTGTTGCGCACCACCATTCCGATCCCGTAGAGTTTCGAGATCGGATAGAGCAGGAGCATTGAGAGAAGTTTGTTGCGGGCCACTGAATAGTTGTTTTTTTAGAGGTTGTTTCAGAGGTTCACTTTGGTGAATTCCATGCGGCACTGGAGCACCGACATGCCTTTGACCTGGCGGATAGCGTCATAGAGCGAGCACATTTCGCCGAGTTCCTGGCGCATGATGGCAGCCTTGATGTCTTCGATGCCGGCTTCGAGGAGCAGGTCATACCATTTGTCTTTGGCCACGGGGTAGGAGTGGACCGTGTATGACTCTACGTTGAGCTGCTTGGCCATTGCCGCCAATGCGGTGTCAAGGCCTCCGAGTTCGTCGACCAGGCCGAGTTTCAGGGCCTCGCTTCCGTCCCACACACGGCCTTCGCCGATAGCCTTGATGGAGTCCTGTGACATGCCGCGGCCTTCGGCGCAACGAGAGGTGAAGAGCTCATAGCCTCTGTTGACATAGGCCTGCATGGAGGCTTTCTGCGCTTCGGTCATCGGTTCGAGGATGGTCGGGAAGTTGCTGTTGGCGTTGGTGGTCACGGTTGATACGCCGATGCCGATCTTGTCATTCACGAGTCCGCTGAAGTCGGGGATCATACCGAAGATGCCGATTGATCCGGTGAGAGTGACGGGCTGGGCGAAGATGCGGTCGGCTCCGCAGCTGATGTAGTAACCTCCGGAGGCGGCATAGTCTGCCATAGAGACGTAGAAGGGATTGCCGGTCAGCTTCTTGTACTGTTCAAGCGCTTCCCAGATCTGTTCGGACGCGAAGGCGCTTCCGCCGGGCGAGTTCACATACATGATGAGGCCGTCGATGTCATCATCTTCAGCGAGTTCGAGGATTTCGGGCACCAGTTCCGAGGCTACGATGCCGTTGCCGCTGTTGTCGGTGATCTCTCCGGTGGCATAGAGCACGGCGATGTTGGCGCCTTTGCCGCTGCCCACCTTGCCGGTGTCGGCGACTTTGGCATACTTGGCTGTGGTGACGGTTTTGATGTCTTTTATTTTGTCGCAGCCGGTGAGGTCGGCGATCTTGCGGTCGAATTCGTGGCGGTAGAGGAGTCCGTCGACTATCTTGAGATCCTTATAGGAGGAGGCGTCTTTTGTGAAGACGAAATCATCGGCCCACTTGTTGACATCGGCCACGGTGACTCCGCGGGCATCGGCTATGGTGGTGCTGATGTCATTCCAGATATTTTTGAGGAAGAGTTGCGCCTGCTCGCGGGCGGGTTCGCTCATCTTGTCGAGGAGATAGGGTTCGACAGCGCTTTTGTAGGTTCCGACTTTCACTACCTGCATGTCGACTCCGAGTTTGTCAAGCAGTCTCTTGTAGTAAAGCGATGAAATGCTGAGTCCGCTGATCTCTACCATTCCGACGGGGTTGATGAAGACACTGTCGGCCACTGATGCCACATAGTAGTCGCCCTGGGCATATGCATCGGCATATGCGTAGATCCATTTCTCAGGGGCATTTTTCTTGAAGTCTTTCAGCGCCTCAATGATGGCGGTAAGTTGTGCGATTCCGGCAGATACGCCGTTGCAGTTCAGGATGATGCCCTCAATGCGGTCGTCGGAGGCTGCTGCGGTGACTGCTCCGGTTATGTCGGCGAGCTCCTGGGCGTTTTTTTCGAGGCCGCCGCCACGGATTGCTTCCCGGATGTCAATTTTCGGGGCGCGGTCATAGATGGTTCCGGAGAGATCAACGCAAAGCACGGAGTTGTTGCTGACGTTGACCGTGGTGTTGCCGCCTGACGATGCCATAGCAGCCGCTATGACTATGAAAATGCCGATGACAGCAAGGAAGAGGGAGAACCAGATGCCTGCCAGTGCACCGAGAAACGAGATGAGGAAATTCTTCATTTTAGTTAGTTGTGATAGAATGATAGGGCTAAAACTCTACAAAAGTACGACATCACGGCGGCAATAACAAATTTTCGGCTATTTAATTAATGTATATACCTATATATTATAGCAGTGTTATGGCAGCCGGGGGCAGGAGAGTCAGGAATGTCGGGCGATGCCGTGGCGGGTGCTTTTATCTGCCTGTTTGTGCATGTTTTGACCCGAAGGAGCTAAGATTGTGTCCTGATGTGTGAATTATTGATACTTTTTTAACAAATAAGTGTCAAAAATAGTCAAATCGCGCATCTTTGTGGCATTTTTATGTAATATAATCAAAATTATGTTTATCTTTGTGAGCAAACCTTTAAAAACCTGAATCAGACAAAAGGATTTACCTACCTTATTGTCATTTCTACATAGAGTCTCGACCATGAACAAGATCATAACCGAAATCACGCCTCTGTCTGAAAAAGACTGCTTCTACCTCATAGACAGGTATAAAGACAGATTCACATACCCCATCCACCGCCATGAGGAGTATGAGCTGAACTTTGTTTCTAATTGTGACGGAGCGCGAAGGGTTGTGGGCGATTCGATAGAGAGGCTTGGGATGTATGACCTGGTGCTTATCGGCAACGGAATCGAACACGGCTGGGAGCAGCATGAGTGTATGAGTGACAAGATACGTGAGATAACGATACAATTTTCATCGGACCTTTTCGGATCGTCGTTTCTCGCCAAGACCCAGCTTTCGAGCATCCGCCGGATGCTTGATCTCAGCTCAAACGGCATAGCCTTTACAGTGGAAAGCATCATGAGGGTCTATCATAAGCTTGACAATCTGACCAAGATCGAATCAGGTTTTTACCGTATGCTCGAACTGATGTCGATTCTCTATGAACTTGCCGAGGACGGACATTACCGCAAGCTGTCAAGCTCGTCGTTTGCATCGCTCAAGCCGACGGGCGACAGCCGCAGGGTGCAGAAAGTGCAGGACCATATCAACAAACATTATAAAGAAGACATACGCCTGAACGACCTGGCAGATCTGGTGGGGATGACACCCACGGCATTCAGCCGCTTTTTCAAGCTGCGCACCGGGCGCTCGATCTCAGACTATGTGATCGACATACGTCTGGGCCATGCCTCCCGTCAGCTCGTCGACTCGACCACGTCTGTAGCCGAGATCTGCTATGAGTGCGGCTTCAACAACGTCTCGAACTTCAACCGCATATTCAAAAAGAAGAAAGGAAATTCACCCAAAGTGTTCCGCGAGATCTATCAGCATCACAAGATGCTTGTCTGAGATCCGGAGTGCCAGATAATAATAAACCATAGCTCCACAAACCATAAAGAATCACAATTCAAGCATGAAAACGTTATTTACTACATTTATTTCCGCAGTAGTGCTCTCCGCGCTGGTGGGTTGCGGAGGCACTGCTGCAAAAAACGAATCGACAGACAGTGACAGCACATCGGCATTTGTCAGCCCGCTCCATGTCAGCGGAACGGCTCTTCTGAACGCGGCCGGCGACACTATGGTGCTCAACGGCCCCTCGCTCGGATGGCACTGCAACTGGGGTCGCTTCTATAATGAAGGAACCGTCCGTGCGCTCAAGGAAAACTGGGGTGCCAACATCACCCGTGCGGCAATCGGCGCACATCCCTCAGGCGACTGTGTCAACGGTTATTCCCTCGACTCGGTAAATGCCGTGAACCTTGCCATGAAAGTGATTGACGCGGCCATTGCAAACGATATGTATATCATCTGCGACTGGCATTCGCACGACAACACACTGGAGGACGCAAAGAAATTCTTCACCGTGATCACTGAAAAGTACGGTGACACCCCCAACATACTGTATGAAATCTGGAACGAACCGCTCGACATCCCCTGGCAGGAAATCAAGACCTATGCCGAGGAGGTGATTCCCGTGATCCGCAAGAACGCCCCCAACGCGGTGGTGATCGTCGGCACTCCCAAGTGGGACCAGGATGTGGACATCGCCGCTGAAGATCCGGTCGACGCTCCCAATCTGCTCTACTCGCTCCACTATTACGCCGGAACCCATAAGGACTGGAACCGCGAGAAGGCACAGAAGGCTCTTGACGCCGGTCTGCCGCTCATCATTTCGGAATGCGGCTCGATGGACCACACCGGTGACGGCCCGATCGACTATGAGTCATGGCAGCAGTGGATGGATTTCGCTGACCGAAACAACATCTCGGTGCTGATGTGGGACATCGCAGACAAGAACGAAACCTGCTCGATGATCTCGGCCTCGGCCTCGGACAACGGTCTGGAGTGGAAAGAAGAAGATCTCAAAGAGTGGGCAAAACTCGCCCGCAAGACCGTCGGCGAGCGCAACAGCCGCTATTCAAAATAAGTAAGGATATATAAAATCAGACAACCGTCAAACCGTCATAAAACACTATGTGCATCTTGAAAAACCGTCTGGCAAGCGCGATTCTTCTTTCGGCATTTGCCGGCAGCGCGCTCGCAGTAGAGCTCCCCGACATCATCAGTGACAACGCTGTATTCCAGCAGAACTCAATGGCGAAACTGTGGGGCTGGACCGATCCGGGCCGCACCGTGACCGTCACTCCCTCATGGAGCGGGGGCAAAGCCTACAAGGCCAAGGCCGACGGCAAGACCGGCCGCTGGGAAGTAAGCGTGGCCACTCCGGCCGCCTCGTTTGCCCCGCAAAGCGTAAGTTTCGACGACGGCAAAGCACCGGCGAAGATCGACAATGTGCTCATAGGCGAAGTCTGGTTCTGCTCCGGACAGTCGAACATGGAGATGCCCCTGCGCGGCTTCTGGTGCCAGCCGGTTGAAGGCGCCGCCCAGGCCATAGCCTACTCAGGCAAATATCCGGGCATCAGAATGGCCACCGTGCCGAAGCGAGGCTCCTACACTCCCGAAGACCGCGTGGAAGGCAAGTGGCAACTGTCGCGCCCTGAAAACGCCCCTGATTTTTCGGCCCTCGCATACTTTTTTGCCACCTCTCTGACCGATATCCTCGATGTGCCCGTCGGCATCATCAGCTGTGCCTACGGCGGCTCTAAGGTGGAGGGCTGGATGCCGAAATGGAAACTCGACGAGTATCCCGACTGGGATGTGGCCAAAGAAAAGGCTCAGCCCGACTCAGTGCTTAAGGAATACGAACGCATCAACGTGATGTACAACGCCATGCTTCACCCCGTGATCGGCTACACGGTCAAAGGCTTCCTCTGGAACCAGGGCGAGTCAAACGTAGGCCGTCACAAGGAATATCCCTCCCACCAGCGCGACATGGTCAAGATCTGGCGCGACGAGTGGGGCCTCGGAGAACTGCCCTTCTATTTCGTGGAACTTCCGGGCTGGAAATACGGCAACGGCGAGGAAACCGCCGCCGCCCTCTTCCGCGAATGTCAGCACAAAGCAGCCGAGATCACCCCAAACAGCGGCATAGTCTGCACCACAGACCTGATGTATCCCTTCGAACTTGAAGACATCCATGCCCGCCGCAAGCAGGAAATAGGGGAGCGCCTGGCGTTCATGGCCGCAAACCGCACATATGGCATAAAGGGCATACCCTCGACCTATCCCTCGTTCAAAGCAGTCGATCTGCAGGGCGACAAAGCCGTGGTCAGCTTCAACAATGCCGACGCCGGCCTCAATCCCAACATGGATCTCCAGGGCTTCGAAGTGGCAGGAGATGACCGTATCTTCTATCCCGCAAAAGCATCGGAAGACTGGAATCTCCACACCGTGACCGTAAGTTCCCACAAGGTCAAAGACATAAAGGCCGTGCGCTACTGCTTCAACAACTTTGCCATCGGAACGCTGAAAGACATGAACGGAATGCCGCTCATCCCCTTCCGTTCCGACGACTGGGACGACGCCCGCCGCGCATGTAACATCACCGAAAAATAAGCCCTCTGCAAGACAGCAGTTTTTCACCTTGCAGAAGCGAAAAACGATACAGACCAATACAATTTCTAAGCTAAGATTGCCTAACAATTCCACTGACCCGCAGCCGATCAGAGGCTGCAAAAACTAAAATCAAATGAAACATTATAGAAGCCTGATGATTTCCGCCCTCCTCTCACTCCTCGGATCTGCATTCTCCTCCTGCTCAGGCGGGACCGGAAACTCATCGGCCTCTGCCGAGGCCGACACCGCATTCGTGACAGTCCGTGACGGACAATTCTACATCGGTGACTCGGCCTACCGCTACGTAGGCACCAACTTCTGGTATGGTGCCATACTTGCCTCGGATGGACGCGGAGGCAACCGCGAGCGTCTCGCCCGCGAACTCGACAGCCTGCAGCAGCTTGGTGTCAGCAACCTCCGCATCCTTGCCGGCGGCGACGGCCGCGAAGGTCTCGCCTCCCACATCGAACCCGTCATGCAGACAGCGCCCGGAGTCTATAACGACACCCTCCTGCGCGGTCTCGACTACCTCATAGCCGACCTCGAAAAGCGCGGCATGAAAGCCGTCATCTATCTCAACAACGCCTGGGAATGGAGCGGCGGCTTCTCCACCTACCTCGAATGGGCCGGAGCCGGCGAAGCCGTCAACCCCGCCGACGCAGGCTATCCGGCCTACATGGCCTATGCCGCCAACTTCGTGCGCAACGACTCAGCCAAAGCCCTTGCCGCCGCCCACGTGCGCAACATCGTAGGCCGTCAGAATACCGTCACCGGCCGCCCCTACTCACAGTCACCGGCCATCATGGCCTGGCAGATAGCCAACGAACCGCGCCCATTCGCCAAGGAAAGCATGCGCCCCTTCGCCCAATGGATCGTCGAGACAGCCGGGCTGATCAAAAGCATCGACCCCAACCACCTCGTCTCCATAGGCAGTGAAGGCTCATGGGGATGCGAAAACTCCATAGACCTATGGTCGGAAATCCACTCTGACTCCAACGTAGACTATGCCACCATCCACATCTGGCCCTACAACTGGAGCTGGGTGCGCCCCGAAACGCTCACTGACAGCGTAGACACAGCCATAGCCAACACCGCCGCCTATATCGCCGCCCACCACGACGCCCTCGCGGCCATCGCCGGCGGCGACCGCTCGAAACTCAAACCCCTCGTGCTCGAAGAATTCGGCTACCCCCGCGACGGCATGGCCATAGCCCCCGGATCGCCGGTCATCGGCCGTGACCGCTATTATAAATATGTGTTCGACGAAGTAGCCGACGGCGGCCGTCTCGCAGGCCTCAACTTCTGGGGCTGGGGAGGCACAGCCCGACCCGCGCATGAAACCTGGCAGCCCGGCGACGACTACACCGGCGACCCCGCCCAGGAAGCCCAGGGTCTCAACTCGGTCTTCGACACCGACACCACCACCATAGCCATCATCCGCAGCGTCAACGAACGTCTGTAAATCAGCTTATTGTACATAATACACAGAACGGTTTTAACGCAGTTTATGTTAAAATAGTATCACTTTTTAACGCGAATACCGATTCTTTGCAAAAAAGTGTTAGTAGGTGATAAAAAAGTGTAAGTCACATCGCCGACTTTACACTACATTTGCCATATCGTAGTGAAAAATAAACCACATATAAACGCATACATTAACCCTAAAAACCAATATCTCTTACCTTAAAATTGCAATATGAAAAGTAAAAATTTTGGCCTTAGAGGTCTGCTGACGGCATTGATGCTATGCTTCATGCTCTCCGCCGTCGCCCAGGTCTCAGTTAAAGGTATCGTGCAGGATAAGTCGGGCGAACCGCTTATCGGCGCGACAGTGCAAGAGAAGGGCAACACCGCCAACGGTACCGCCACCGGTATCGACGGCGACTTCGCGCTCAAAGTGAAGTCGACAAAGTCCGTTCTCATAGTATCTTACGTGGGAATGAAATCCCAGGAAGTAGCCCTCAACGGGCGCACCGACCTCACCGTCACTCTTGAAGACGACTCCGAACTTCTCGACGAAGTCGTAGTGGTGGGTTACGGTACAATGAAAAAAAGCGACCTCGCCGGCGCCTCAGTATCAATGAATGAGGATGCGATCAAAGGTTCGATCATTACAAATATTGATCAATCATTGCAAGGTCGTGCAGCTGGTGTGCAGGCTGTATCGACATCCGGCGCTCCCGGTTCGTCAAGTTCTATCCGTGTTCGCGGTCAGGCTACCATCAACGCCAACGCTGAGCCTCTCTACGTCATTGATGGTGTGATTGTTCAGTCAAACGGATCAAGCGGACATGATCTTGGAATTGGAGACGCATTAGGTAATGGCAGTCAATCAACAATTTCACCCCTTTCTACGATCAACCCCGCCGACATTGTCTCGATGGAGATCCTCAAGGATGCCTCTGCGACTGCCATCTACGGTGCACAGGGCGCCAACGGCGTTGTGCTCATCACCACCAAACGCGGTAAAGCCGGCGAAGCCAAGTTCACATATGATGGATCTGTTGCATGGAGCCGCCAGTCCAAGCGCCTTGACATCATGAATCTGCGTGAATATGCCACATACTTTAACGATTATGTGACACAAGGCTATGCCAAGCAGGATGCATATCTTGCCGATCCTACTCTTCTTGGGAAAGGAACAAACTGGCAGGATGCAATTTTCCGCACTGCTTTCCAGCAGCAGCATCAGGTTTCTGCTCAGGGAGGTACAGACAAAGTCAGATATTACGTATCCGGCACCTATATGGATCAGGAAGGTACTATTATCGGATCGAATTTCGATCGTTTTGGTGCACGAGCCAACCTTGACGCAGATCTTAAGAAATGGCTTAAACTTGGTTTCAGTGTGAACTATACCCAGTCTGGTGAAGATCTTAAGCTTGCAGATTCTGATCATGGTCTTATCAACTACTCGCTCACAACCAATCCTGATATACCTATTTATGATATTGACGGAAATTATGCTACAGTTGTGCGTGAAGGCTGCTATAGCCCTAACCCTGTGGCGATAGCGATGAAGAACACCATCCAGCTTACCCGTCAGAAACTCAATGGTAATATCTTTTTTGATGTCAACCCGATAAAAGGCCTTACTTGGCACGCTGAGTTCGGTTGGGATCTCAACTGGTCAAAAGCAGAACGCTACACACCTGTGGTTGACCTGCCAAACTTTAACCAAGACCATAACTATAGCCGCATACAGAACAACTACAATAGCTTCTGGCAGGTGAAAAACTATGTCACTTATAATGGCAAAGTTTCAAAACTGGACTATACCGCTATGGTAGGACAGGAGTGCTGGGAGTCTCGTTATAACAACGTTGCTGTTGAAAACAGTGATCTGCCTAATGACCTTGTTCACAATCCCGCTCTCGGCCAGGGTGTCCAAAAATTCAACTATCTATTCGGAAGTTCAGCAATGGCCTCGTTCTTTACACGCGAAAACCTGAACTGGGATGGACGTTATCTGGCCACTTATACCTATCGTTACGACGGTTCTTCAAACTTCGGACCTAACAAACGTTGGGCTGGATTCCATTCAGTAGCTGCCGCATGGCGCTTTTCAGCTGAGAAATTCTTTGAATCTCTGAACACTTTCTGGAACAACGGTAAACTCCGTTTCGGCTGGGGCCAGACAGGTAACGCCAATATTCCGGGATTTCTTTGGGGCGCAGCTCTTACATCTTCGATTGACACAGGCTTTGGTTCGAACTCATCCAGTCGCCCGGCTGGAATTCCCAACAAAGACATTCAGTGGGAATCTCAGGAGCAATGGAACGTCGGTCTCGATCTTGATTTCTTCAATAATCGCCTGAGCTTTGTTTTTGATGTCTATCGTAAAGAGTCAAAAGATATGCTCATGTCGCTTACACTTCCTTCTTATGAAGGAACTGTCGGAAATGAAGGCAATACGCTGAAGGCACCGATGGGAAACTTCGGCAATATCCGCAATCAGGGCTTTGAACTTACTATCACAGGCCGTCCATTCACCGGACAGTTCGAATGGACTTCGGACTTCCAGATTTCATTCAATAAAAATAAACTGATCTCACTCCAGAATGCAGCTTCGGCTCCGATTACCGGTGTTGGACAATGGACTGATGTGGTTTCAATGACTACTCCCGGTCAGCCGTTGTATCAGTTCTACGGTTATGTAGTAGAAGGTGTCTATCGTGATTTTGAAGATATCTTGAACTCACCGCGGACCGAAAAATTCCCTGCTGACGGTGTTTCGTTCAATCGCAACAACACTGTGTGGCCCGGTGATATCAAATATAAGGACATCAGCGGTCCTAACGGAGAGCCTGACGGTATCATTGATGAAAATGACCGCACATTCATTGGCAATCCGTGGCCTAAGTTTACATTCGGATGGAACAATACTTTCCGCTACAAGAATTTTGACCTAAATATCTTCCTCAATGGCTCATATGGCAATAAGGTAGCCAACTACATGCGTATCGGCCTGACTCAGATGACTTCATCATGGGGCAATCAGCTTGCAGAAGTCAATAAGCATGCGGTTCTCGTGCCGATTGATCCTGATAAAGTTTACAACGGTCAGAACTGGTATGACGATATCTATAATGTCCGCGTTGAAAACTGGAAGACAAGCACGCCTCGCATCACTCCGGCTAACCCGAACTCAAATAACCGGTTCAGCACCCGTTACGTCGAAGACGGATCTTATATACGCATAAAGAATATCGCACTCGGTTACACCGTGCCTGCCAAGTTGATCAAGCGTCTGCATCTTGAAAATCTTCGAGTTTACTGTAACATCCAGAATCTTCATACCTTTACCAAATATAAAGGCTATGATCCTGAGATCGGTATGTCAACTCAGTCAAACAATGTCTATGGCCTTGACTATGGACGCTATCCTTCGCCGACAACCTATTCTTTCGGCTTGAACGTTTCATTCTAACCATGCGAAACATATCAAACAATATGAAATTCAAGAATTATAAATATATATTGGCTGCCGGTCTTGTTTCTGCGTCACTCTCTTCTTGCGATGACTTCCTTGATCGTCCGGCGGAAGACAGCTACACCACCGATCAGTACTATCAGAATGATGCTGAATGCTATAATGGTGTCAACTACCTTTATAATATTCCGTGGTCAGACCTGCTTGACTCTTGGTTCTCTGAACTTGAGAATGCTGCAGGCAACCAATATCAGGGTAACAACAATTTTGTGCTTCTGTCAATCCCCCGCACAAATGAGAATCTCGGAAAGATGGTGCGCACTCAGTGGGCTGCAATCGGCAATGCCAACATAGTCTACAATAATATCAAAGGAGGAAACGGATCAAAAGCCGCAAAAGATGCCACAATGGGCGAATGCCTCTTGTGGAAAGGTCTCGGTTATTTTAACCTCGTCCGCATGCTCGGCCCGATTCCTATTGTGCATGACAACTCTGCTGATATAGGAAGCAATGCATATGCCGACAAATATTGTGTCGAAACAGCTGATGCGTATGAATATACGATCATGACCCTTGAAAAGGCTATGGAGCTTCTGCCTAAATCCGCAGCAGAAGGCCGTCTGGACTATTATTCGGCGGAAGCTCTTCTTGCCAAGGTATATCTTGCAAAGTCAGGTCTTAATATGAACGGCAGTCGTAATGAAGCCGATCTTGCTATGGCTGCGAAACTTGCAGATGATGTCATCAAGAACTCCGGTCGTGAACTCTATACCGTTTATTCCGACATTTTCCGTGGAAAGAACAATTTCAGCAAGGAAGCTCTGATTTCATGGCACTTCTATGGAACTATCCAGCCTTGGGGCGCCGGAAACCAGCTTCCCGCAGTCTTTGGAATGAAAGGCTTTACCGAATCTCTGACCTGGGGTGATTGGACTTGTCCTTCTGTTGATCTGATGGAGGCATTTGGAGTGTCTCCTCTGGATAATCCCGAAGTCCGTCCTGAAGTGGACGTTCGGCGAAAAGCCACAATGATGATGGTCGGTGACAAGTATGACTATTTCTGGCGTGACAAAGGTGGATTCGACTATCTTCGCTTTGCCTATGACTCAGATTATAACAAGCAGTCTGACGGCGCATACCATTCCGGTACAGGCGCAAATATAGTAAAGCACCTCGTTGGAAATACAAATGATCATATCGCGGAGGTAGGATATCCAGAATACAGCGCTCAGGCATCGGGCCTTTCGGAACATGTGCTTCGTCTTGCTGATGTTTATCTTATCTACGCCGAGGCAGTAATCGGAAACAATACTTCCACAACAGATGAATCCGCTATTGATGCCTTCTATGCAGTGCGTTCACGCTCAGTGAGCAACTATAAGCGCCCAACCTCAATTTCTTTTGATGATGTATGGAAAGAACGTCGACTGGAGCTCGCTTATGAAGGTGACCGCTGGTTCGACTACGTGAGAATGAGCTACTATAATCCCGAACGTGCGCTTAATGAACTTAAAAACATGAAGCGTTCATATTTCAATGGCCTTGACGAACTATATAAAGGCTATTATGAAGGCAACGGATGGAATGTGACATCCTCTATGAATTATGACCAGAATCCTCCGGTGATTAATCCTGGAACTGATGTATTCCGTTTCCCGATGCCTGATGCTGACGTTGTGTTCAACCCCAATCTGCTGAAAGATCCTGTTCATGTGGATGTCCGCAGAGAATACAGTTACTAATCCCACACTCTTAAATTCCATAAGAAATGAATTTTAAAAGCAATATATTAGGCAAGGGGCTTGCCTTCGTGTCGGTCATATTAGCCGGAGGTTTTATTGCCTCATGCGATGACCAACCTGACGAATTCAAGGGCGAAGGTGGTGTGCCGACAATCAAATATATCCGTACATCTTTGCCTCAGCAGGCCGATTCGTTGATAACAGAAGCTCACTTGGAGTCTATAATCTGCATTGTTGGTAATAACCTGAAGAGTGTACATGAAATTTGGTTCAATGACCAGAAAGCCTCTCTCAACACAAGCTACATGACTGATCATACAATCATTGTAGCCATCCCTTCAGGCATCCCTGCTGAAGTGTCAAATAAAATTTACTTTAAAACATTCAGCGGCGCTACTGTAGACTATGATTTCGGTGTTGTTGTACCGGGTCCGGTAATTTATTCAATGTCAAATGAAAACGCTTCTCCCGGTGAGGAAGTAACACTTGTAGGCAACTATTTCTGTGACGATCCGAATGTACCGCTGGAAGTTGAGTTGCCAGGTAATGTCAAGGTTACTGAATTTACTGATATTTCGCTCAATCGTGTTTCATTCATCCTGCCTGATAATGCCACAGAAGAAGGTCAGATTTCTGTATCTTCAATCTATGGCAAGACAAAATCGCCGTTCCATATTCACGACTCCCGTGGCATGCTTTTCGACTTTGACGGTCAGACAGGACTGGTGTTTACTGAGAACTGTTGGCACGGACATACTGCCAAAACAGATGAATGGTCGCTTTCCGGCAACTATGTCCAGATGGGTGATGGTTCCAAGTCTTTCACTCTTGATGGCGGTACTTGGATTGATGACTCTGAAACTGGTTACTTCCTTGAATATTGGCCTGGTGACTGGAACGGAGAGTTCCCTGCCTCAGGACAAGGTATGAAACTCAGTGATCTGGTCGATTTCTCGAAATGGGAAGATATGTCGTTGAAATTCGAAATGCAGATTCCTGCTGAAAATCCTTGGTACAGCGGTGTGCCCTTGCAGGTCATAATCACATCTCCGAAACAGATCACGCTGTCAACTGCCGGCTGGGATTTCTTCAATGGCGATGCCGATAAGCAGGCTCCGCGTGCACTATATCGTCCTTGGCGTACAGCTACTGGCGGTGTATATCATACAGACGGCAAATGGGTCACTGTTACCATTCCGTTCAATACATTCTCCTATAACTATGAGGAAACAGCAACTGCCAATCCGATTACCGGACCAGAATCTTTCGGAGGTATAACACTTTGCCTGACTGGCGGTACCATTGATGCTGATCAGCCTGCGCCGATCGTTAGGATTGACAACATCCGAGCTGTCAAAAATCTCTAATTAACCAAGCACTATCACTAAAATGAAATTCTATAAGATACTTTCAGCACTCTTCATATCAGGAGTGATGCTTGCAGGTGGAATGTGTGTGTCATCATGTAGTGATGACAATGACCTGAACACCCAGCAATATAAAGGGGGTGTGAATCTCAATGTTTGGGGACCGCGTCCTGTGGCACGTGGGGGAGAACTCCGCTTCCTCGGTTCTGGCCTTGATCAGATTACATCAATAACACTTCCCGGTTCTGGTGATATCACTGACATAAGAGTGATTTCATCTGGCGAAATCCGCATTACAGTGCCTCAGGATGCTATGCCAGGTTATATTGTGCTCCATCATGCCAAGGGTGAAATCAAGTCAATCACTGAACTGACTTTCACAGAGCCAATCTCTCTTGAAAGCTTCTCTCCGCTTGAAGTGAAACCCGGCGATGAAATCACTCTCAAGGGCGACTACCTCAACCTCATCCACGAAGTCATCTTCGCTGATGAAGTCACAGTCCCCGAAGAAGCGTTCACCGCTCACAGCCGTTATGAAATCAAGCTCGTCGTTCCCGCCGAAGCTCAGTCCGGCAAGATCATCCTCAGCGACGCCGCTGAAATGCCTAACTGGATCTACTCTGACGAAGAACTGACAGTTGTGCTCCCGGCCGTTGAAAACGTCCTCGACCTCACCGACGTCAAGCCCGGCAATACCGTAACCGTAACCGGTACCGACCTCAGCCTCGTCACCCGCATCGTGATGCCTAACGGCGACGACGTTGAGTTCACCGTCAACGATGAAGGCACCGAACTTTCATTCGTCCTCCCCGCCAACGTCTCTGACGGTACCATCCGCATGATCCCCGCATCAGGCGTTGAGGTAGCCGTAGCCACAATCGGTGTCGCAGTGCCTGAGGACGTAGTGGCAGAACCCGCCGCAGACATCTGGGCCGGTGACATCATCAAACTCAAAGGTCTCAACATGGAACTGATCACCGACGTGCTCTTCCCCAACGTTGAAGATGCCGTAGCTCCCGAAACACAGTCGGCCACAGAGATCACCCTCGTTGTTCCCGCAGGCGCCCAGTCGGGCAACCTCGTGCTCAACACAGCCTCCGGAGCCACCGTTGAAGTTGAGGTTTCCACCCTCAAGCCTGAGGCCGTAGGCTTCGACCCCGTTCCCGCAGCCCTCGCCGGCACCCTCACCGTCAAGGGTCGCAACCTCCAGAACGTGGCCTCGATCACCTTCGCTGGAGCAGCCACTGTTGAAGTGAAGACCCCCACATCGACTGAATTCTCAGTCATAGTACCCGCCACCCTCTCGGCCGGAGCCAATGACGTGACCCTCACTCTGACCAACGGCGAGACCGTCGAAGTCGGCAGCATAGAACTCTCGGCTCCTGAATGCGCCTATGCGACAGCCCTCCCCGGCGAAGACGTTGAAATCCGCGCAGGCGAGACATTCGTAGTGACCATCGCCAATGCCGACAAGCTCATCGGTGTCCAGGTCAATGGCCAGAACGTGCAGTACATCCTCAATGGTACATCCCTCATCATCCAGGTGCCCGAAGCCGCCGGCAAGAATTCTAACTTCACCCTCCTGTCGTCAAACGGCTCGATCTCATATGACATCGCAGTCATCCCCGCAACTCACGTAGGCATGACAATCTGGTCAGGCATGTGGGACTGCGGCTCATGGGGCGGCAACCAGGATCTTGCCTGGGGCAACTATGACTGGAGCCAGGTTCCCGAAGGCGCGATCATGACCCTCTACATGACTCCGACCGTAGCCGAAGGCGAATGGTGGTGCGTATCTCTCCGTCACGGCGATGGCTGGGGCAACCTTCCCGACAATGTCTACAGCCAGATCGACCAGCCCGAAAACGGCATCCTTTCAGTCACCCTTACCAAGGAAATTCTTGCCGACATTATTGCCAACGGCGGTCTCGTGCTCACCGGCCAGGGTTATGTTCTCAACAAGGTTGACATCGAATGGGAAATCTCACTCGAAACCACCATCTGGTCCGGCTCATGGGACTGCGGCTCATGGGGCGGCAACCAGGACCTCGCCTGGGACGGCTATGACTGGTCTACAGTCAAACCCGGTCAGATCCTCCGCTTCTACATGACCCCGACTGTAGCGCCCGGCGAATGGTGGTGCGTCTCAGTCCGTCACGGACAGGGCTGGGGCAACCTCCCGGACGATGTCTACAGCCAGATCGACCAGCCCGAAAACAATCTTCTCGAAGTCACTATGACCCAGGCGATCATTGACGACTTTGTGGCCAACGGCGGTCTCGTGCTCACCGGCCAGGGCTATATCCTCAACAAAGTAACCCTCGAATAATCAACTCCGACTGACAGATCCCCGCCTGCGGACGCCGCCGGTGCCCGCAGGCGGGAATTCCAAAATCAGATACTGAAATGAATAAACTTAAATATTACTTCATCGCTGCGCTCGTCGGAATGTCGCTCTCAGCCTGTAACGACGATGACAACAGCTACAACATGCTTGACGGCCTCGGAATGGTCAACCGCTCGGTGTCGATAGCCGACGGTGTCACAGTCCGCGCCAACACGCTTGACCGGATCACCCTCGACTACAACAACCTTGTAGGCATCAACCCCGACAAGCCTGTCACCCTCAACGGCCGGACAATCGTCCCCGTGGTCAATCCTGAAAACCGGATGCAGGTGATCATCCCCGTGGAACTGCAGTCATACACAGACTACACCCTCGTGATCCCCGAAGGAGCCTTCTACCGCAGTGACGACCCCAAAGTAATGGCCGAAGGAATGACCATCACCTTCAACACCAACACCGGTGTCAACGCCGCAAACCTCGCGCAGTCGCTCATCAACCCCAACGCAACCCCCGAAGCCAAAAAAGTCTATCAGTTCCTTCTTGACAACTATGGCAACAAGCAGCTCTCAGGAGCTATGGGTGAAGTAGCCTGGGGCACATCGTTCTGCGATCTCATCAAGGAAAATTCCGGCAAATTCCCCGCAATCGTCGGCTTCGACTACATTCACCTCGCATCATCGCCCTCCAACTGGATTGACTACAGCGACATCACCCCTGTGCAGACCGTCTGGGATGCCGGCAGTATCCCCGCAGTATGCTGGCACTGGAACGTCCCGATGGAAGTTTGGGCCGGTCAGTCTGAAATCGGCGACTGGGGCGCGCTTCGTCTCGACAAAGCCGAAGTGCCTGACGCCATGACTTTCTGGCAGAACGCCGGCGACGGCACCTACATCGTGGTCAAGTTCAAGGACGCGGCTGCCGATGCACAGGGCTCTGTCAAGGACAGCGACTGGGCCGGACTCATGTCATCGACTGAATACTTCGACCTCACCGCCGATCAGATCGCAGCCGGAGAATACCGCGTGCGCCTCAACAGCGACGCTGCAGAAAAAGTGCGCAATGGCGGACTCATTATCTCTGGAAAGAACTACACCGTCACCGGAGTCTACTTCGAACTCACCTGCCGTGACACCAAAGATGTCAAAGGCTTCGACGCCTCTAAGGTACTCACCCCCGGCACCCGCGAAAACACAGTAGCCACCGCTGACGTGGCCAAGCTCGCAGGCTATCTCAAACTCCTCCAGGACGCCAACATCCCCGTGCTCTTCCGTCCCTTCCACGAAGCCGCCGGAGCCTACCAGTGGACATGGTTCTGGTGGGGCAACTCAGGAGTAGAGGTGACCAAAGAACTCTGGATCTGGCTCCACGACACTCTCACCAATGACTATGGCCTCAACAATCTCATCTGGGTATGGACCGCCAACTATAACTATGGCATGGACCTCGCTGACATCGAGACTCTCCAGTCGGAATATCCCGGCGACGCCTATGTCGACATCGTCGGCACTGACATCTACAAAGATGCAATGTCTGACCAGTCGGCCATCTTCAACCTGATCCAGGAAGCCACCAACGGCAGCAAGATTATCGCGCTCACCGAAACTGGCAATCTTCTCGATCCCGATTCCCAGTTTGACAACAGCGCCCTCTGGAGCTTCTTCATGGGATGGTATGAGCAGGATGCCAACGGCCCTGGCTTCCTCACCTGGAACCTCAACGGCGAGTGGAACACCGTGCTCAACAATCCTCTCGTGCTCAACCAGGGCGATTTTAGCCTGAAATAATCCTCTCGGACTTAATCATAGGAAGAGGGTATCAAAAATGGTACTATACGGCAACATTCCGATACCCTCTTCCTCTTTTTCTCCATTTCCCGCGAATCCTTTTTTAGTTACCTTTGCAGGTCTTCAGACTGCAGACGTGGCTCTGACAAACTGAACCGCTATTATATTGTTTGATTCTGAAGAGCTACTTAACTAACTAACCCTATAAAAGAAATGAAATACGGCTATTTCGACGACATTAACCGCGAATATGTGATCACCGAGCCCAAGACCCCCTGGCCTTGGATAAACTACCTCGGTAACAAAGACTTTTTCTCTCTCATCTCAAACACCGCAGGCGGATATTCCTTCTACAAGGACGCTAAATTCCGCCGTATCACACGTTACCGCTACAACGGTGTCCCGATGGATGCCGGCGGCCGATATTTCTACATCAAAGACGGTGACACCGTCTGGAATCCCGGTTGGAAACCGACCAAAACTCCGCTCGACGCCTACGAGTGTCGCCACGGCATGAATTACACCGTCATCAAAGGCGAGAAAAACGGTCTCGAAGCAAAAGCCCTTTTCTTCGTGCCCCTTGACACACATGCCGAAATCACAAGGCTAACCCTTACCAACAAAACCGACAGCCCCAAGAGCTTCAAGCTCTTTTCATTCATAGAATGGTGTCTGTGGAACGCAGCCACCGACATGGAGAACTTCCAGCGAAACTTCTCCACAGGTGAAGTCGAGATAGACGGCTCCACCATCTACCACAAGACCGAATACAAGGAACGCCGCAACCACTACGCGTTCTACAGCGTCAACACCCCCGTAGACGGCTTCGACACCGACCGCGAAACCTTCATAGGCCTCTACAACGGCTTCGACGAGCCTGACGCAGTCTTCGAAGGCCGCCCGCGCAACTCCGTGGCCCACGGATGGTCGCCCATAGCCTCCCACTATCTTGAAATCACACTCGCCCCCGGAGAGTCGCGCGACCTCATCTTCATGCTCGGCTACATCGAAAATCCCCAGGACGAGAAATGGGAATCGAAAGGCATCATCAACAAGGCGCCCGCCCGCGCCATGATGGCCCGCTTCGACACAACCGAAAAAGTCGACAAAGCCTTCGCCGAACTCCGCACATACTGGGACGAACTTCTCGGCCGCTTCTCAGTCCGTTCGGGCGACGAGCGCCTCGACCGCATGGTCAACATCTGGAACCAATACCAGTGCATGATCACCTTCTGCTTCTCCCGCTCCGCATCATTCTTCGAAAGCGGCATAGGCCGTGGCATGGGCTTCCGCGACTCCAACCAGGACCTCGTGGGCTTCGTCCACCAGATCCCCGCCCGTGCCCGCGAGCGCATCATCGACATCGCCTCAACCCAGTTCCCCGACGGCGGCTGCTACCACCAGTACCAGCCACTGACCAAGCGCGGCAACAACGACATCGGCGGCGGATTCAATGACGACCCCATGTGGCTCATCTTCGGAACCGTAGCCTACATCAAGGAAACCGGCGACCTCTCCATCCTCTCCGAACCCGTCCCCTTCGACAATCAGCCCGGCTCCGAAGTCTCGCTGATGGACCACCTCAGAGTATCCTTTGACCACGTCATCAACAACCTCGGACCCCACGGACTCCCCCTCATAGGCCGCGCCGACTGGAACGACTGTCTCAACCTCAACTGCTTCTCCAACGACCCCAACGAATCATTCCAGACCACCGAAAACCGCTCTGAAGGCTCAAAAGCCGAATCACTCATGATCGCAGGCCAGTTCGTCATCTACGGCCGCGACTACGAGGAACTCTGCCTCCGCATGGGCCTCGATGCCGAAGCAGACCGCGCCCGCACCCATGTCGACGCAATGGTCGAAGCCGTCAAAGCCCACGGATGGGACGGCGAATGGTTCCTCCGCGCCTATGACTACTTCGGACGCAAGGTCGGATCTCATGAAAACAAAGAAGGCAAGATCTTCATCGAATCGCAGGGCTGGTGCACAATGGCCGGAATCGGACTTGAAGAAGGAATGCTCGAACAGTCGCTCGACTCAGTGAAGAAATATCTCGACTGCGAACACGGCATCGTCCTCAACAACCCGGCCTTCACCGAATATGTAATGGACTACGGCGAAATCTCCACCTATCCCGCAGGCTACAAGGAAAACGCCGGCATCTTCGCCCACAACAACCCCTGGGTCATCATCGGCGAGACCGTCCTCGGCCGCGGCGACCGCGCCTGGGAATACTATCAGAAAATCTGTCCCGCCTATCTCGAAGACAAGAGCGACCTCCACAAGGTGGAACCCTACGTCTACTGCCAGATGACCGCCGGCAAAGACGCCGCCCGCCCCGGAGAAGCCAAAAACTCATGGCTCACAGGCACAGCCGCCTGGAACTGGTATGCCATCACTCAGTTCATCCTCGGCATACGTCCCGGCTATGACGGACTCGTCGTTGACCCCTGCATCCCCGCCTCCTGGGACGGCTATGAAGTCAGCCGCCGCTTCCGTGGCGCAGGCTATCGCATCTCCGTCACCAACCCCGCCCACGTCAGCCGCGGAGTGAAACAGATCATAGTCAACGGCACCCCCGTCCAGGGCAACGTGATACCGCTCTGCCCCGAAGGCTCCGACAACAGCGTCGAAGTCATCCTCGGCTGAACCGTCACATCTCCAACACTCTCCCCGCCCACCGACAACAGAAATAATCCTTTATGAAACACTATCTTCTGCCCCTCGCCGCCGCCTGCCTGCTGACAGCCTGCGGCTCAGGCAAAACAAACTCCGAACAGATGCCCGCCGACTCGCTCACGCCCGTTCAGTCGCTCGCTGCACGTCTCGACTCCGCATCGGCCTCCGGACGCTTCTTCTTCGGCCACCACGACGACACAGCCTACGGCCACCGCTGGGCCTATGCCGCCGACTCCTCCGATGTCAGAAACGTCACCGGCCAGTATCCCGGACTCATGAGCTGGGATCTCGGACTCATCGAACTCGACTCTGCCCGCAACCTCGACGGCGTGCCCTTCGCCTTCATGGCCGAGCAGATCGCAGCACAGCACCGCCGCGGAGGCATCAACGCCATCAGCTGGCACCCCGTCAACCCCTCCTCGCGCGGCAACTCCTGGGATGTCTCCACCGCCCCCCTGCGCCAGTTAGCCTCTGACAAGGCCCTCGCCGACACCCTCGACACCTGGATCAGCCGTGCGGCCAGCTTCATAGCCTCCCTCAAAGACGCCGACGGCAACCCCATTCCGGTAATCTTCCGCCCCTGGCATGAAAACTCCGGCTCATGGTTCTGGTGGGGCAAAGACAGTGCAACACCTGAGGAATACATCGATTTGTGGAAACGCACCCGCCGGGGCTTCGACGCCGCGGGAGTCGACAACGTTCTCTGGGCCTACTCTCCTGACAAAGACCTCACCCGCGAGGAATACTTCGCCACATATCCCGGCGATGACTACGTCGACATCCTCGGCACCGACATCTACCACTTCGACGGCGAAAAAGGTGTGGAGCAGTACACCGGACGCATCCGCTCGCAGCTCCCATTCGTGGTCGACGAAGCCCGCAAGCGCGGCAAGATCGCAGCCTTCACCGAAACCGGACTTGAAGGCCTTGAGATAGCCGACTGGTACACCCGTGTGCTTCTTCCGGCCATCGACAGCATCCCCGTGGCCTACGTCTGCGTCTGGCGCAACGCCATCGAGACCGAGAAACCCAACCATTTCTACGTCCCCTACACAGGCCATCCCGCCGAAGCAGACTTCCGGAAATTCCACTCCACCCCCCGCCCGATATTCGTTGACTGACCCCGGATGCCACTCTCTCCCGGCCACCCGTTCAGTCATACATATAATAAAATCAAAAAACAGTCTCTAAACAGCCTCTTAACAGATGGATCTTTTCAATTATCGTAAAAATCTTGTCCTTGCCCGCTACGAGGAACTCGTCACCCGTCCCAACACCCCCATCCAGGGCAACGGTGTCTACGAGCGCTATGTCAACCCGGTCATCACAGCCGAAATGGTGCCCCCGACATGGAAATATGACTTCAATCCCGCCACCAACCCCTACTTCATGGAGCGCATCGGATGCAACGCCACTCTCAACTCCGGCGCCATAAAGTGGAACGGCAAATACATCCTCATGGTCCGCGTTGAAGGCAACGACCGCAAGTCATTCTTCGCAGTGGCCGAAAGCCCCAACGGCATCGACAACTTCCGTTTCTGGCCTCACCCCGTCACCATGCCTGACACCGAAGATCCCGCCACCAACGTCTATGACATGCGCCTCACCCATCATGAAGACGGCTGGGTCTACGGCCTCTTCTGCGTAGAGCGTCACGACGACTCCTGCCCCGGCGACCTCTCGGCAGCCACAGCAGCCTGCGGCATCGCCCGCACCCGCGACCTCATCAACTGGGAACGCCTCCCGGATCTGAAATGCAAGTCGCAGCAGCGTAACGTAGTGCTCCACCCTGAGTTTGTCAACGGAAAATACGCCCTCTACACCCGCCCGCAGGACGGCTTCATCGACACCGGCAGCGGCGGCGGCATCGGCTGGGCGCTCATCGACGACATCACCAATGCCGAAGTGACCGAAGAGACCATCATCGACCGCCGTTACTACCACACCATCAAGGAAACCAAAAACGGCGAAGGTCCGCACCCCATCAAGACCTCCAAAGGCTGGCTCCATCTCGCCCACGGCGTGCGCGGCTGCGCCTCAGGCCTGCGTTACGTGCTCTACCTCTACATGACCTCGCTTGAAGAACCCTGGAAGAAAATCGCATCGCCCGGCGGCTACTTCATGGCCCCCGTGGGAGGCGAATATATCGGCGACGTGATGAACGTCCTCTTCACCAACGGCTGGATCGCCGACGAAGACGGCAAAGTGTTCATCTACTACGCATCGTCTGACACCCGTATGCACGTTGCCACATCGACCATCGACCGCCTTGTGGACTATTGTCTCAATACCCCTGAGGACGGCCTTTCCACCTCGGAATCGGTCCGCACTCTCAACCGCCTGATCGACAGTAATCTTGAGATCCTCGGCGAATAAAACCCATCTGCGAATTGGCCCGATTGACTGACGATTGGGCCAATTCGCATTAACATTAAGAGCTTGTTTTTTACGTCTTCTTACCTCTAATTCTGATATGGCTCCGTTAAAAGAAAAAATAGGCTACGGCTTCGGCGACATGGCCTCGTCCATGTTCTGGAAAGTCTTCAGCTACTACCTCCCGTTTTTCTATGCCAACGTATTCGGCATAAGCCTCGTAGACACCGGCGTGCTCCTGCTCGTCACCCGCATCTGGGACGCCCTCTCTGACCCCATGATGGGCATCGTCGCCGACCGCACCAAGACCCGCTGGGGCAAATACCGCCCCTACCTGCTGTGGGTGGCAGCGCCGTTCTCGATCTGCGGCATACTCCTGTTCTCCACTCCTGACTGGGGCTATGCGGCCAAACTCGTATGGGCCTACGTCACCTATATCCTCATGATGACCGTCTACACCGGCATCAACGTCCCCTATGGAGCCATGCTCGGAGTCATGACCGACGACTCGCAGGAAAAAACCGTCTTCTCATCCTTCCGCATGTTCTTCGCCTACGGAGGCTCCTTCATAGCCCTCTTCGCCTGGGACCCCCTCTGCAAGTTCTTCTCCTCTTCGATGGGCATGTCGCTCCAGAGCAGCTGGCAGTTTGCCATGATCGTGATAGCCGCCTGCTGCTTCGTCCTCTTCCTTCTCTGCTTCTACTTCACCCGCGAGCAGCTCACCACCGTCAGCTCGGCCTCACTCGGCAAAGACCTCAAGGCGCTGCTGACCAACAAGCCCTGGTGGCTTCTCAACGGAGCCTCGCTCTGCTTCAACCTCTTCAACACCGTGCGCGGCGCCACAGTGGCATTCTTCTTCGCCGACATCATCGGAGGCGAACAGCACATAGCCATCTTCTCCCTCTCGCTTCTCTTCTACTCCGGCCTCTTCCTCGGAGTCGGCGAGGTTGCCAACATGGTCGGAGTAGCCCTCGCGGTGCCCGTCACCAACAGATTCGGTAAGAAACCCACCTTCATCCTTGTCGACGCCCTGCTCATCATCTTCAGCGTGATCTTCTTCACCCTCTCGCCTGAGTCAAACGGCGGTCTGCTGATGATGCTCCTGCTCCAGATAGTCATCTCGGTGCTCACCGGCGTGATGTCGCCGCTCGTATGGTCAATGTATGCCGACGTCAGCGACTACTCCGAACTGAAAACCCGCTCGGCCTCTACCGGCCTCATCTTCTCCTCGGCCTCTATGGCCCAGAAATTCGGCGGAGCCATCGGCGGCGCGGCAGTCATGTGGCTTCTCAGCGGCTGCGGCTACATCGAACGCACCGATGCCAACCAGGGCATGAGCATAGTCCAGCCCGCAAGCGCCATAGAATGTCTCTGGATGCTCATGACCTTCATCCCCGCCGGAGTAGCTCTCCTCTCCATGCTCATTGTCTGGCTCTACCCGCTCGGCACCAAAGAGATGAAAGAGATCGTGGCTCAGCTCAAAATCCAGCGTGAGCAGCCTGTCGATGACGATCCCGACCGCTTCGTCGAACCCGTCTGAAACGGCAGATTTTTTGACGTTTGCTTATTATTTGATGTCATTAGTGTCCACTAAAAAATCATAAGAGTCCTTTGAAATTATTGAAATTCAA
>CAMXAZ010000035.1 GCA_947179295.1 uncultured Muribaculaceae bacterium
AGTCTCTTCGAGACTTTTAGGGAAATTGCCACCCCGGAGAAACCTCAGGGCCGCGGCCATCCGGGGCCGTAAATCCGTGTCCTCCCGGACACGATACGCCGGGAAATCATGAACCCGTGACACCAACGCGCAAGGCGCTGCGGTGTCACGGGCTATGAGTAAATCGATGTCCTGACGGACATCCCCATCCGGGTTCCACACGGTCGCGGGAACGGGGGGAACATCGCCTTCCGATTCCGGATGGTCGCGGGGGTTAACGGATCTGAATCTTGGTCACGTTGCTGCCCTGACGGCGGATGTAGATGCCGGGGGTGAGGTTGTCGGCATTGACCGGCATTCCCTGGAGGTTGAAATACTCAACCTTGGCATTGCCGTCGGCTTCGATATCGGTTATGCCACTGGTGTCGCCGATGGTGAAGTAGACATTCTGATCTGTGGCATACTCTTCTTTGCCTGCATTGTTGACCACAGCCACCACATAGTAGCGCTGTCCGGCAACGGCTTTGGGAAGAGAGAGCGAGACGGTCTCGGTGGCGGTCCGGCCGGCGCTTACATAGACCGGCACAGCCTGCTTAAGCACTGCCGCTCCTAAGAAACCTGACTGGAATACACGCAGTTCGAAATCACGGTAGACAACTCCGGTAAGACCTTCA
Source organism: uncultured Muribaculaceae bacterium (assembly GCA_947179295.1). Classification (GTDB taxonomy): domain Bacteria; phylum Bacteroidota; class Bacteroidia; order Bacteroidales; family Muribaculaceae; genus Duncaniella. The sequence goes on from CAMXAZ010000035.1 coordinate 654, forward strand.
ACTGAAACAGAGACCTTGATATCATTGGGATCGACCGCTTCGGCATTGGCTACAGAAACCGTAATCGGACTCTTGTAGGTGGGTTTCGGAACTCTTGAATTGACCGTCACGGGGCAGGTGCCCAGCATGGTATAGGCTCCGTTTTCAATCACTGCGATGGCAAATGTCCACTCGCCCGGATCGACCGCCATGCCCTTTTCATAGAACCAGTCGGTTATAAATTCAAAGGGAGTACCTTCAGGCGAGAAGTCAAGAGTGATGTTGCTGTTCGAATAGGCGCGCACTGATCCGTCGGGGTTGAGGAGCACGGCCTTGACGGCAGTGCTGGTCTCGGATCTGCCGGTGAAGCGGGCCACACCTGAGATTTTGATGCTACTGCCTGCATAGAAATCGCCGTGGGTGTCGATGTTTTCCACAATCAGATCACCGGCCTTGGGGATTTCAGACTCAGTGATCTGGCCGCCTTTGACGGTGATAAGCACATAACCCAACACGGTTGGAGGACACTGGAACGAGTATTCCTTGCCATCAACGCGCACAGCCGGATAGACACGATAGGTGCCGTCGGAAAGGCCTGAGATCTTGGCCATCATCGAATTGGCGGTTACGGTGTTGCCGGTGACAATGTCGATACCCCAGTTTTTGCACACTGGCGAGACTACGGTGCTGGTGGCGATCTTCTTGCTTCCGTCCTCACTGTAGATCTGATAGATGAAGTCTCCGCTGACTGTATAGGGGGAGCGGTTGACAAAGGTGCCATACATATTGAAATATTGGCTGCCGGCATATGCGCTTGTGAGAGCATCGATGCAGAAAGTGTACTTCTTAGGAGAATCAGCGCCGGTTGAGGGCTTCACGCCGAGGAGCGCGCCCTGGTTGCCGGTGTAGTCGCCGGTGCCGCCACCGGTGCCGAGGCTGCTCGGCTTGAGCATCGACAGGCTGAAATAGCCGTCGCTTCGGCCCGCCCAGCCCCAGTTGAAGTGGAAATAGCCGTCTTTGTCATAGCCGTCGCAGACAAAACAGTGAGCTCCGCCCCAGTAGACCATCGGACCGCAGTTTTTGAGGTTGTCGTAGATCATCTGCTCCCACTCGGCTGAAGGATAATAGCTGCGGAATTCATTGTGGATGCCGGCATCATATCTGAAATATGACACGAGAGCGTTGCCAACCTGCTCTGAATAGGCAGCGGAGGCATTGGTGGCATATCTCATGCGGAGCGAGTAGCCGCAGGCCTGCATCAGCTTGGCCATAGCATTGGTCTGGGTCTCGGTGTACTGGCCATAGATATATGTGTCGGTCATGTTGGCCCAGTCGAACTCGTAGTTGCTGAAATCTTCGGAGAGGGTTTCGGAGCCCCATTTGTAGCTGAGATTTGCATTTTCAGCTGCCTTGTCAGGCCAGTTATGATATTTCATCACCTGGGCCATAGCGGTGGCCACGCATCCGGTATAGCAAGAGGTAGGGCAGAAGGTATTGTAAGGCGAGCCCTGGTCCCAGCGGGTGGTGACCAGCGGGGCGATGGGTTCACGGGTGTCGCCTGAGCGGCTCACAGAGCGGCTGTAGGGCTCGGCACCGAAGTCAGACGCCATGCGGATCCCGTCGGCGCAGAGGTCGAGCCAGCCTTTGAAGTTATCGGGAAGATCAGCGGGATCAATCGAGCCGCTGTCGCTGTAGCCCACGAGCGGAATGGCGACATCGTCAGCCGATACAATCATCCAGCCCCCTTCAGGACGGTTGAACACATAGAGAGCCGGAGCGTCGGCCTGACCCACTGTCATCACCGGAGCCGCAGGGGCGGCTGAGGCCGATGAGCGTGATACCGACTGACCGGTGACACGCCCCAGCGCTTCGGCTGGACTGAGACTGCGCGCTGTGGCTGTCGGGCCGCCGAGCATAGCGGCCAGAGACAAAAGCAATAGAGGTTTACGCATAAGGTTGTGAAGAATAGAGAATTGTCATTTTACAAGAATTTTGGTCACTTCCGAGCCCTGACGACGGATGTAGACGCCGGGAGCAAGGTTTTCGCCGCTGACCGGCATGCCCTGAAGGTTGAAATACTCGGCAGGAGCTTCGGCATCGGCCTCGATTCCGTCAATGCCGCTGCTTTCGCCGGGGATGAAATAGGCGAAGACCGATTTGCCGGCAGCCGAAGTGCCTGACTGGCGTTCGGCTCTCACAATATGCTGCTGGCCGAGGATAACCAGATAGCTTGGCAGCGAAACGGTGTGGCTGATGACCGCGGTCTGGCCTTCGGTGACGAATACCGGCACCTGGCGGTCGGTTTTGAGCGGGGTGATGCCGCGGCTGACTGTCACAGTCATGTATTCATCGATCAGGCCGGAGATGCCCTTGACGGTGATATTGAACTTGAGGTTCTGCGGATCTACGGCTGACACAACCTCGACGGCAGTGATCTGATATTCCCCTTCCGGAATATCGTCGGTGATGGTCACCCGACAGGTGGCTATCGTCTCGAAACCGAGCTGAAGAGCCAGAGTGTATTCGCCCGGAGCGTTGTTGAAGCCCGCGCTTACAAAGTCGAAGTCACAGCCTTCGTCAGAAAATTTAAGGCTCAGTTCGGTGCTGTAGGCAATGATCTCGCCTGAGGGAGAGAGAAGACGCACCCCTACGTTGCGTTCTGTATCGCCTACTCCGCCTGCGAATTTTGCGGTTCCGGTTACTCTGAAGCGCTTGCCCTTATAGATGAGATTGTTGCCGTTGGCGCAGAGGTTTTCAACTTCCAGAGAAGCCGTCTGGTGAAGTTCGGCGGTGTTGGTGCCCTCCTTGCGGGTGTAGATCACATAGTCAGTATAGCCGGGAGCCGAAGCGAAGATGTGTTCCTCGCCGTCGAACTCAACGGCGGGATAGATGTGATATGTTCCGTCTTCCAGCGACGCGGGGATCTCACATTCGATCATCGACTCATAGTTCGGAGGATAAAAGTCCAGGCCCGCCGAGGGGATAGAAGCCGTGCATGATGTCAGATATTTTTCCTCTCCGTTTTCCTCAGCGAAGATGCGGAATTTGAAAGTGGCCTTAACCATGTAGGGCGAGAGGTTTCTGAATGTGCCGAACATTGACAGCTGAGAGCCGGAGACAAAGGTCTCGGTGATGCCCTCAGGCATATAGAAGGTGTAGCGGCGCTGTGTCGATGAGTCTTTGCCTGCGGGCTTTACACCGAGGAGCACACCCTGACCGTTGTTGAAACCGCCGGTGCCGCCTCCTACCCCTGTCGAGCCGGGGTTAAGCGCGTCAAGAAGATAGTAGCCGTCGCTCAGACCGCCCCAGCCCCAGTTGAAGTGGTAGAATCCGTCGCCACGGTAGCCGTCACAGACAAAACAGTGGCCTACGGTGCCGTAGCCCCACCAGAGCACCGGACCGCAGGTTTTCAGGTTTTCGTAGATCATATTGTCCCATGCGGCCGATGAGTGCATCTCGCGCGGCTCGTTGTGGAGTCCGGCGTCATATTTGAAATACTTCACCAGCGCTCCGCCCACTTTCGCGCCGAAAGAGCCTGAGGCCGAGGTGCCATAGCTCATGTCGACTGAATAGCCGCAGGCCTGCATCAGCTTGGCCACGGCGTTGGCCTGCTCCTTGGAGTGGCTGTCACGATAGTCGTCAAGCATAAGGTCCCACTGAAACTCGTAGTTGCTGAAATCTTCGCTCAGAGTGACGGTCGTGCCGTTGTACCACTGGTAAGAGATCATTGCATCTTCAGCCGCTTTGTCAGGCCAGTTGTGATATTTCATGACCTCGGCCATAGCGGTGGCCACGCAGCCGGTCACGGTTCTTGCCGAACCGATCATCGGGCAGAAGTCATTGTAAGGGCCCTCCTGGTTCCACATGGTTGTCATCAGCGGTCCGATCGGCTCATGGTCAGGAGCGGCGGTACGCGAATAGGGAGCAAGCCCCTCGGCAGAGGCACGGAGAATCTGCTCCTTGTTCAGGTCGAGCCAGAAGCGCAGGTTTTCGGGGAGGTTGTCAGGGTCGAGACGGCCGTTGTCGCTATAGCCTATCACGGGCGCTGCGACATCGTCGGCCGAAAGGATCATATAGCCCTTGTCGGAACGGTTGAACACGTAGATGGCCGGAGCCTCTTCTGATCCGAGAGTCATGATCAGTTCCGGCGAGCCACCGGAGCGTGAGACCGGCATCACGGCCTCAGCCGTAGCCCTGTCAAGGGCCTCCGAGGGGCTCAGAGTGCGGGCCGAGGCTCCCGGAGCGGCCATGACTGCTGCCAGAGATATGAATAAGAGTGATTTTCTCATCGGTTTATCTTTTGGGGATTGATTTTTTCAGTCGGTTTATTTCACTATCACTTTCGAAACTTTCGAACCCTGGCGGCGGATGTAGATGCCGGGGACGAGATCAGCCGCATCGACGCGCAGGCCTCGGAGGTTGAAATACTCAACCTTGGCATTGACATCGGCACCGATGCCTGAGAGGCCGCTGGTGTCACCGATGGTGATGGGAACGTCAGGTAAATCGTAGACAGGCTTCATGCCGCCGGGGAAAGAATATCTTTCATAATAGATATTGGCCGTATAAGCTTCGCCCGCCACGGCATCGGGAATCGAGAGGGTGGCGTTGAGAGTGACTGTATTTCCGGCAGACACATAAAGATCTTTCATTAATCTTGTGACAGTATTGCCGGCCGCATCCTTGATCTCGAAATAGAGTTTATCCTGAGCAATACCGCCCAGACCGGACACTGTGGCTGTCATACGGACAGCTGCCGGATCGACAGCCGCGGGATTGTCCACTTCAAAGCTATTGATCTTATATTCACCATAAACATAGGGACTCACGGTGGTCTTGCATGATGCCACAATGTCGTATTCGTAGGTTATGTCATTCATGCTGACCAGCGCGAATGTGTAGTCGCCGGGCTTTACGGTTGTTCTGAACCATGAGCTGATGAATTCAAAGGGTTTGCCCTCAGGAGTGAAGGTGATGTTGGCACCTTCGGCGGTCACAAGCACTTTGCCTTCATCATCGAGAAGCGCGGCAAGGAGATAGAGGCTCGTTTCGGCTTCGCCCGTGAAGCGGGCTGTACCCGACACCTTGAACTGGCTGCTGACAAAGAGATCGCCGTTGGTGCTCAGGTTTTCGATTACCTTCTCGCCTACCGATGGCACTGTGGCGGTGTTCTGATACTGGTTGGTTCCGGTCTTGGTGCGGGTGTAGATAATATAGTCGGCCTCTGATACCGGTGTGCGGAACTTGTATTCCTTGCCGTCGACACGGATGCCGGGATATATGCGGTAGGTTCCCTCGCCGAGCACCGAGTTCGAAATCGAGCCCATCAGCTTTTTCTGATCAAGCTCAGGTCCGAAATCAGTGAATGATGACGGAGTGGAGAAATCATCAACAGTGGCCACAAGTTTCGAGCCGTCTTCGCTGTAGATCATATAGACGGCGTTTCCGTTGACCTTGTAGGGCGAACGGTTCTTGAATATGCCCTGGATGGTCAGGTAAGTGCCCTGGACAGTAAGTCCGGAAAAGCTGGAGCAGGTGAAAGTGTAGACCGGCTCAGGACGGAGTCCGTCAGAAGGCTTGGCTCCGAAAAGCGCTCCCTGGGCGTTGTTATAGCCGCCGGTGCCACCGCCGGTACCCACGAACGACGGATTCAGGGCGTCAAGCAGGAAGTAGCCGTCGCTGTTGCCAGTCCACCCCCAGTTGAAGTGGAAATAACCTCCGTCTCGATAGCCGTCGCAGACAAAACAGTGGCCCACGCTGCCTGAACCCCAGTAGACCATCGGGCCGCAGTCGCGCAGGTTCTCATAGACCATCTGCTCCCAGCGGGCAGAGGTGTAGAGCTCGCGGGGCTCGTTGTGGAGGCCGCCGTCATAGTCGAAATATGTCACAAGCGCCCGGCCCACAACTTCATTGAACGCAGCGGATGCCACAGGGCTGTAGCCCATTTCGACCGAATATCCGCAGGCCTTCATCAGATTGGCCACGGCATCTGACTGAGCTGAATTGTAGGATGTGAAATAGCTGTCAAGCATATTGTTCCAGTCAAAGCTGAAGTTGCTGAAATCAGCGCTCAGAGTCGGGGTGTCGGCAGGACCTCCGCGCCATGTGTATGAGAAGTTGGCGTTCGCACCTGCCTGAGCCGGCCAGTTGAAGTATTTCATGACCTGAGCCATCGCAGTGGCCACACAGCCGGTGTAGGTGGCCCGGCCCGATACCGTTGGACAGAGCCTGTTGTAAGGCGCTCCCTGGTCCCAGGTGGTCTTCACCATCGGGGCAATCTCCTCGCGGTCAGGAGTATCTGATGCGAGATATGGTCCGGCACCGTCAGCCGAAGCCGCAAGAATCTGCCGGCTGCAGTCGTCAAGCCAGCCTTTCATGTTTTCAGGCAGATTGTCAGGGTCGATGGAGCCGCTGTCACTGTAGCCTATGACAGGCGCGGCGACATCGTCAGCCGCAACAATCATCCAGCCGCCTTCCGGACGGTTGAACACGTATAATGACGGAGCGTCCGCAGTCCCAACGGTCATGACCGGGGTCGGGGCCGAAGCTCTTGACGAGCGCAATGCGGGTTGGTTGGTCACTCGACCCAGTGCTTCAGCAGGACTAAGGCTACGGGCAGTCGCCGACATGCCGGACATGAGGGCCAATGACAGAAACAATACTGTTTTACGCATAAAGATGTGATGAATTTAGCAGGTATGATCGGTTTATCTGATTGAACTGAGGTTAGGAGTGTCAGCGGACAAGGACTTTTGTCACCTTGCCGGCCTGTCGGCGTATGTAGACACCCGGAAGCAGGCGCGAGGCATCGACCCGCAGGCCGTTGAGATTGAAATATTCGGCGGGGGCGGCGGAGTCATCGGCTTCAATGCCGCCTATACCGCTCCGGGAGCCGATGGTGAAGTAGACGGATTCAGTCTTGTATTTATAGCTGCCGCCAACGTTGCGGCAGCAGCGCACTTCATATGTTTCGCCCGGCTTTGCGCCAGGGAGCGAGGCGGAGATGGTGACAGTGGTGCTCTGGCCGGCGCTGACAAAGAAGGGCAGATAGTTCTGCCAGACATTCGAGCCGTTTTTCCGCACCACAAATATCAGATTTTCATACACAACTCCGGTGAGACCGCTCACGTGGGCCGTGAAGCTGACATCCTCAGGATCAACGGCATCCTGATCAGCCACTTCGAGGCGTGAGATCTCATATGTGCCGGCCGGGGCATTGTCAAGGACTGTGACCGGGCAGGTGGCCACAGAGACATATCTGTTGCTGCTGTCGTCGTAATACTGTATGGCAAAGGTATATTCGCCGGGCTCGACCTTGGCGCTCATGGTGCTGCTCTGCATGAACCAGTCGCTGACGAATTCAAACGGATTGCCTTGGTCAGAGAACGTGAGGGTCAGTTTTGTGCCGAAGCCGCATGATGAACCGTCGGCTTTCAGCAGGGCTGTGGTGACGTAGAGGTTGGCATCACCCTCGCCGGTGAAGCGGGCCGTGCCGGTGACTTTGAAGGGCTTGCCGACGTAGATGTCGCCGTTGGTGCTGAGATTTTCGATCAGCATCTGCCCTACAGAGGGCAGAGCTACGGTGTTGCGCCCGTTGCTCTCGCGGGTATAGATGACATAGGAGGCTGTGCCGGGCGGAGAGATGAACTCATATTCCTGACCGTCGACACTGATGCCCGGATAGACCCGGTAGGTTCCGGCCGGAACATCTTTGGGGATGGAACCGAGGAGTGTGGATGTGGATGAGTACAGTCCGAAATTCTTCGCTGCGGAAGGAGTGTAGACCGTACACGAGCGTATAAATTCGGTTCCGTCCTCACTGTAGAGGCGCATGACGAAGCTGCCGTTGACGGTGTAGGGCGAATAGTTCTTGAACATGCCGTAGAGATAGAGGTATGTTCCGTTGGTCGAAGCAGATGAGATTCCGGCAGTGGTGCGGAAAGTGTAGCGCCGCGGGGTCTCCGCCTCGCCGGCTGGTCTGACTCCGAGGAGAGCGCCCTGGGCACTGTTGAAGCCGCCCGATCCGCCTCCGATGCCTAAATCGGTGGGGCTCAGCATACTCAGGCGGAAGTAGCCGTCGCTCAGACCGCCCCAGCCCCAGTTGATGTGGAAGTAGCCGTCGCGGTCATAGCCGTCGCAGACAAAGCAGTGGGCGCCGGCATCGCCTGTACCCCAGTAGACCACCGGGCCGCAGGTGCGGATGTCATTGTAGATCATATCTTCCCACTGTGCGGAGGTATAGAGATCGCGCGGTTCGTTGTGGAGACCACTGTCGTAGTTGAAATATGATACCAGTGCGTTGCCCACACTTTCGGAGAAGGTTCCGGAAGCCGATGTGCCGTAGCGCATCTCCACTGAATAGCCACATGCCTGCATGAGTTTCGAGACAGCCGAGGCCTGGACGGCTGTGTAGGCTCCGTTGTAGCTGTCGGCCATATTGGACCAGTCAAAGCGATAGTTGCTGAAATCGGCGCTCAATGTGGGTGTGGATGACGGTCCGCCCACCCACTTGTAGGAAAGAAGCGCATTGTCTGCTGCCTGTTCTGGCCAGTTGTGATATTTCATCACCTGAGCCATTGCAGTGGCGACGCAGCCGGTCTGGGTGGGGATATTGTCATAGAGCGGACAGTCGTTGTTGAAAGGCGCTCCCTGATCCCAGAGAGTTGTCATCAGCGGGGCTATCGGCTCACGGGCTGCGGATGATGCTTCGGAATAGGCTTCGGCTCCGGCTGCGGAAGCTTCACGGATATTCCGTCCGCACAGTTCGAGCCATCCGCGGAGATTGGCGGGGATACGGGCGGGATCAAAATCACTGCTGTCACTATAGCCTATGACCGGGGCGGCTACATCGTCAGCCGAGACAATGACATAGCCTTTGCCTGCTTTATCAAAGACATAGAGCGTAGGCAAACCGTCAGTCTCAACGGTCATGACAGGACGCGCGTCAATATCAGAGCGCGATACTCCGGCCTGCTGCCGGCCGAGCGCACGGCTCAGTGCCTCGGAGGGATTCAGACTTCGGGCTGTGGCCCACATGGCAGACAGAGCAACCAATGACAGAAATAATACCTGTTTTCGCACAGTTTTACAAGGTGTTAAGAGCGTGTTGTTACTTTATTTTCTATTCTCATACTTTCCATACATCCATATACACCTTATATATCATATACACCTTATATATAATGTATGTCAGTTACTTTTTTCTTTTTTCATGGCCCCCAATGCCTCAATACCCGTCCACAGGTTCCGGAAAGATCCGGCCGTCAGCTTCCGCGGTCTCTCTGCGGCAGACTGAAAACCAGACGGCAGTCCGGCAGTCCGGCCGCTATGAGGCTGTCGCATCTGGCGGCCGCATCCGGCGTGCCTGCAGGAAATGGCATCTGATAGATTTCCGTCACCCGCGCGCCCGGAATAATGGCTTCCATTATTTCAGCAGCTGACGGAGCAGACTCCATCGCGGCATATTCCCGATAGGTCCAGCGGGTGAAAGCCGTATTGCCTGAAACTCCGCGCCTGTCAAGCAGAAAGCCGTCTGAAAGTCTGACCGGAGCGGCTCCTGCAAGATCTGACGGAGCCGGATATGACACAAGCCCGCGGCGCCGGCTGTCAAGAGTGACAGGCACGCGGTCGGCATAGTCTCCGTCGGTCTTATAGATCCGGGCCATCGCAACAGCGTTGGCCGTGGGTGCGGGCACCGGTTTCGCGCCTATGACCACAGGCTGTGACTGAGGCGCCGAAACCGCTGCCTGCTCCTTGTGAGAGGAACAAGCCGCCAGGGAGATGGAGAGTATTGGCAGAAGCAGTTGTTTCATAAGCGAAAAAGTCACCCTCCAAAGTTACGTAATATACTCTTATCAACCAACTCCCTGCGGCTGTTTTAATATACATATTTTTAAAAATCTTCTTACTTTTTCACGATTTTGACCGAAGTTGAGCCTGAAACGGTCTCAATCCGGCCTATGTATAGGCCCGGAGTGAGAGCCGAAAGGTCTATTTCAGCCTCGGTTCCACTGACCGCTGTCCGGATTCGGGCCGGGACGCCAAGCATCGAGACCAGCTCAACACGCAGGATCTCGGAGGTGGCTCTTATGCAGGTACGGTCAAGGGCCGGATTAGGCGATGCGCTTGCTGAGACAGAGGGCATGACGTCTGCTCTCAGGTCTGCGATCCCGGTGGTTTTGGCAAACACAACCGGATAGCCGCCTGTCAGCTGGCCTCCGTCACGGTCGAAGAGCACCACCTCACACTTTTCGCCGGGATTGGCGGCGATTGCACCACTGGCTGTTATCCTGACGGTTTCACCGGAATTTATTATGGTCTTCGGTGTGGCGAACTCGCCGATGTTGCCGCGCGGGCAGAACACGGCCACCCTGAGATAGTCGTAGAACAGTCCGTTGGTGCATCTGACATCTGCCGAGATCTCCAACGCCGCCGGATCGACAGATTCGGGATTGCTCACATCCCAGCTGACTATCTCGAAGCGGGCATCGCCGGGATCTGCCTGAAGAGTGACCGGAACGGGCTCGGACAGATACTCGAACGAGCCGTTCATGGCCGTAGCCATCACCAGATGGTAGTTGCCAGGCCGTGCAGACCAGGTGTTGATGTATCTGAATTTCGTCATGGCGCCGTCAGCCGGAAATTCGACAGTCAGCAGATCTCCTTTCTCCACAAAAGAGTAGCTCGTTTCGGAATTCTTAGTCAGCAGCAGTCCGAAAATCTGGCGGCTGTAGCTGTCATGACCGGTCCATGAGGCATAGCCTTCGGCTATACAGTCATGATTCTGATAGAGCTGAGTGAGCAGACGGAAATCGCTGACAGAAAAAGTCTCGCCCTGAGGCTTTGAGAAGGTCCACTTGAGGTCGCTGCCGATGGTAAGCAGCAGATGGTCAGGAGAGTCGGCATAGCAGCGGATCGGAATCACATCGCCTTCGGCTGTCCGGAAAACCGGATAGAGCCTATAGGTTCCCTCTGCCTTGGGAAAATCATCGGCAGGCACAGTGAAGAGAGAGATCACCTGAGCGCACTCTTTATATTCCTTGTCTTCATCGCTTTCGAATACGGTGGCAAGCACTTTGCCGCCGGCTTCCGTCTCGATGCGGATGCCGGGACGGCCACTGACCGGAACGGCCGAATAGTTGTAGAGCGAGAGGCTGTTGATTCTGACCGTAGCGCCATCGGCTGCAAGGACTGCTCCCATCTTTCCGGTGATCAGAAGATTGTAGGCCGGCTTGTTTTCAGCCGGACGCTTTACGCCAAGAATCACATTCTGCGCGGTGGCAAAACCAGAGGAAGTTCCTTCAAGACCGCGCTCCTGATCCGGATCAAGGGCATAGAGACGGAAATAGCCGTTGGCATAGCCGGTCCAGCCCCAGTCGATGTGGAAAAAGCCGTCGGCATCGCAGCCGTCACAGACAAAACTGTGGCCCCCGTCGGCATTAGACCCTGAGTAGAGCACCGGCTGCGACTTGGCAAGATCATTGTAGACCAGATCCTCCCAGGCAGAGAGGGTGAAAAAATCGCGGGGCATGTAACAGGCCCCCTTGTCATAGCCGTAATATCTTACGAGTGCCGGAGCAAGTCTGGTGGTATAGGCTCCGGAACCTGACGGACTATAGGTCATATTGACCGAATAGCCGCAGGCTGCCATCAGCCCGGCCACGGCATCGGCCTGGGACTGTGTATAGCCGCCGGGGCTGTAGGAAGCGAGCATGTTGTCCCAGTCAAAGCGATAGTTGGCAAAGGAGCGCGTAAGAGAGTCGCCTGACTCGCGCCAATAATATTTGAATTCGGCATCAGGGCTTGCCTTGACGGGCCAGCGGTGATAGTTCATCACCTGAGCCATAGCCGTGGCCACACAGCCGGTGACCGAACGCTCTCCGTTAAGCTCCGGGCACTCAAGGTTGTAAGGAAGATCCTGGCCCCAGGCAGTGGCAAGCATCGGGGCTATGGCTTTACGCTGCTTGCGGGGAGTTTCGCTGTAGGCTTTCAGGCCTGCGGCGGAGGCCGCCTCTATCTGACGGCGATATTCGCCCATCCACCAGCGCAGATTGTCGGGGAGGCTGTCAGGATCGATCCGTGCATCGCCGTAGCCGAGCAGAGGCGCGGCTACGTCATCGGCCGAGACCAGCATATAGCCTCCGCTACGGGCTGAAAAGAGGTAGGCAGCCGGGGCGGACGGAGAGCCGACTGTGAGACTGAGCGACAGAGGTTCGGAGGAGCGGGAGACAGAGGCCGCAGCGGCCGCGCGCCCGTCAAGACGGCTGAGCGCTTCCTGCGGACTCAGCGAACGGGCCGATGCCCAAGCTCCGGCAAGAAGCCACATTGCAATAATGGCAAGATAACGATTCATTTTGTAGGTTTTTATGTTTAGGTTTGTAACTGATGTCATATGACCGTCCAGGCGGACGGGATTATACAAAAGGATGTCCGGGCTGAAAATTTCAATTCCGCCGGACATCCTTCTGAAGGTGCTCTATATCTGTTACTATTGTGTATGCGTGGAGGGGGAGCAATGCCGGCCGACACAAAGCCGCCGGCATCCTCTCCGGATTCTATTTCTTGATGACCTTGACAGTGCGGACGCCGTCAGCTGTCAGCACTCTTGCTATGTAAAGGCCTGAGGGGAGGGCTGAGAGGTCAACGCGGGCTGTCTGACCGTCAATCTCCGTCTGCGCGCCTGTCAGCTTGCCTGACAGCGAGTAGAGGTCCACACGGCTGATTTCAGCCGGAGCGGAAATCACGGTGTGATCTACCACCGGGTTGGGCGAGACGCCGACTGCTTTTCCGCCATCGGCTATGACATCGGATATTCCGCTGCGTTCGCCGATTGTAAATGACAGATATTTACCTGACGAAATAAAGTTGTTGCCGTTATAGAGACCCACGTCCACAATCTCTCCGGTGCTGAAGCCCGTCAGACTTCCGCTGATGACAAATGACTGAGTGTCGCCGGCGTTCATCACAAGCAGAGGAGAATAGAGCTGGGCCGAGGCATACTGGTCATTCTCGCCGAAGAAAGCCGCGCAGATCCGTCCGGCCAGATAGCCTGACTGACATTTCAGAGTCACGTTTATGACAACGTTGTCAGGATCAACCGCAGAGGCATTTTCCACGTTCCAGCCTACAACCTGCAGCGATGGAGTTCCGGGGTTGCTGCTTACGGTGACACTGATCTGATCGGAAATCACCTTGTAGCCCGAACCGGACTTATAGCCCATTGCGAATTTATATGATCCGGGAGTTACGGAGATTTCATTGCCATCATCATCGACAAACCATTCGCTGAAATAGTCAAACGGCTCACCGGCCACGGAGAACAGCTGATTGAGCTCGTAACCGTGGCCAAGAACTGTTCCGTTATTTCTGAGCAGAAGCCCGTAGATAGGCATTGTCGCTTCCATGTCTACCGAAAATTTTGCCAGTCCGGTAGCCTGGAAGCCACAGCCGGAATACATCTGCCGGGAGGCTGTCAGCCCTGTAACCGAGTAGTTGCCCAAAGAGGGTGTGGACACCGAATAATTCGAACCGCTGCGCGACAGCAGCACATAGCCCGGCTGGGAGATGGAACACTGATAAGGATAAACGGCCGATCCGATCTTGAACACCGGATAGATACGATAGGTTCCGTCGCTTATACCAAGAAATGAAAGCGGAATGGAAACAGACGGATAATATGAACCGGGATAATAATCCGGCACAGTATAACGGTCTACAATCTTTATATCCTTGCCGTTCTGATCGGTAATTCTTAAAGACACAGAACCTGAAACCTCATCGATGGAAAAGTTGGCAAAATCTCCGTAGAGCACAATATTCGACCCGCTGATTTCACCTGTGATATTTCCGATAGCCATGAATTTGATATCATGGACCGATGTGGTCGAAGTGGCGGGGCGGATGCCTATGAGAATTTCCTGGCCGCTGTTGTAGCCCGAAGTGCTGCCTCCGGCTCCCTGCTGGTCAGGGTCAAGAGCGTTGAGAAGGAAATAGCCGTCGCTCATGCCGGACCAGCCCCAGTTGAAATGGAAATAGCCGTTGCCCTGATAGCCGTCACAGACAAAGCAGTGACCGCCCTCACTGTTGCTGCCTGAATAGAGCACGGGGCCGTCGGCCTGCAGGCTGTTGTAGACAAGAGTCTCCCAGTCGACAAGAGTATAGCATTGACGCAGTTCGTTGCGAAGACGGCCGTCATATTTGAAATAGTTGGCCAGTGCGCCTCCTACAGCCGCACTTGAAGCGCCTGAGGCAGAGGGGCCATAGTCCATTCTGACAGAATAACCGCAGGCCTGCATGAGTTTGGACACTGCTTCCTGCTGAGCTCTCGTTGAAGAGACAGCCGAATAGTCAGAGATCATGTTGGACCAGTCAAAAGCGTAGTTACCGAAACTTGCCGTCAGGGTTTCACCTTCCCACGTGTAAGAAAAATTCGCATTTGATGCCGCCTTGTCAGGCCAGTTGTGATATTTCATTACCTGGGCCATAGCCGTGGCCACGCAACCGGTGTAGGTAGGATATTTATTGCCTTTGTACTCGTAGATGGGACAATAATTATTGTAAGGCTCGCCCTGATCCCACTTGGTCTGAAGCATAGGGGCGATAGGATCACGGTCTTCGCGGACAGAGATCTCATATGGCCCGGCATTTTCCGCCGCCGCAGCTCTGATCTGTTCGCTGTACTGATCAAGCCACCAGCGCATCGACGGTGACATATTTTCAGGATCGAACGTCCCGTTGTCACTGTAGCCGAGCACCGGCGCAGCAACATCGTCGGCCGACACTATCAGATAGCCCGACTCATTGGGTGTGAACACATAGACGGCCGGAGAATGATCTTCGCCGACTGTCATTACGGGTTCAAGCACTGAAAGCCCACGGCTTGTGCCTGTCGCGGCGGCCTGTGGTGATTTCGCAGCACGGGCGAGCGCCTCGGCGGGAGAGAGTGTGCGGGCCCCGGCAGAACTTGCAGCCAAGGCTGCCAGAGCAAACATCAGATACGTTTTTTTCTTCAACTTCAATTAGCGTTTTAGCGGTTTTATAGATATGGCATAGCCACCGCCGGCAATGGCGCCGAGTGTCAGTTTCGACTTTGAGGTGACTGTCTTGCGGGTAATATCATAGCGCGTCTGGCCGTCGACGGTGTTTGCGTCAGGGGCCTCGGCATAGATCGTGGCTTCATATTTCCGTCCCGGATCGAGAAACGACAGGCTGATGGTGCTCTTGCGGTCGGCGGTGCCTGCGGTAGATCCTACATACCATTCATCTGAGTTTTTGTCTTTGCGGGCCACTGTCACATATTCCATCGGCTCGGCTTCGAGATAGACCGAGCGCTCCCATTCAACAGGCACATCCTTGATGAACTGAAATGCGTCCATGTGCTTTTCGTAATGTTCAGGAAGGTCGGCGGCCATCTGGAGGGGGCTGTACATGGTGACGTAGAGCGCCAGCTGGCCGGGAATGGTCGAGGCGATCTTTGAATTGTTGTTAGGAGTGAACGTTGACAGGTCAAACTCGAAAATGCCGGGAGTGTAGTCCATCGGACCTCCCTGCAGGCGGGTGAAAGGCAGAATGGAGGTGTGCCACTTTTCGTTGCCGCCCATAGCCTGATACTCTGTGCCGCGGGCGCTTTCGTTGCCGATGAGGTTGGGATAGGTGCGGGCCAGACCTGTAGGACGGCTTGCCTCATGGGCGTTGACCATTATCTTGTGGTCAGCGGCCTTGCGGACGGCATAGAGGTAGTGGTTGTTGAGCCACTGTGAGTAGTGATATTCGCCACGGGGAATGATGTTGCCTACATAACCGCTCTTGACGGCATTGTAGCCGTAGTCGTTCATCAGCTTGTAGGCCTGGTCGAGATGGCGCTCGTAGTTGCGCACCGAAGCCGAGGTCTCGTGGTGCATCATCAGCCGCACTCCCTTTGACCGCGCATAGTCGGTGAGATATTTCAGATCGAAATCGGGATAGGGTGTGACAAAGTCAAAGACATAGTCTTTCGACTGGCCGAACCAGTCTTCCCAGCCTTCGTTCCAGCCCTCCACGAGCACCTGGTCGAAACCGTGGTCGGCAGCGAAGTCGATATAGCGCTTTACCTTGGCGGTGTTGGCGCTGTGACGGCCGTTGGGGCGGGTCTTGGTGTAGTCGGTCTCGCCGAGTTTCACAGAGTAGACGTCATCGGTATAGTTCCAGGTCCCGGCTCCGGTGATCATCTCCCACCAGACTCCGATGTATTTGACCGGCTTGATCCAGCTGACGTCTTCATAGGCGGTCGGATCATTGAGGTTGTAGATCAGGCGCGAGGCGAGGATGTCGCGCGCGTCATCGACAATCATCACCGAGCGCCAGGGGCTTTTGGCCGGGGTCTGCATGTAGCCTTTGCGGCCCTGGTTGTCGGGGGTGAGCCATGAGGAGAATGTCATGGTCGTGTCGTTGAGGTTGAGGTGCATTGTCGGATAGTCGACAGTAGCGGCCTCGTGGATGTTCAGATAGATACCGTCGTCAGTCTTGAGCTGGAGAGCGGTCTGCACGCCTGTGGGCGAGAAAGGCGTGGTCGAGGCATTGTCCGGATTGATCTTCGAGGGGAAAAGACCGCGGATCTCGCTCAGGCGCGACCGGGTGTAGTTATACTCCTGCGTGTCATAGTCACCGGGAATCCAATAGGCGGTGTGGTCGCCGGTCATTGCAAACTCGGTGGCCTCTTCGGCTATTACGAAATAGTTGAGATTGGGCTGTCCGGGAAATTCATATCGGAAACCGATACCGTCGTCGTAGGCTCGGAAGCGTATCTCCATAGTGCGGTCAAATGCCGGCTGACGCAGGCTGACGGTCATTTCATTGTAATGGTCGCGGATCTCTGACTCTTCGCCCCAGACAGGCTGCCAGACGGTGTCGACGCTGTCGCGGCTCACTCCGGCGAGCTCGAAGCCGTCTTTGAGCGAAAGCGCGTCGGCTCCGGCCTTTTTGCCCTGATGTTCGAAACTGTTGCGTCCCGACTCGCTTGACAGATCAAAGCCGAGGCCCGACGGGGCGATCACCTGCTTGCCTTTGAAGTCGACAAAGTAGGTTGGACGTCCGTCACGGATCTCAAACGTCAGCGCGATGTCGCCGTCAGGCGATTTCAGCACTTCATCTGCTTTTGATGACCCTGCGGCCATCAGGCCGAGAGCGAGAGAGAGGACTATGTGATGTCTCATAATTGAAATTTGATGTAAGGAATAAATGTGATAAGTAAGTATGATATATAGAGTTGCAAACTTACGAAATTTTCCTTTCATTATCAATTTTTCACACCACTTTCCTCGGATAGTCAAAAAGAAATCTCAAAAAGGCTAATAGAGACAGGAATCAGTCTGCTATAAAATTCTTAAGGTCAAAGAACATTAAGCGTGTTTCATCATCTTTGTCAGACTCTGTCATAAATTGAAAACCGTTAAGTTCATAGAACGGCACGGCTGTTTTGAGCGCATCAACAGTGATAAAGCGACACCCAAGACGCTTTACGTTAGAAAATACATACTTGATATTGTCAAGGATAAATGTACCAAGTCCTTGACCGGAATAATCCTCATTAACCGCAAGACGTCCGATTTTCACTGCCGGATAACTCCTGCGCCGTTTGGTATTGGGAATGTTGCGGTTCAGTTTATTCCAAACGCTTTTCTCTTCAGGATTGAAGGTTATTTTATCTGCAAGCAAACTAAAATAGGCAGCAGTCTTATTCTGCTCCATATATTCGAGAAGATAAGTCACAGTCATAAGTTCTCTTTGAAAATGTTTCGCATCTTCAAAAAGAAATTCGTTCAAATCATCATCAGCACATTTGAACGGTTTTATATCGGAGTCCTCAGTAAGTTGGAACTGGCGCAGTTTGCTAAAATTAATTTTCACCACTGAAAATTGCTGATAGACTTCATTACTTCATAAGCCTTGCGAGCCCGTTCCTTCTCTTCTTTTGACACCGGTTTTGGGGTAGAGATTAACGACTCAAATCTCTCCGCATCGTTACCCCGAAGTTCGGGAGTCTCTTTAATCGGTCGTGCCATAGTGAAAGTTTTATTTAATTATCTCACAAAGATACAACATTACAACAAATTACACAAGATTTCAGCTATCAAAGGCTCCTGAATCTGCGGGCCGGGCAGCGCATTTTCCGGTGCGAGGAGAGCGGGACGGGCGGCTGTCAGAAGATTGACTCGTGAGTGTAGGAAGTAAGCAGTTCCAGAGCCTTCATACCCATCACGGAGTTGCCTTTTTCGTTAAGGCGCGGGCTCCAGGTGGCCACGGCATAGCGTCCGGGGTAAACGGCTGCTATGCCTCCGCCGACACCGCTCTTGCCGGGGAGTCCGACCAGATAGGAATACTCGCCGGCATCGTTGTAGAATCCGCAGGTCTGCATGATGGCGTTGATGCGCTTTACCTGTGAATAGGTCAGACTGACGCTGCCGAAGGAGAATTCCCGGTTGCGGTCGGCAAAGGGCAGAAACGATTGGGCCAGCTGACGGCAGTCCATCTTGACGGAACACTGCAGGAAGTAGAAGCGCAACACGTCCTCGATATCGTTTTGCAGATTGCCGTAATACTTGAGCATGTTGGCAATGGCGGCGTTAACATAGCCCGTGGCCCTCTCCGAAGCCGCCACCTCCCGGTCATAGCCTACGGTGGGATCGCCGGAGATACGGCGTATGAAGTCAATGTATTCAGCCTCCGGATCGGAGAGCTCAGATAGAAGCACGTCGGCCACAACTATGGCACCGGCATTGATGAACGGATTGCGCGGAATGCCGTGGTCGAGTTCGAGCTGTATCAGCGAGTTGAAAGCCGAGCCCGACGGCTCTTTGCCTACTCTCGCCCAAAGAGCCTCGCCTTTGAGCGACAGGGCCATTGAGAGCGAAAAGACTTTGGTGACACTCTGGATGGAAAAACGCTCGCCGACATCGCCCAACTCGGCTCCGCCGCCATCGGTGGTGAGAAGACAGATGCCAAAACGATCGGGGTTGACTCTCGCAAGGGCCGGAATGTAGGATGCCTGCTGTCCTACGGTGCGAAGCGGCTCTACTTCGGCCGCTATCTCTGTCAGGATTCTATTATAGTCCATGATGCTGTGGGGATTTGACGTGCAAATGTACAATATTTTTCGTACCTTTGCAGTCATTATGGGACGATTACTTGCTATTGACTACGGGCGCAAACGCTGCGGACTGGCTGTGACCGACGTGTTGCAGATAGTGGCCACGGCGCTTGACACTGTGCCCTCGGCCCAGCTGATACCCTATGTCAAGGCCTATGTCAGCCGCGAGCCGGTCGACGAAATCATTGTCGGACTGCCAAAAACCCTCGGCGGAGAGCCCTCAGAGTCGATGCGCTATATCACTCCGGCCATCAACCGCCTGCGCAAGGAGCTGCCCGGAATGCAGATCAGCTTTTTCGACGAGCGCTTCACCTCGACCCTCGCCCACCGCGCCATGCTCGATGCCGGAGTCAAGAAAAGCGACCGCCGCGACAAGGGTGCCATAGACCGCATGGCGGCCGTCATCATCCTCAACGGCTATCTCGAATCACGCCGGATCTGACCTCCGCCCCCTGATCAGCCACTGCGCCCGGCGCGCTCCCCTCTCCCCTTCCACACCCGGTCGCCCCCCCAATGCCAACCATCCAGGAATAATCAAAAAAACAGATATATCAATGCGCTTACCAGTCTATCTTTACGGCCATCCGGTGCTTCGCAAGACCGCATCCCCGATAAGCCGGGACTATCCTGAGCTCAAAGAGCTTGTAGAGAACATGTTCACCACCATGTATGCCAGCGAAGGCGTAGGCCTTGCCGCTCCCCAGATCGGCCGCTCTGACAGAATCGTGGTGATTGACGCCGATCCGGTCAAAGACTCATTCCCCGAATGCGAGGGCCGCAAATTCGTGCTCATCAACCCTGAGATCGAGGTGCTTGACGGAGAGGCCGTCAGCCGCGGCGAAGGCTGCCTCAGCCTGCCGGGACTTTCGGAAAACGTCAGCCGCGTGGAAAACATCCGCCTGCGCTGGGTCGACGAAAACTTCGAACCGCATGAAGAAGTGATCACCGGCTTCCTGGCCCGCATAGTCCAGCATGAGTGTGACCACCTCGAAGGCAAACTCTACATCGACCATATCTCGATGATCCGCAAGCAGCTGATCAAAGGGAAACTCAACAACATCATAGCAGGCAAGACCCGCTGCGATTATCCCGCCAAATATGCGCCAAAAAAGCGCTGAATCCTAATATCCTGAATTTCAACAAGCATCAACAACCATCCAATCATGGCTGACGACAAAAAAGTTATATTCTCGATGGTAGGCGTCTCCAAGACCTACCCTCCTCAGAAGCAGGTGTTGAAAAACATCTATCTCTCATTCTTCTACGGTGCCAAGATCGGCATCATCGGTCTGAACGGCTCCGGTAAGTCTTCGCTGCTGAAAATCATAGCCGGCATTGACAAGAGCTATCAGGGCGAAGTTGTATTCTCGCCCGGCTACTCCGTGGGCTATCTCGAACAGGACCCTCAGCTCGACCCCGAAAAGACGGTAATCGAGGTTGTGCGCGAAGGCGTGCAGCCCATCATGGACCTCCTGGCTGAATTTGACAAGGTCAATGAATCGTTCGGCGACCCCGACGTGCTCGAAGACCCCGACAAGATGGACGCCCTGCTCGCCCGTCAGGCCGAACTTCAGGACAAACTCGACGCCGCCGATGCCTGGAACATCGATTCAAAGCTCGAACGCGCTATGGATGCCCTGCAGTGTCCGCCCGATGACCAGAGCGTGACCACTCTCTCCGGAGGCGAACGCCGTCGTGTGGCCCTCTGCCGCCTGCTGCTCCAGCAGCCCGACATCCTGCTGCTCGACGAGCCCACCAACCACCTCGACGCCGAGTCGATCGACTGGCTCGAACAGCATCTCCAGCAATATCCCGGCACCGTGATCGCCATCACCCATGACCGCTACTTCCTTGACCACGTGGCAGGCTGGATTCTCGAACTTGACCGCGGCGAAGGAATTCCCTGGAAGGGCAACTACTCTTCATGGCTCGACCAGAAGACCAAGCGCATGGCCCAAGAAGAAAAGCAGGCAAGCAAGCGCCGCAAGACCCTCGAACGCGAGCTCGAATGGGTGCGCATGGCCCCCAAGGCCCGTCAGGCCAAAGGCAAGGCACGTCTGTCGAGCTACGACCGCCTGCTCAACGAAGATCAGAAAGAACGCGAGGAACGTCTCGAAATCTTCATACCCAACGGCCCGCGTCTCGGCAGCAAGGTCATCGACGTGCAGGGCTTCTCGAAAGCCTTCGGCAAGAAGCAACTGTTCAAAGACCTGAGCTTCTCGCTCCCCCAGGGCGGCATTGTAGGCGTGATCGGCCCGAACGGCGCCGGAAAAACCACCCTCTTCCGCCTCATCATGGGCCAGGAGACTCCTGACGCAGGCTCGTTTGAAGTGGGCGAAACCGTGAAGATCGCCTATGTCGACCAGACCCACCACGATCTTCTGCCCGAAAAGAGCGTCTATGAAGTGATCTCGCAGGGAGTGGAAAGCTTCCGCATGGGAGGCCGCGACGTCAACGCCCGCGCCTACCTGTCGCGCTTCAACTTCACCGGCGCCGACCAGGAGAAGAAGATCGGAGTGCTCTCAGGCGGCGAACGCAACCGTCTGCACCTCGCTATGGCTCTCAAGGAGGAAGGCAACGTGATCCTGCTTGACGAACCTACCAATGACATCGACGTGAACACCCTTCGCGCCCTCGAAGAAGGTCTGGAGGATTTCGCAGGCTGCGCCGTGGTTGTCAGCCACGACCGCTGGTTCCTCGACCGCATCTGCACCCACATCCTTTCGTTTGAAGGCGACGGCAATGTAGTGTTCTACGAAGGTTCCTACTCCGACTACGAAGAGTTCAAGAAAGCCCACAACGACGGCAAGGAACCCCCTCGCCGCCGCTACCGCAAACTCATGGACTGATCCCCGTCTCTGTAGCCACTACCTATTTATATATAGCACATGATCTTTATATATAGCACATGATCCGTATAGGCCGATATGAACTTGGATTCGCCCCGCTGTCGATGATCGTTGTCTTCATCGTGCTCTCAGCCTGCGCCGTTGCCGCGGCATTCCATCAGGCTCGGCCGGAATGGTCAATGCCATTGACGTCCGCCATCATCATCAACGAGGGAATGGCCCTGCTGGCCACCCTTGTCTACGGCATATTCGTTCACTTCGCTATTGAAATAATCAACAGGCTCAGGAAATAGACAGAATACTGTTTGTTATAAATAATATCGCCGGCCCCGCATTATCGCATCTGATAACGGGGCCGGCGTTGTATCTTTGCAGTGTCTCATCCCGAAAAGAGGGCGGCAGCCCCGTTCCAGGAAAAAATGCGGTCTAATAATGGAACGAACTGCCTCCAAGAAATTCGCGCAGCAGAGAGTTTGGCGGAATCATGTTGGAAGGAATGGACGAGAAACATGACAGAAACTTGCGCAGACGGTGAGCCTCGGCATATTCCGGCAGATCACGCGGCACGTTGCGCAACACCCGCTCTGCCTCGTCGCGCATGACGCCTAACTCGAACAGCAGCGAGGAATTGAACATCGAGTCGGCATTTTCCTGATAAGGGAAAATCCACTGCTCTTCACCCCGGCGCACGCTCGGCCAGCGGCGTATGGTGTCGAGTGCGCTCGTACCGCGATACTTATAGTCGCGGATGATGCGCCGTAGCAGGCGGTTGTCAGTGGTCGACACCCAGTTGTGGTCATCAATGGCGAGTGTGGTCAGCGCAGAGACATAGATGCGGTATTTCATCTCAGGCGCCACATCGCGTGTCAGTTCCGGATTCAGACCGTGGATACCCTCGATCAGCAATATCGAATGCGAGTCAAGGGCTATGCTCTCATTGCGGTATTCACGCTCGCCGCGCTCGAAATTATAATAGGGCATTTCGATGCGCTCGCCGCGGATCAGACGGTTCAGATGGTCGTTGAACAGCTCAAGGTCGAGAGCGAAGAGCGACTCATAGTCATAATCGCCGCTCTGGTCACGCGGAGTGCGGGTGCGGTCCACGAAATAGTTGTCAAGCGAGATCATCACCGGGTTCAGCAGATTGGTGAGCAGCTGCACCGCCAGGCGCTTGGTGAAAGTGGTCTTGCCCGATGACGACGGACCGGCAATCAGCACCACCCGCGCGCCCCCTTCATGGTAACGCTCCGTGATGCGGTCGGCTATGGCGCCGATATACTTGGTGTGGAGAGCCTCGGCCACATTGATCATCATCGACGTGCCCGCTCCGGCCACCACCGAATTGACATCGCCCGCATCGCGTATGCCTATGATAGAGTTGAACTTCAGATAGTCGGTGAATGCCCGGTAGAGCTTGGGCTGCGCAAGTGGAGTGGCCGGGCGCGAGTCATCGGCCGGATCAGGGCCAAGCAGCAGAAGCCCCTTCTCATAAGGCACGAGGTCAAACACCTGAAGCATTCCGGTTCGAGGCACTAAGTTGCCGTTATAGCAGTCACAGACACCATCGAGACGATAGTAGACAGTGTACAGTTCATGGAGGCTCTCAAGCAGCTTCACCTTGTCATGCAGACCCTGACGGCGCATTATCTCGATCACGTCAGGCGTCAGGCGCTCCTTGCGCTCGAACGGCAGATCGCGGTCAACCAGCCTGCGCATCTCCTCTTTGAGAGCCGCCGCCACAGCGGCATCGGCCTTGACACCTTCGAGCCGGCAATAATATCCGCGCGAAACCGAATGGCTGATCACCAGCCGCGCACCCGGATAGAGCGTCACAAGCGAACGGTAGAGCACCATGCAGAGCGAGCGGATGTAGCATCTGTGGCCCGACGGAGACTTCACCGAAAGAAACTCCACCTGCTTGGGCATGAACACCGGAAAGGCAAGGTCTTCGGTCTTGTTGTTGACCCGCGCGCAGACAGGAGTGAATGAAAGTCTGTCACGGATCTCCTCATATATCTGATGCAGCGTCTGACCGCCGCTGACAGGAATGTATTCGCCGAGATTGACGCAATATATCTTCAGTTGATCGCTCATAATGTGTTGAATTTTAGAGGATTTTTATTCTTGAATAGTTACAGCCTGTGCCGTGGCCTGCCTTGATGGCAAAGATAGCATCATTACATCTCAATCGGGGAGAAGACCTGATAAAAAATGTTAACAGAAGCCAAAACAATCAGAAATATAGCTCTATATTCCAGCAACGACAGCAGCCCCGCTTTTGTTCATTTCAAAAAAAATCATAAAATCGGGGCGATCACGCCTGACGAATGGCAAAAATATCGTAATTTCGTTGGAATAAGTAACTCTGCCACTCCGATGCACCGCTTTCTGCTCAACATTCTCCTTATCTTCTGCTCGTTCTGCCTGCTGAACTCCTGTGGCGGCACCGACGAGCCCGCACCCCCTGCACCGCCCTCTCCCTCTGAAGAGGTCCACCGGACTGTGCTTGTCTACATGTTGGCCGACAACAACCTCGGCTGGGCAAACAGCTTCGACGTCTATGACCTCGACGAAATGGTCCGCGGAGCCAAAGACGGCGGCCTGAATGGCGGAAGACTGCTCGTCTATTACAACCGTCCCTATACCGATGAAGGCAATCCGCCCCAGCTGATCGAGATAACAGCCGAAGGGCAGAAAATACTGAAAACCTACCCCGACGATCCCGACCTCTACTCCGTGGAGATCGGACGCATGCGCCTGGTGCTTGCCGACATGAAGGAATTTGCTCCCGCCGAAGACTACGGCCTGATTTTCTGGGGCCACGCCACAGCCTGGATGACCCACCCTGAAGACATGGACCCGTCAAAAACCTCACGCTCATACGGAACCGACCGCGACAAATGGATGAGCCTCTCCTCGCTCGGCAAAGCCCTCGAAGGCGAAAAATTCTCATTCATCTACTTCGATTGCTGCCTGATGGGCACCGTAGAGATCGCCTATGAACTGCGCGCACTGACCCCCGTGATAGTCGGCTCCCCGACCGAAGTCGAAGGCGAAGGCATGCCCTACCATCTGAACATTCCGGCATTTTTCGCCGGCGGCACCCCTGACGTGATCAGCGCCGCCACCAACACATTCACCTATCTGAAAGAAAAAGGCCTGCGCTCACAGATGGTAGTGGTCGACACATCAGCTCTCGACGATCTCGCCGAAGCCTCACGCGGCATCTTCGCCACTCTCACCTCCTATCCGGCCGAACTCCAACTGGTCCAGACTCTCTCTCAAAGCTTCAACCCCTTCGATCCCGTCTTCTACTCCACACGCCCGGTCTACGACATGGAGGACTACATGAAGAAAATCTCCGTAAACTCCCCCGACCTCCTCGCCGCCTGGCAGGCCGCCTTTGACCGCTGCATCCTCTACAAGGCCCACACCGACCGCGACTTCACCGGCATAGCCATCAGAACCTACGGCGGCCTTGGTTCGTTTATAATCAAACGCCCCGAAGAGACCTCCTATCGCGGCTACGACCGGACCCTCTGGTGGAAAGAAGTAGTCTCGACAGCCCCGGTTTTCAACTGACTCCTGCAGATAATCCCGCAGAACACCCATATAGTAATAGCAATCAGAAAAAATGTTTCAACTCGACATCATTCCGACTGACACAATCCCCACTGTTGCCCAGGAGAGCAGCGCAATCAAAAACATCTCCTTCGACCAGCTGATCGACACACTCATCAGCGACATGGTCCACTTCGCCATCTCACTGGCCATCGCCATACTCGTATTCTACGCAGGCAAATACATCATCCGCAAACTCTACAACTTCGTCTACGGCATACTCCACCGTCGGCAGGTCGAAGCCTCGCTGAGCACCTTCGTGCTCTCGCTCGTCAGAATCGTGCTCTACTTCATCCTGATCGTCACCGTCATAGGCATCCTCGGCATAGAGACAAGCTCCTTTCTCGCCCTCTTCGCCTCGGCAGGCGTAGCCATAGGCATGGCCCTGAGCGGCACCCTCCAAAACTTTGCCGGCGGAGTGCTCATACTCCTGCTTAAACCCTTCAAGGTAGGCGACTACATCGAAGCCCAGGGCTTTGCCGGAACCGTCACCCGCATAGAAATCTTCAACACCATAATCTGCACCGCCGACAACAAATCGATCATCATACCCAACGGCGGCCTATCCACCGGAAGCATCAACAACTACTCCATCCAGCCCTACCGCCGCGTAGACTGGACCGTAGGCATCTCCTACGGCGAAAGCGTCGACCAGGCCCGCACCCTGCTCCTCGACCTGCTCCGCAAAGACCCCCGCATCCTCTGGGAAGAAAAAACCGGAATGCCCTCAGTCAAAGCCCCCGTGGTAGTTGTGGCCGAACTGGCCGACTCATCGGTCAACCTCAGCGTGCGCGCCTGGGTAGCCAGCGCCGACTACTGGGGAGTCTACTTTGACCACAACGAAGAATTCTACAACGCCATCACAGCCGCCCCCGGCCTCTCCTTCCCCTTCCCGCAGCTCGACGTCCACATGACACCCACCCCGCAGTAACCC
>CAMXAZ010000036.1 GCA_947179295.1 uncultured Muribaculaceae bacterium
TTGAATTTCAATAATTTCAAAGGACTCTTATGATTTTTTAGTGGACACTAATGACTTGCAATATGAAAACAAAATGTTTGAAAATCTCCCTTATTGCTTTTTTAGGGTTGTGTTCTTGTGGACAGTCAAAAGAAGAAAAAGCTCAACAAATGGCTGCTGAATATCTTAAAGGCACTTTGTATCACTTTGACAGCTACGAACCCTTACAAATAAAAGTCGACAGCTCTTTTATTTCATTGTCCTGCGATAATGAGGCGATTGAACTTACATTAGATATGCTAAAATTATTCCAGTCAGCAGAGGAATATGCCCGCAAGGTTGAAAGAGCAGAAAGTTCTATGGAGATTTTTACGCCTAATGGATTTTCATCAACATACAGACGTGTAGAATATAAACGTGCAAAAAATGAACGAGATGAAAACAAACGGTTATTTGATAAGACGAAAGACCGCATCCAAACCCAATTTGAGAAAATAAAGGCACGTCAGTCTGCAATTAATGATGGAGCTTTTAATGGATGGAAGGTATATCATAAATTTAAAAGTTTGAATGGGGCACGAACTTTGGATTTATTTGGGGAATATATATTCTTCTGCGATAAGGATTTCAATGTGGAATCCGCATACACAAAAGAAGATTTTGATGCTATTTCAAAATTTATAGAAGCAATCTCGGAATCGGCCGATTTGCCTGAACTTGGTGAGAAATTGGAAGAAGTCATATTTTAACATTGAGAGTGAGTATGATAATAAAAAGGAGACCGATAATATCGTGGCTTTTCCACCCGGAAAGTTTGCAATCCTCCGATGGTATTATGTTGCCTAGAATTGCAAATCCCATGAATTACCAAATTCTAAATGAACAATTGGTAGGATTGGATAAGATAAGAATCCAAAAGCCTATATGGGGACTGCCGGAATTGCTCACGCTTCCTTTTGAGGAAGTTATGTATAAGAGCCACCGCTCGTTTGATAAGATAATGCCAGAATTATTTGAGGACTTTTGTGCAAAAGAAGAATGTGGCATTTTACTGTGCCGTGGCGATGTTACTATTGTTTACGGCTTCGGCGGCAATCAATTGCACATTTGGTATTTTGTTGAGCAGGATGGTAAGAGCGTTTTCAATTTTTACACTTGTAATGTTTGCGATAGCGAAAATATTGGTGTAGGAATTGTAAATACTTTGATTGCAGATGATGGTTTATTTTCAGGGACATTACAAGAACGGCAAAAAAAATTAGCTTTCATAGCCGAGTTCGTTGCTACTTATGTCGCTGTAAAACGATATGTTCAAGTTGAAACTACTGTTGTTCCACCAGGTAAGTTTACTGCAATTAAAGGTACACCTCTTGAATATATTGAAAAGAAAAAAGTTCTCAATCAAACTGGGCAAGAGGTGATTGTGATGGATTCCAAGTGGTTTCGCAAAATTATTAATGATAATGACATTTATGTGCGCGGGTTCTTCCGAATGCAGAATAAAAAGAATGAACTTGGTGAATGGTGCAAAGAACTTATTTTTGTTGATTCTTTTGTTCGACATGGGTATCATAGAAATGCAAAAATTGAAGATAAGATATAACGATAATAAAAGTGTTTTATGAGAAAATTTATATTCTTTTTTGTGTTTGTGCATTCTTTTATTTCAATTCAAGCACAACAATCTCAAGATTCACAAATGGAAGAGCAAGCTCTTGTTCAGAGAGTAGATTCTCTTGAGCATGAATTATCATATCTAAAATTGACATACGAACTTTATACACTTAATTCAGACATAACAATGTTTGCAAATGAGGTGTATACGAAATCTGTTTCAATTCGGTTAGACTTGTATAATCGGAATTTCAATTCCAAATTAGGTAATGCATATCAACAATATTACGAATCATGTTTAGATAAACAACAATCCATTTTGAATTTGATTGAAGCAAGGAAAAAGTCATTTGCTCTGAAAGTTATAATATATCCTTACACAGAAAGTGAATTGAATGTGTTAATGGCGAGTTATAACGTAATTGATGATGCTTATGGTACTTTGGAACAATCTATGAATATGTTGAAAATTACAATTGATGCATATAGGGGCCTGATGTGATCATTCTGTAGATTCCAAAGTTCAACCTTTGGTTCATTCTGGATATTTTTAGCGTTGACTTGTCAATGTGGTTCGGATCTGCTGCAAAACCGGGTTGGAGTGTTAATGTTTGAGAATGTCAAGGTTTGTTTAAGCGGCACATATTTTGGATAGTTGGAAAATGGTGTCACCGGATTCAGGGAACTGCTCAAGCGCGATTTGGACAGCGATGCCTTGGAAAGGTTATGTTTTCGAGACATTTAGGGAAGATACTATCTCAACCGGTGTCCATTGCGGATCTCAAAACTCCGAAAAATCGGCATCTCTAAACACTCTGCAGTGTAAAAATCGGTAATGGTTTCGATTCTGTCTCGCTTGCGACAGAATATGTAAAGCCGTTGCGCCTCTCGCAGCTCATCGGGCAGTTTTGTGATGTACAGCAAATAGAATTGTAACTTGCCTCAGTTTTGTCTGGTATGATTAACAAATTTCATTGCATTTGCGGGAGAGGGTTGAGTTGTAGTAGCGGGGATCGCCGGTTACTTCCTGGCCGATGAAGGGTGGCAGCGGCGGGTTGGAGTCGGCTGAGGGCATTTCGATTTCGGCGAGTATGAGTCCTTCGTGGCGTCCGTGGAAGAGATCCACTTCCCATTTCCATCCGAGGTGGTCAACGATGTATCTTGTCTTGTCTATGGCGAAGCCTCCGCAGAGCCGCTCGGCCATTTCTTCGGCGTCAGCTACGGGGACGGGGTATTCCCATTCGTCGCGTATGGCTCCTGAGTTGCGGCCCTTGACGGTCAGAAATGCCTCTTTGTCACGGATGCGGATGCGCACCGTGGCGTCAGGGTCGGCTGAGATGTAGGCCTGGCGTATGCTGACAGCTGCTTCTGCCTGCGGGATGAAGCTGAGGTCTGTGACAAGGAATTTTCGTTCGATTTCTTTTGCCATTGTTTCCGGAGTGTTAAAAGAGTGTAAAGAGATTATGCCGATAGCAAATATCTACGCATTTATGCGTAATTTTGCAAAATTAAAAAAGATTGTAACTATTTGCAACAATTTTCCATGACCAAATTGTGTGCGCTCATGCGCATCATCATAGTTTGTGTAAGCGTAATCCTGATTTCTTTTTCAGCATCCGGCCGTAGTGTGACAGTGCGCGGAGTGGTGCGCGATTCGCTGACCCGCGAGCCGATACCATATGCGTCTGTACTGCTTAAAGGTACTGACCGAGGCGTTCTGACGGATGACAACGGCCGCTACACTATAGTGACCACGCTGCCTTTTGACAGTGTGATGGCTTCATCTCTCGGATATACCACAAAAGCGGTCGCCTCAAGGAAGAGGGGCGACAATGTGCAGGTTGACATTGATCTGGTGTCGACCGGTGTGCTTCTCGGTGAGGTGATTGCCAAGCCCAAGCGGGAGCATTATTCGAAAAAGAATAATCCGGCTGTGGCTTTCATGGAGAAAATACGCCACACGCAGGATCTGAACGACCCGCGTCGCCACGACAATTACAATTATAACAAGTACGAGCGTATAACGCTGGCTCTGAATGACTATCAGTTCAACGATTCGGCCAAGCGCGGCTTCGACAAGATGTTTTCTTTTGTCAAGGAGTATATCGACACATCAGAGGTTTCGGGCAAGCCGATCCTGAATGTGGCTCTGAGAGAGAAACTGTCGTCGGTGCATTACCGGAAGGAGCCTAAAAGCGAGAAGGAGTTCATCACGGGGCTGCGTTCGTCGGGCATCGACGAGATGCTTGACAAGCAGAGTATGCAGACGTTTTATGAGGACGTGTTGCGCGAGGTGGATGTCTATGACAATGATATCGTGCTGATGCAGACCCGCTTTGTGTCGCCGCTGTCAAGAATCGCTCCTGATTTCTATAAATTCTATCTTACGGATACGGTTTTTGTCGATACCACGCGCTGTGTGGAGCTGACGTTTGTGCCACGCAATCCGAGCACGATGGGCTTCACGGGGCGTTTTTATGTGCCTGTGGGCGATACGACCATGTTTATAAAGAGAATTGTGTTGCGTGTGCCCCACGACATAAATCTTAATTTCATCAACGGTCTTGTCATCAGCCAGGATTATGAGAAGGCTCCTGACGGGTCGCGTCTGAAGACCAAGGACGACATGATTCTCGAAGCGAGCGTGGTGCCCGGTTCGGGCGGTCTCTACGGCCGGCGTCAGACGGTCTATGACAGCCATAATTTCGATCCGGCGCCTGATGCGTCGATCTTCAAGCGCGGAGTGGCCCAGATCTATGCCCCAGGCGCGGAGTATCGCGGTCAGGATTTCTGGGAGGAGAACCGCAAGGCGGAGATTGCCCAGGGTGTCAACGGAATCGAGAAGATGATGGAGCGCATGAGGCAGGTGCCGCTGTTCTACTGGACCGAGAAGGTGGTCAAGGTTCTCGTGTCGGGCTATGTGCCGACGGCCAAGAAGTCATATTTCGATGTCGGCCCGATGACTTCGCTTGTCTCTTATAATTCAGTGGAAGGTCTGCGCCTGAGGGCGGGCGGCATGACTACGGCCAATCTTTCGCGCCGGTGGTTTGCCCGCGGCTACGGGGCTTATGGTTTCAGAGACCATAAGTGGAAGTATCAGGCGGAGCTGGAGTATTCGTTCCGCGACAAGGATTATCATTCGCGCGAGTTCCCGATACATTCCCTGAGGGCTACGCAGCTTTATGATCTCGACCGTCTGGGCCAGATATCGAGTGTGCACAATGCTGACAATTTCTTCCTTTCGGTGAGCCGTCTGCCTGACCGCCAGATGACCTATCACCGTGTCAGCAAGCTTGAGTATATTCTTGAGACGGAGCAGCATTTCTCGCTTGAGGCGCGGATTCAGCAGGAGCGGCAGTATTCCACTCCGTTCATGACTTTCATCAATGGCTACGGCGAGAATTTCAGACACTACACAATTAATTCGTTCCGCCTGCAGCTGCGCTATGCTCCGGGCGAAAAGTTCTATCAGCTGACTACGGGACGCACCCGCATCAATTTTGATGCTCCGGAGATGGTTATTTCACACACTTATGCTCCGAAGGGTTTCATGGGCAATCCGTTTGCGCTGAATGTGACGGAGGCTTCGTTTTTCAAGCGCATATGGCTTTCGGCTTTCGGTTATGTCGACATGACGCTTAAGGGGGGCCATGTGTGGTCACGCACTCCTTATCCGGGGCTGCTGATTCCGGGGGCCAATCTGTCATATTTGATTATCCCTGACCTGTTTTCGTGTATGAATCCTATGGAGTTTATCAACGATTCTTACGCGCAGTGGGATCTGACCTATTGGGCCAATGGGTTGATTCTGAACTATATTCCGATCATCAAGCGGCTTAAGTTGCGCGAGGCGTTCATGTTTAAGGGTGTCTGGGGACATCTGAGTGACCGCAACAAGCCTTGGCTAAATCCGGATCTTTATGGTTTCCCGGAGATCAACAATACGCAGCTGATGTCTGACACTCCTTATATGGAGGTGGGCGTGGGGCTTGACAATCTGCTGAAGGTTTTCCGTGTGGATTATACCTGGCGTCTGACTTACCGCGATAATCCCGGAGCCTGCAAGCAGGGGCTGAGATTTACTTTCCATTTCTCTTTTTGAGAACCGGTTGAACATAAATCCGCATTTCAAAATCTATATCGGAAAGAAGTTCTGCAATATACAACAGTCTGTCAGTGCACTCCATTCGGAGCGGTAAATCGGTGTCCTCGACCGGACACCGGATGCCGGGGGATTGCAAACCCGTGACACCTGCGCGCAATGCGCTGCGGTGTCACGGGCTACGAGTAAATCTGCGTCCTCCGGACGCCCATCCGGCCTCAGCACGCATAGCGTGACCGGGACAGATCTGCAGGCGGCGATGAGCCAGATTCGGCGGGATTCCGGATGGCCCGCGGATGGAGCAGGTCAGACAAAGTGGGTTCCGGATGGTCTGTGGATGGCGGGAGTCAGGTAAAGCGAGTTCCGGATGGTCTGTGGTTAGCGGGTGTCCGGCAGGACACCGATTTACTCGTAGCCCCCGACACCGCAGCGCATTGCGCGTAGGTGTCGGGGGGAAGATATTCAATCAAATGTGGTGTCCGGTCGAGGACACCGATTTACCTCTCCGGACGGCCCGCAGACTACGGATGTCCGCAAGGCGCGTTCTATACTGCTCCGCGATCGACAGATGCCCGGTTAACAGACGGCTATGTTATCCAGCCTCTCCGAGGCAAGTATTTTTCAGACTTGACAGCCCCAGGCATCGCTCGGCCCTTTGGGCGCTCGCTTACCCTGGGGTTTCGAAAACATAGCCTCTCCGAGGCTTCGCTGTCGGAATCCTGCCTGAGGGGTCTATATCCGGGACGGTTCTCTGCATCCAGCTTGAGGGTCTATATTCGGGATAATTCTCTGTATCCAGCCTGAGGGTCTATATCCGGGACGGTTCTCTGCATCCTGCCTGAGCGATCCACTGCATCCTACCATAGAGGTCTCCTGTATTCTGCCTGGGGCCTCTGAATTCGTTAACACTTCAACCGGGTTTTGCGACTGCTTTTTTTAACTCCGTACAGCAAATATATCAAAAGCGCCTTTGGGCTGAGCCAATGGCGCTTTTGATATATTTGTATTTAGGGTTGTGCTATTAAACAACCTCTTGAGAGCTGTCTGTTTAATCTATTTTAAAGAATTCATTACCTTTGCGAATCCAGCGGCTGCCGTCAGGACTCTTATATTCATCACCTTGTACATGTGTGAGCGTTTTTTTAGTTGCAAAGAGCCCAAAGACTCCTTCGCTTTTAGTTTCTACTTTATCTTCTTTCAATGCTCCACTGAATACGGCTATCATAAACCATATAACCATAACGGCGAATACAATGAGTGTTCCGGCAAAGCCGACACCGAATGCAACAGCTGTGCATAGGGTCAAGAAGAGGCATTTGCCTATGGCTATACCTATGGATAGCTGGCTGCAAAGGGTAGTAAACCATGCTAATAGAATGCAGATGGCCCCAAGGGAGGCTCCGGTATAGGTATAAATAGCGGTCTGTTGTGAAGAAGAGTCAGTGAGTTGGTTATAGATAAAGAATGCGCCGGAGACAGCACCCAGAAGCAGTGATACAAAGATTATGGGACGGCCTGTCGACTCATAATCGGGATTGTTTTGGCTGAAAAGAGCACTGTCAATTTTCTCATAGTTCTTGATGAGCATGACGGCGGCTATTAATGCGATTATTGCAAATATCAGTATTTCCATGATTATGATAAGATTTGGTGTGATAAAAAGGTTAGGGTAAGAATCATTACTATCCCGCAAATGATGTAGGATATGAAGAAACGAGAAGTAAGAATCTGAACAAAGCCAGTTTCAGTACGATCGGCATCGGGTGTGGCCGTGGAACAGAAACGCCACCAGAGGATGAGTTCTGCAATATATATTAATATGTATATGATATGAACTTGGGTATAAGATGTTCCATTATCATGAAATGCCTGTAAGAAATAGGCAAGGGGATTGGAATATTCCAAATAAGACTCTAAATTGTGGCTCATCAGGTTGTAGCCGAATGAAAACATGGTGATAGTTGCAAGAGTTAAGAGGATTTTACGGGCGGTACCGTTGTCTGCAATCCAAAGAGCCGATAAGCCGAATATGAAAAAAAGTTGATATATGAGAGATACAGAAGGTGTAGTATTATATGCGCTACCAAACAAGAGATACAGCATATAGTTGATGAAAAATGGAATCGTCTCCCAGACAGCCATTGATATTGCTGCAATGCGAAAGAGCTTATATCCGGTAAAGTAGAACTGAGAGAACCCTATGATTTTAAGTAGAGCTATCAGTACCATAGAAATGAATACTATATTGCCATAGGTCTGATAATTCCAATTGAGATACTCTAAAATGCGAAACTGAAAAAAGCCGAAAGCAATCCAACTAAGGATCTGGAGTAGCAGTGCTGTCGTGATTAGCAGTCTGGCCTTTTTCATAGCAGGCAAGATTGCAGGTTGTGTGTTGTCTTGAAGAGTGTATTCCATTGCAAAATTATTGATTATTAACTTTGCAAAGATATGAATTATATGATTTACCCCCCCCGATTTTAGTTAATAAACATTAAAACAATGTTTTAGTCCTCAGATGAGGCAGAGGATTATGAGCTGGGCTATGATGACGCGGCAGAACATGGAGAGGGGGTAGACGGTGGCGTAGCTTACGGTTGCGTAGTCGCCTGGGATGATGTCATTGGCGTAGTTGAGGGCCATCGGGTTGGCCATGCTTCCGCAGAGCATTCCGCAGGTGAGTCCGAAGTCGAGGCGGCAGAAATTCATGGCTATGGCTCCCATTATGAGTACGGGGATTATGGTGATGAGGAAGCCGAGGAGTATCCAGACGAGGCCTTCGGGGCGCATGATGGTGTCAATGAAGTGTGCTCCGGCTTCGAGTCCGAGGCAGGCGAGGTAGAGCGAGAGGCCTATGCCGCGGAGCATGAGGTTGGCGCTTCGGGTGGTGTAGGTGACGAGGCGGAACTGCGGGCCGAAGCGGCCTATGAGTATGCCTACGATGATGGGACCTCCGGCGAGTCCGAGTTTTATGGGGGTTGAGATGCCGGGGAGCATGATGGGGATGGAGCCGATGACGAGTCCGAGGACTATGCCGATGAAGATGGCTCCGAGGTTGGGGTCTTTGAGTTTGATTTCGGTGTTGCCGAGGATCTGTTCGACTTTTTCGATGTCGGCTGCGCTTCCGACCACGTTGAGTATGTCGCCGAGCTGGAGGACGAGTTCGGGGGTGGCGAGCAGGTGGAGTCCGCTGCGGCTGATTCGGCTGATGTTGATGTGGTATTGGTTGCGCAGGCGCAGCGAGCCGAGTTTTTTGCCGTTGATCGAGGGACGGCTGACGATGATGCGGCGCGAGATGAGCTGGTTGTCGATGGAGTTCCAGTCAATGTCTTTCTTGTTCCAGTCACGGGCTTCCTGCTTGCCGAAGAGGACTTTCAGTTTTGCGGCGTCTTCAGGGGTGGTGATGACGAGCAGGTGGTCGTCTTTGAGGAGGATTGTGGCTGAGTCGGGGAGGCTTACGTCATGGTCGCGCCAGAGGCGTGAGATTACGAATTTGGTTTTGGAGACTGCTGAGATTTCGCGGACCGACATGCCGTAGATGGCGGGGTTGCAGACCTGGAATTCGGCTATGAATGTGCCATCAGGTTCTTCCTGGGGAGGGGTGAGGGGTGTGCCTGAGCGGCGGAGGAAGCCGCGCAGGGCTATGATGGCGAGGATTACTCCGACTACTCCGAGGGGGTAGGTGACGGCGCAGCTGAGGGCGGCTCCGCTGGCTGAGCGGCCTACCTGTTCGAGGGCCTGCTGGGCGGCACCGAGTGCGGGGGTGTTGGTGGTGGCACCGCAGAGAAGTCCGGTGGCTTCTCCGATGGGTATGCCGAGGCAGAGGGTGCAGAGGACGGCCATGAGGGTGCCTATGGCGAGGACTCCGAGGCCGAGCATGTTGAGTTCGAGACCTCCTTTGCGGAATGAGCTGAAGAAGCCCGGACCGACTTTCAGACCGAGTTCGTAGACGAAGAGCACGAGGCCGAGGTTTTCGGTGTAGTGCAGGATGGTCGGGTCGATCGAGAGCCCGATGTGGCCGGCGAGGATTCCGGCGAAAAATACGAATGTGACGCCGAGGGATATGCCCCAGACGCGGATTTTACCTAAGGCAAGGCCAAAGGCGATGATCACTGAGATAATGATCACCGCCTGGAGTGCCGTGTGGCTCATGAAGAGGTCTGAAAACCATTGCATGTGCTGACCAGTTTATTTTGACTGATAGAGGTAGCGTTTGATGGAGCGTTTGGGAGTTTTTTCGAATTCTTCGCTCATGAGTTTGAAGCGCTGTACCTGGGAGTAGGCCGGGAGGTTGGAGTTGAGGGTTTTGATGTTTTCTTCCATTATGCCCATGATTCCGGCGTTGTCGAGGCCCTGGGAGGTGAGGCTTTCGATGTCGGGGTAGATGAGGGCCACGAGGCGTCCGTCGCCGCCGTCGATGATGAGCGATTCGGCTACGTAGGAGAGGTTGTTGAGCTTGTCTTCGATTTCTTCGGGGTAGATGTTCTGGCCGGAGGGTCCGAGGATCATGTTTTTGTCGCGTCCGCGGATGTAGAGGAATCCGTCGCTGTCGAGGTTGCAGATGTCGCCGGTCGAGAGCCATCCGTCTTCGCTCATGCAGGCTTCGGTGGCTTCGGGGTTTTTGTAGTAGCCGAGCATCACGTTTTCGCCTTTGACGTGGAGAATGCCGGGCTTGACGGCGCAGTCAGTGGAGTCGATGCGGGCTTCAACGCGGTCTACGATGCGTCCGCAGGATGCCATGCGGTTGTCGCTGGCGGGCGAATAGGAGATGAGGGGGCCGCATTCGGTCATGCCGTAGCCTACGGTGTAGGGGAAGTTTATGCGGCGGAGAAATTTTTCGACGTCGCGGTTTAGGCCGGCACCTCCGATGATGATTTCCTGCACGTTGCCGCCGAAGGTTTCGGTGAGGCGGTCTTTGATTTTGCCGAGGAGCTTTTCATCGACATAGGGCACCATGAGCATGAGTTTCATGAGTGGCTTTTCGAGCATCGGGAAGACGCGGGTGCGGATGATCTTTTCGATGATTAGGGGCACTGTGACGATGTAGCGCGGGTGGACCTTGGCGAAGGCTTCCATGATGATGCGCGGCGAGGGTGTGCGGGTGAGGATGTGGATGTGGTTGCCGCAGATGAAGGGGCGGAGCATGTCGATGGTGAGGCCGTACATGTGGGCCAGGGGGAGCATGCAGACCACTCCGTCGCCGGGGCCGGTGGGTATGTTTTCGATGCAGAACTGAACGTTGGACCACAGGCTGCGGTAGGGGAGCATGACTCCTTTTGAGAAGCCGGTCGATCCGGAGGTGTAGCTGATGAGACAAAGTTCTTCTTTGGTGTCAACGTGGTAGACAACGTCTTCGGGGGTGAAGCGGTCGGGGTAGCGGCGGCCGAAGATCTCGTTGAGGTGTCCGCGGGCGTGGAGGAGCTTTTCGTCGTTGCTGTGGAGCATCGAGAAGTCGCGGACTGAGATTGCGCCGAGGAGGGTGCGCATTCCGTCGGGGTTGAGGTCTTCCCAGATGTTTTCGTCGATTATGGCCAGGCGGGCATCGCTGTGGTTGATGAGGTGCTGGATGTTGTCGGATTTGAAGTCGGCGAGAATGGGCACTATGACGGCGCCGTAGGTGAGGGTGCCGATGAAAGCCACGCACCACATGGAGCTATTCTTGGCACAAAGTACTACTTTGTCGCCCGGACGGATGCCGCTCTCCTGATAGAGGAGGTGGAGTTTGGCTATTTTGCGGGCTACGTCCTTGTAGGTCAGAGTGGCGCCGCCGAAGTCGGTAAGAGCGGGGAGATCCCAGTTGTCACGGATTGCGTCCTGGAAATATAGGTTGAGGCTTTCTCGATCTTTCATTATTCTGAAATATGGGGTGTGATAGATTGAATTCAGGGGCTGTTTTTTAACAGCTTCTTAGGGAAATTTGGCGCAAATTTATGAATTATCGACCATTTTGGCACCGCGATTTTCTTTAATAAATCTTAACGCTTGCGGGCATAGCGGTTTATGGGGGTCGAGGATGCAGACATCAGGATCTTTCGAGAGCCAGAGGAGCTGCTTTTTGGCATAGACGCGGGTGTTTTTGGCTATGCGGGCTATTGCTGTCTCGCGGTCCATAGTGCCGTCGAACATGGCGAAGAGTTCTTTGTAGCCAACGGTGTTGAGCGAGTTGAGGTGGCGCAGGGGGTAGACGCGGCGGGCTTCCTGCTCGAAGCCTTCGGCTATCATGGCGTCGACGCGCCTGTTGATGCGGTCGAAGAGTTCGGCGCGCTCCCAGCCGACGGCTATCTTGATGATGCGGAACGGTCGCTGCTTGCGGTTGCCTGTGAGCAGGGTGGAGGCGGGGACTCCGGCCTGGAGGGTGATTTCGATGGCGTGGATGAGGCGGCGGTGGTTTGAGGGGTCGGCTTTGTCGAGGTAGGCGGGATCGAGCCGGCGCAGGCTTTCGTGGAGCGCGGGGAGGCCTCCTTTTTCATAGAGGGCCATGACTTCGGCACGGATCTGCGGGGAGATGGTGGGGAGTTGGTCGATTCCGTTGGTGACGGCGTCGATATACATCATTGAGCCTCCGCACATGACGGCGTAGTCGCTGCGGAGCCAGATTTCGGAGAGGATGCGGAGGGCGTCTTCCTCGAAGCGAGCTGCCGAGTAGTAGTCGGTGAGTTCAAGGGTGCCGACGAGGTGATGGGTCACGGCTGCGAGCTGGTCGGAGGTCGGTGCGGCTGTCCCGATGGGGAGGTCGTGGAAAAGCTGGCGCGAGTCGGCCGACACGATTTCCGTGTCGAGCGCCTGCGCCAGCTCTATTGCGAGTGAGGTCTTTCCGCTTGCGGTCGGACCTGTGACTATTACGAGAGTTTTCAATCTGCTGCTTATTCGGCTACAAGACGGGCAATCTCGATGATGACCTGAGTGGCTTTTTCCATCGAGGGGATGGGCACGAATTCATAACGTCCGTGGAAGTTGAGGCCTCCGGCGAAGATGTTGGGGCAGGGGAGTCCTTTGAATGAAAGCTGTGCGCCGTCTGTGCCGCCGCGGATGGGCTGTACTTTGGGGGCTACACCTACGTTTTTCATCGCCTGGATGGCTGTGTCAACGATGTGCATTACGGGTTCGATCTTCTCACGCATGTTGAAGTACTGGTCTTTGATTTCGATAGAGACGCAGTCGGGGAATTCGTTGTTGATTTTGCGTGTGAGGTGTTCGAGCTCTTTTTTGCGGCGTTCGAAGCGGTCGCGGTCGTGGTCGCGGATGATGTAGGTGAGCACGGTTTCTTCTACGGTACCTTCAATCGAGATCAGATGGTAGAAGCCTTCGTAGCCTTCGGTGTGTTCGGGAGTCTCCCAGCGGGGGAGCATGATGGCGAACTGGTTGGCGACGCGGATGGAGTTGAGCATCTTGTGTTTGGCGTAGCCGGGATGCACGTTGCGGCCTTTGAAGGTTACTTTGGCTACGGCTGCGTTGAAGT
The DNA here is from genome assembly GCA_947179295.1 of uncultured Muribaculaceae bacterium. Lineage (GTDB taxonomy): Bacteria > Bacteroidota > Bacteroidia > Bacteroidales > Muribaculaceae > Duncaniella. The sequence continues at coordinate 13,155 of CAMXAZ010000036.1, forward strand.
TTTCGAATTCGAGTTCGCCGATCTCGCCGCCGTCCATAGTATAGGCCCAGTCGGCGTTGAAGAGGCTGACGTCGAATTTATGTGCTCCCTGGCCGATTTCTTCATCGGGGTTGAAGGCTATGCGGATGTCGCCATGTTTGATTTCAGGGTGTTTGATGAGGTAGTCAACGGCTGTGATTATTTCGGCGATTCCGGCTTTGTCATCGGCTCCGAGGAGGGTGTTGCCGTCGGTCACGATGAGGTCCTGGCCTTTGTAGTCGAGCAGTTCGGGGAATTTGGCGGTTTCGAGCACGATTCCTTTGGCGGCGTTGAGTACGATGTCATTGCCGTCGTAGTTTTCGACGATGCGCGGAGCCACGTGTTTTCCGCTCATGTCAGGCGATGTGTCGAGGTGGGCGATGAAGCCGACTGTGGGAACCTGCTTGTCAACGTTGCCTTTGAGCGTTGCCATCAGATAGCCGTTGTCATCAAGAGTAATGTCGTCGAGACCCATTGCGCGGAGTTCTTTTTCAAGATGCTGCGCGAAGATCATCTGTCCGGGGGTTGATGGGGTCATGTTGGTCAGTTCGTCACTCTGAGTGTCGAATTTGACGTAGTCCAGAAAACGGTCAACAACTGTCATGGCGTTTTATGAGATTATTGTGGTAAGATTATAAGCTTGAGTTTTTGCAGTGCAAAGGTACTACAAAAAATGGAATACGGAAAGTGGTTTTCAGTGTATTTGGTAGGGAAGACGTGACCGGCACCGGCGATGTTCACATTGTCCCGAATTAGATAGGAAGCAAATATATTGTCATTCTGAATATCTGTATAATTCTGCCGTAATGTTATAACAGGTGCTGGAAATATCAGGCTCTTTAACTTTAACAAGATATACGAGTTGCGCTCCCACCTTTCTGCTTTCTTTTTCAATAACTTGCATACAAGCTTCATAGGTGCATTTCCCATCGGGGGTTAAGCCGTTCTCTCCTACTACAATTGACCCTATGCGATAAATGTTCTGAGGCAAAGGCTGATTTGTATGAATAATAGGAATTTGTCCCGTTGTTGGAGGATAATACTCTTTTACTGAAACTTGCTTCTTCAGAGTACACGAAGTTATGGCTAAAGCAAATAGGATTAATGGCAGGAGATATAAAATTTTTTTCATATTAGGTAGTTATGATAAATTGATCTAATTTTTGTAGACAGAGAATATTGTGTTATAGGATGGGTTTATTTGTTTGATCTACAATCTTTAGGTCTTCTATTGTGGTCGGCAATCACAATCAGAACCGGCTTGTGTTCACTTGCTGCCATTGCGAAGTTTGTTTAAGGTTTCTTCAACTCTTGCACGAGCCTCAAGTGAGGCAGCCTCAATCCCGGCAGCCACACGCTCGGCAGCCCGTCGGGTGCTTTTTCGGGCATCTTCGGCGACTTCACGCATAATCTGAGCCATGCGCTCGTCGCCCGGTTCCTCCATTGATGTAAGCCGATAGTTGTTCATTTGTTTTTCAGACATATCGATAGGGTTGATTGTTTAGCCCAAAGGTACGAAAAAAGAGTGGATAGTCAGTCGGTTGGGGTTAAAAAAAAGAGTGCGGTCCGATGTCTGGACCGCACTCTTTGGTTATCAGGGATGGTTGTTGACCTTATTTCACTTCCTCGAATTCTACGTCGTCGACGTGGCCTTCGCCGGGGTTGCCTGCCTGTGAGGCTCCGGGGTTAGGACCGGCCTGTGCGCCTCCGGCTGCCTGCTGGGCATTGAGGATTTCCTGCTGGATGGCACCGAAGGTGTTCTGGATTTCGGTGATGGCAGAGTCGATGGCTGCGATGTCCTGAGCCTTGTGAGCTTCTTTGAGCTTGTTGAGGGCGTTGTCGATCTGGGCTTTCTTGTCAGCGGGGATCTTGTCGCCGAGTTCCTGAAGCTGCTTTTCGGTCTGGAAGATCACAGTGTCGGCGTGGTTGAGTTTGTCGATTTTTTCTTTTTCCTTGGCATCAGCTGCTGCGTTAGCTTCGGCTTCTTTCTTCATGCGTTCGATTTCTGCGTCGGTCAGGCCGCTTGAGGCTTCGATACGGATGCTCTGTTCCTTGCCGGTTGCTTTATCCTTGGCTGATACGTTGAGGATGCCGTTGGCGTCGACTTCGAAGGTGACTTCGATCTGGGGGATGCCACGGGGTGCGGGTGCGATTCCGTCGAGGTGGAATTTGCCGAGTGTCTTGTCATCTTTGGCCATAGGACGTTCGCCCTGGAGAACGTGGATTTCAACCGAGGGCTGGTTGTCAGCGGCGGTGGAGAATGTTTCGCTCTTGCGGGTAGGAATGGTGGTGTTGGCTTCGATCATCTTGGTCATTACGCCGCCGAGGGTCTCGATGCCAATTGACAGAGGCACAACGTCAAGAAGAAGCACGTCTTTTACGTCGCCTGAGAGCACGCCGCCCTGGATGGCTGCGCCGACGGCCACTACTTCATCGGGGTTTACGCCCTTTGAGGGGGCTTTGCCGAAGAATTTCTCGACTACCTGCTGGATTGCGGGGATACGGGTTGAACCGCCTACGAGGATGACTTCGTCGATGTCTTTTGCTGTCATGCCGGCATCCTTAAGGGCCTGTTCGCAAGGCTTGATGGTTGCCTGGATGAGTTTGTCGGCGAGCTGTTCGAACTGCGCGCGGGTGAGGGTCTTGACGAGGTGTTTGGGACCGGTGGCTGTGGCAGTGATGTAGGGGAGGTTGATTTCAGTAGAGGTGGTTGACGAAAGTTCGATCTTGGCTTTCTCGGCGGCTTCTTTGAGGCGCTGGAGGGCCATTGCGTCTTTACGCAGGTCGATGCCTTCTTCTTTTTCGAATTCGTTGGCGAGCCAGTCGATGATCACGTGGTCGAAGTCGTCGCCGCCGAGGTGGGTGTCACCGTTGGTTGATTTAACTTCAAACACGCCGTCGCCGAGTTCGAGGATAGAGATATCGAATGTGCCGCCGCCGAGGTCGAAGACTGCGATCTTCTGGTCTTTGTCTGATTTGTCAAGGCCGTAGGCGAGGGCTGCGGCGGTAGGTTCATTTACGATACGCTTTACAGTGAGGCCTGCGATCTCGCCGGCTTCTTTGGTTGCCTGACGCTGAGAGTCGTTGAAGTAGGCGGGCACTGTGATGACTGCTTCAGTCACTGCCTGGCCGAGGTAGTCTTCAGCGGTTTTCTTCATTTTCTGAAGAATCATTGCCGAGATTTCCTGGGGGGTGTATTCGCGGCCGTCGATGTCGACACGCGGGGTGTTGTTGTCGCTGCGGACCACTTTGTAGGGCACGCGCTCGATTTCTTTTTCAACCTGATCGTAGGTTTCACCCATGAAACGCTTGATGGAGTTGATGGTGCGTTTAGGGTTGGTGATGGCCTGACGTTTTGCGGGGTCACCGACTTTACGTTCGCCACCGTCAACGAATGCTACAATCGAAGGTGTTGTGTTGCGGCCTTCGCTGTTAGGAATTACAACGGGGTCGTTGCCTTCAAGGACTGAAACGCAGGAGTTGGTTGTTCCAAGGTCAATACCAATAATTTTTCCCATAATGATTATAATTTTTATTTTTTGTTTTTGATTTGTCTGTTGTTTCTGCCGGATTTCGGAATGTGGAGCCTGTGACGGGTGTGTCCGGCCCGGTTTTTCTCGTCCGACATCCAATAATGTAACAAATTTTGTGCCAAAAAGGTTGCGGTGGAGGTAAAATGCTGACAGATACTGATTTCGCGGGGCGAATTATTGTGACATGAAAACTGACACGGTCTGCCAATACGACAGACACGTATAGGCAGACCGCAGAACTATGTGTAAAAAAAGGGATGTCGGGGGTTAGTATTTATAATATATATGTGTGATGTGTAAGCGGTGTCCGGTGTCAGAGCAGTTCGATGCCGGCTTCGGCGCATGCTCTGATCTGGTCTTCAGGCCATATTGATGCCTGGACTTCACCGATGTGTGCTTTATGGAGGAGGAACATACACAGGCGGCTCTGGCCTATGCCGCCTCCGATCGAGTATGGGAGCTTTCCTTCGAGGAGGAGTTTGTGGAATGTCAGAGATGAGCGTTCGGGGCATTCGCGGAGTTCAAGCTGTTCGCGCAGTGATTCGGGGCTTACGCGGATGCCCATTGAGGAGATTTCAAAGGGGATGTCGAGCACGGGGTTCCAGAGGATGATGTCGCCGTTGAGCCCCTGATAGCCTTCTTCGTTGGTGCTGATCCAGTCGTCGTAGTCGGGCGAGCGTCCGTCGTGGGGCTGTCCGTCGCTCAGAGGCGCGCCTATACCTATTATAAATATAGCGCCGTGTTCGCGGGCGAAGATTGTCTCGCGTTCGCGCGGGGTCTTGTCGGGGTAAAGACGGGCGAGTTCTTCGGCGTGGACAAAGGTGATGTCAGGCGGGAGGACGGGGGTGATATGCGGAAATTTCTCGTAGACAGTCTGTTCGACTTCAAGGAGGGTCTTGTAGATGGTCCTTACTGTCTTTTTCAGATAGTCAAGTGTGCGGTCTTCCTTGCGGATGGTTTTTTCCCAGTCCCATTGGTCTACGTAGAGCGAGTGTATGTTGTCAAGGTCCTCGAAGGTGCGGATGGCGTTCATGTCGGTGTAGAGGCCGTAGCCGGGAGCTATGTCGTAGGCTCCGAGTTTGTAGCGTTTCCACTTGGCCAGCGAGTGGACCACTTCGGCTTTGCGGCCTCCCATCGCGTCAATGGTGAATGAGACGGCTTCTTCCACGCCGTTGAGATTGTCGTTGAGTCCTGTGCCTGTCAGAAGGAAGAGCGGGGCGGTTACTCGGCGCAGTCTGAGCTCGCGGGCGAAGATGGTCTGAAATGTGTCTTTGACCATTTTGATCGCTACTTCGGTGGTTTCCGGAAGCAGCTTGCGATGATATTTTTTTGGGATGATAAGTGGCATGAGTGAATGTTTTGCTGATGTTTTATTGATATGTGGCAAAGGTAATGGCAATTTTTTGAATTTGCAAGCAAAATGCAATTAAAATCATAAATTTGTTGTCAAATTGATAAAATCAGTCAAGTTTGGGCTGCATTTTACTACCGTGTGGTGATCTTCTGCCTGCGGGCGGGCGAAGATATTTTTAAGAATTAGTTTATATATAAGTGGTGTAATAGAAAGAAATAAATTAAATTTGCATACATAAACGTTTCAATCACTCCAGTGCAATGACAGATCTGGCTCAAGATATTTCTTCGGCTGTGGCCGTGCTCCGCAAAGGCGGAATCATAGTCTATCCTACAGACACAGTGTGGGGTATAGGCTGTGATGCCTGCAATTCCGAGGCCGTGCGCAGGGTTTTTGAAATCAAGCGGCGTGCTGATTCCAAGGCTTTGATTACGCTTGTGGCCGATGGCGAGGATGTGGCGCGCTATACTTTGTCTGATTTCTCCGCGGCCATGAAGCTGATAGGAGAGAGCCTGCGCCCGACCACCGTTATCTATCCCGGTGCCAGGGGGCTTGCTCCAGAACTTATGGCAGATGACGGGAGCGTGGGCATCAGGCTGACATCGGAGGCTGTCTCGGCTGCGATATGCCGTGGGCTCGGCCGTCCGCTGGTCTCTACGTCGGCCAATATCAGCGGTTGTCCGGCGCCGGCTTTGTTCGGAGAGATATCCGAGGAGATTCTCAATGCCGCCGACTATGTGGTCGAGGCCAGGCGCGATGATGTCAGCGCTGCGTTACCGTCAAGAATAATGAAAATTGAGCCCGATGGCTCCGTCACAGTAATACGGCCGTGAAGTCGCAAAAGAGCCGGATACTGAGGAGCTGTTATGTCGGCGCCGATTATTTGTCGACTCTCGTCGGAGTGCTTCTGTTCACTCTGGCCAGATTTGCCATGATCGGACCGCTGCATAATACCTATTCCGGGTTCTGGGCTTTTGTCAATACTCCGGGTTTACGGCTGACGCTGGCTCTGTTTCCGCTGCTGATGCTGGGGCTGAATTGCGTGTCGGGCTACTATGTCAATGTGACATATAAGTCAAGAATCAAGGAGCTTCTCAATACGCTCTGCTGTGTGGCCATCGGCTCGATGATCTTCTTTATGGTGGTGCTGCTCAATGACGTTTTGCCGCGCCGTATCCACAATTATGAACTGCTGCTGATTCTTTTCGTATGCCTGTTTGTGCCGATCTATGGCTCGCGCCTGCTGCTTACAACTCTCATAAAGTCATCATCCACCCGTCGTCATGGCCGTCAGCGGCTGCTGATGCTCTGTGACGGAAACGGCGACGAGCGCCTGGTCCGTGACGCGGACAGCTGCCGCAAAGAGGTTGTCGCCACAATCCCGCTTGACTGCTTCGGCGACACGGCCTCTGACAGTCATCATACTCATGGATATTTCGGCCGACAGCTGCAGAAACATGACGCTGACGGCTTTCTGCTGTCGCTTTCATCGCTTCCGCAGGACAGGCTGCTGAAAATAATCTGTGAACTCTATCTTCTTGACTGTCCTATAATAGTCTCGGCCGACGATTACCGCCTGCTGACTTCCAAGGTGGTGTATGAAAACCTCATGTCAGAGCCGCTGATGGACATTTCGAGGCTTACGCTTCCTGACTCGACGGTAGCTGTCAAGCGCAGTCTTGACGTGGTGTGTTCGGTTATCGGGCTGATTGTGTCGCTGCCGCTGGTGCTTGTGCTTGCCATTTTGGTAAAAGCAGGATCGAAGGGGCCGGCCATATATTCGCAGGAGCGTATCGGCTATCACCGCATCCCGTTCAGAATCTACAAACTGCGTTCGATGAAGGCAGATGCCGAAGTGGGCGGACCGGCATTGTCGGCGGAAGATGATCCGAGAATAACCCCCATAGGGCGTTTCATGAGGAAATACCGCCTTGACGAGCTGCCTAACCTGTGGAATGTGCTGCGGGGCGACATGTCGCTTGTCGGGCCGCGTCCTGAGCGGGAGTTTTTTCTCCGTCAGATGCGTGAGGCTGCTCCGTACTGCACCCTTCTCCACCAGGTGAGGCCCGGACTGACTTCGCTCGGCATGGTCAAGTTCGGCTATGCGTCGACAGTCGATGAGATGCTTTCACGGCTTAAATATGATCTTCTCTATATCCAGAATCTTTCTCTCTCGCTGGACCTCAAGATACTGTTTTATACATTACGCACAGTCATAAGGGGCGAGGGTCTCTGAGACAAGGTAAAAAAGGAAAGATATGAAACTGTTTTTCACCTCCATAGCAAAAAGCTTTCAGGATGCCTTCATGGTGTTTCTGATGTGGCGCGAGCGTCATATAAAGGAAAAGACGTTTGTCATAATACTGGCGCTGCTGGTCGGCATTCTGGCCGGCGTGGCGGCACTTGTGCTGAAAACGCTTATCCACCTGATAAGCCATGCGCTGACATCAAACATCAATATCGACGAAGGCAGTCTGCTTTATCTGATCTATCCGGCAGTCGGTATCCTTCTGACCATGCTGTTTGTCAGATATGTGGTCCGTGACAATATTTCCCACGGTGTCACAAGGGTGCTTTATGCCATTTCGCAGAACAAGTCGCGCCTGAAGCGCCACAACATGTATTCATCCGTGATAGCCAGTTCGATCACCATCGGTTTCGGCGGCTCGGTCGGAGCCGAGGGCCCTATAGTCTATACCGGAGCGGCGATCGGTTCGAATCTCGGACGAGTGTTCCGGCTGTCGCCACGGATTCTGATGATCCTTGTCGGCTGTGGAGCCGCCGCCGGCATTGCCGGCATTTTCAAGGCGCCGATTGCCGGTATGCTTTTCACTCTGGAGGTCCTGATGCTCGATCTGACTACGGTTTCGGTGATGCCCTTGCTGATAGCGTCGATAACGGCTGCTACGGTGGCCTATGTCGCTACGGGCTATGACGCGGAGTTCTTTTTTCTTCAGAGTGAGCCGTTTGTGACAGGCAGAATTCCTTATGTCATTCTTCTCGGACTGTTTCTCGGATTCGTATCGCTCTATTTCACCCGGTCGATGAACATGATGGAAGGTCTGTTCAGAAAGCTCGGCACTCCGTGGCGAAAGATGCTGGTGGGAGGCTCTGTAGTGGCGCTCCTCGTCTTCCTGTTCCCGCCGCTCTACGGCGAGGGCTATTCGTCGATCATCGACCTTCTCAGCGGCAACACGGAGTCGATTGTCAACGGTTCGATCTTCTATAAAGACAGAGGGTCGGTCTGGTGGATTCTCGGCTTTATCGCCGCGCTGGTTCTTCTGAAATCATTCGCCACCTCGGCCACAAACGGCGGAGGCGGTGTCGGCGGCACCTTCGCTCCGTCGCTCTATGTGGGATGTATGGCCGGATTCTTTTTCGCCTATTTCATCAATACGGTCTTCGGACTGGATCTCTCGACCAAAAATTTTGCGCTGATGGGTATGGCCGGAGTGATGTCTGGAGTCATGCATGCCCCGCTGATGGGCATCTTCCTTACGGCTGAGCTGACCGGAGGCTATGAACTGTTTCTGCCGCTGCTGATTGTCTCGGCGATTTCCTACGGTACCATCAAGTTTTTCGAGCCTTACAGCATCTACACCATGCGTCTTGCTCATGAAGGCAAGCTGATCACTCACCACAAAGACAAGGCTGTTCTGACTCTGCTCAAAATCGACAATGTCATAGAGACTGACTTTGTGGCAGTCCGGCCTGACATGAATCTCAAGGAGATGGTCAATGCCATCTCGCGTTCATCGCGCAACCTGTTTCCGGTAATTGGCGATGACGGTAAACTGCTCGGAGTGGTGATCCTCGACGAGATCCGCAACATCATGTTCCGCCCCGATCTCTACAAGCGCATGTATGTCAATCAGTTCATGTCTATCCCCCCGGCCAAGGTTGAAGTGGGGCAGAGCATGGAGACTGTCATGAAGACTTTTGATGCCACCGGCGCATGGAATCTGCCGGTGGTTGAAGATGGGCGCTACGTTGGTTTTGTGTCGAAATCAAAGATTTTCAACTCCTACCGCCGTGTGCTGCGCCACTATTCGGAGGATTGATGAAATTTTGTTGAAAGTGCCTGTTATAACAGGTGGTATAGATATACGCCAGGAGCCGGATCAATCTGAATCCGGCTCCTGCGCTATAAGTGTTGCCGTAATGTGGCGGCCTGAGGTCGGGGGGGGCCAGCTGTGTCAGAGCATTATTTTCCCGGCATTGCTTTCCTTGATGATGCCGTGGCGGAAGGCATAGAGAAGTTCGGTCAGCTCGTCGATCTGGCTCTGGAGTATCTTTCCCTTGTCAGTGTCGCGTACGCGGATGCGCTGCGATGTCTGCTCGACCATTTTGGTTGAGCGCACAATGTCTGTGCCGCTCCTGATGGCTTCTTCTTCAGAGATGAACGGCTCGTGTTCTACCAGTTCGAAGTTGCTGCTGTGGTAGATCAGCGTATAGCCGGCAATTCCGGTGGTCTTGTGGTAGGCTTTGGCGAAACCGCCGTCGATCACCATCAGCTTTCCGTTGGCCCTGATGGGACTTTCTCCCTTCTTGGCGCGCACAGGCACGTGGCCGTTGATGATGTGGCGCTGAGAGCCTTCAACTTTGAACTCGTCGAGAATCATGTCACAGACCTCCTCATTCTGGCGGAGGGTGTAGTAGTGGCCTTTTTCCTCTTTGTGGGCTTCGGGGTCTTTGATGAAATACCGTTCGAAGGTGGTCATCTTGCTCTTGTCGAAAAGCGGGGAGTCGGGTCCGCACCAGAGATACCAGTAATAGTCGCGCGCATAGTCTTTGTCGGCCGGAGGGGTGTCATCGTTGAAAGCCGAGCGCACGAGCATACCAATCTGGTGGAAGAGCTCGCGGCCGCGGTATTTCTGCTTGTTGACCATGACTTCTTTGAGAGTGCCGTCGGCATTGAGAGGCATGGAGGCATGAAACAGCAGATTTGAATTGTAGATGCCATACATGCAGCCGTGGCTGAACAGGCATGATATATGGCGTTTCAGTCCGGTGCTCACTGTGAACGAGTGGTGCAGTTTGTTGATCAGTTCCTCCTCTTCCTCAGTCAGGCGGTAGGGATTCGCGGGATCGATTGTCGGGAAGTTCATGTCAGACATTTCATAGTCCTTGCCGTCGATGTTGACAGTACCTTTTTCGAAGTCTATGCGGTGGAGCAGATTGCGGCCGGTCATCTCCCATTCCGGATGTTTCAGTGTCATGGCCCCTTCGAGCTTGAACTGGATCACGGCTATGGCCTTGTGCATCTGGGCCATCAGGCGGAGCGTTTTTTCAGGGTGCTCTGTCTGTTCGGCATCTACTTTCGGGGCGAATTCAATGCAGGGATCGTCGGCATAGGTTTCCATAGCCATTGTGGCGAGTGGCAGCAGGTTGATTCCGTAGCCGTCTTCAAGAGTGGTGAGGTTGGCATAGCGGAGCGAGACGCGGATCACGTTGGCGATACAACATTTGTTTCCGGCGGCCGCTCCCATCCAGAGAATGTCGTGGTTACCCCATTGTATGTCCCAGTTGCCGTAGAGACAGAGGGTGTCCATGATCAGGTGTGCGCCCGGACCGCGGTCATAGACGTCGCCCAGAATGTGAAGCTGGTCGATGCTGAGTTTCTGGATCACCTTGCACAGTGCCACTATGAATGCGTCGGCCTGACCGGTTGACACGATTGTCTCCAGGATCCGGTTGAAATAGCCTTGCTTGTCATATTCTCCTCTTGATTCGTGGAGAAGCTCCTCGATGATGTAGGCAAATTCCTTCGGAAGGGCTTTTCTGACTTTGGAACGGGTGTATTTCGACGATACGCTCTGACACACTCTGATGAGCTGATGGAGGGTGATGGTGTAGAAGTCATACATGTTCTCCTCGGTCGAGTGGACTATCTGCATTTTCTCTTCCGGATAATATATCAGAGAGCAGAGCTGGCGAATCTCGCTTTCGCGCATTGAGGTCCCGTAGAGGTCGGTGACTTTGCGCTTGATGTTTCCCGAAGCGTTTTTCAGAATGTGGCGGAAGGCTTCGTGCTCTCCGTGGAGGTCGGCTACAAAGTGCTCGGTGCCTTTCGGCAGGTTCAGTATGGCTTCAAGATTTATGATTTCGGTGCTGGCGGCGCTGATATTCGGAAATGTCTGCGCGAGCAGTTCGAGTATGCGGCGGTCATTTTCAACTTGCCGTTCGTTGGTTTTGCTGTCAATTGGCGACATAGTCGTGCTGTTGTGGTTTTATAATCGGTTCTTATCCCTTGTTTGCGTTGAATGGAGAGCGGTGAGTGTCTACAAATGTAACATAAATAAGTTGAAAAAGTCCCATTGGTGTGACAAAAAAGTTCAGCTCTTATGACCGGGAGTCCCAATTTTTTGGATTTTAGAAGTTTTAAGTGCTTTAATTTGTGGGATAGTGTTAAAATTGCTAATTTTACGCCGAATTTTCTCCACGGGACCATGTAAAAACTTACAGATACATATTATATAGAACCTTAGATAAACAACGCTAATATGGTAAATTTTTCACTTGAAGGCAAAGTAGCGCTTGTGACCGGCGCAGCCTATGGAATCGGACTTGCTATCGCTCAGGCATATGCCGAAGCAGGAGCTAAAATCGTTTTTAACTGCTCGCGGCAGGAAACTGTCGACCGCGGTCTCAAAGCATATAAAGAACTTGGAATCGACGCTAAAGGATATCTCTGCGACGTTACTGACGAAGAAGCTGTCAAAGCTATGGTAGCTGACATCGAGGCAACCGTAGGCACAATCGACATTCTTGTCAACAACGCCGGTATCATCAAGCGTATCCCGATGGAGGAAATGAACGTTGAAGACTTCCGCCGCGTTGTCGATGTAGACCTCATTGCTCCCTATATCTGTGCCAAGGCCGTTATTCCCGGAATGATCAAGAAAGGCCACGGCAAGATCATCAACATCTGCTCTATGATGAGTGAACTCGGCCGTGAGACCGTGTCGGCTTATGCAGCCGCAAAGGGTGGTCTCAAGATGCTGACCCGCAATATCTGCTCTGAATACGGCGAACACAACATCCAGTGCAACGGCATAGGCCCCGGCTACATCGCCACTGACCAGACCGCACCTCTCCGCGAAATCCAGCCTGACGGATCGCGCCATCCGTTTGACCAGTTCATCATCTCGAAGACTCCGGCTGCCCGCTGGGGTACTCCCGAAGACCTGATGGGTCCTGCCGTGTTCCTCGCTTCAGATGCCAGTAACTTTGTGAACGGCCACGTTCTCTACGTTGACGGCGGTATTCTCGCTTACATCGGCAAGCAGCCTAAATAAGAGACTGGCGTCTGTCCATCCGCTGCATCGGACTATATATAATATAGGTGTAGGGGATGGCGACAGCTGATGCAATAAATCAAGAGGGCAGGGGTGTCTTTATGGCCTCTGCTCTCTGAATAAAAATCCAATCAATATCACACAACTGTTTAAATGGAACAGGTATTCTCTTACATTATAGGACTTGGCGCGGCTGTCATGATGCCTGTGATCTTCACGATCCTCGGCGTCTGCATCGGCATCAGGTTCAGCGATGCGCTTAAGTCGGGCCTCAAAGTCGGTGTCGGCTTCATAGGCCTCTCTATTGTCACCGCTCTTCTGACCTCAGCTCTCGGCCCGGCGCTTGACACTGTGGTCAATATCTATGATCTTCAGCTGAAAGTCTTTGACATGGGCTGGCCCGCAGCTGCCGCAGTGGCTTATAACACTGCTGTCGGCGCGTTTATCATTCCTGTCTGCCTTGGCGTCAACCTGCTCATGCTGCTGACCAAGACAACACGCACTGTCAACATCGACCTCTGGAACTACTGGCACTTCGCCTTCATCGGCGCGGTGATCTATTTTGCCAGCGGATCACTCGTCTGGGGCTTCTTCGGTGCCATCATCTGCTACATCATCACCCTGATCATCGCCGACATGACTGCCAAAAAATTCCAGTCATTCTACAAAGACATGGACGGCATCTCTATTCCGCAGCCTTTCTGCGGCGGCTTTGTGCCTTTCGCATGGCTCATCAACAAGGGCCTCGACAAGATTCCGGGCATCGAAAAGCTTGAAATTGATGCCGAAGGCATGAAAAAGAAATTCGGCCTGCTTGGCGAGCCCCTGTTCCTCGGTGTTGTTGTCGGTGTAGTCATCGGCTGTCTCACCTGCAAGACATGGGCCGAGATCGTCGACAAGATTCCTTACATCCTCGGACTCGGAATCAAGATGGGTGCCGTCATGGAACTTATCCCCCGTGTCACCGTCCTCTTCATCGAGGGCCTCAAGCCCATCAGCGATGCCACACGCAGCCTCATCGCCCGCAAATTCAAGGGTGCCGACGGTCTTAACATCGGCATGAGCCCCGCGCTTGTGATCGGCCATCCGACCACACTCGTGGTTTCGCTCCTCCTCATCCCCGTGACCCTTCTTCTTGCTGTGGTTCTCCCCGGCAACCAGTTCCTGCCGCTTGCATCGCTGGCCGGCATGTTCTATGTCTTCCCTCTCGTGCTGCCTTTCACCAAGGGCAACGTTGTCAAGACATTCATCATCGGTCTGGTCGTGCTGACTATGGGCCTTTATATGGTGACCAACCTTGCTCCGGCATTCACTCTTGCTGCCAAAGATGTATTTGCCGCTACCGGTGATGCCGCAGTGGCTATCCCGGCCGGATTCGATGGCGGCAGCCTCGACTTCGCCTCAAGCCCGCTTGCATGGGTGATCTACCAGTGCACCGAAAACCTCAAATGGATCGGAGCCGGTCTGCTCGTGCTCATGACCTCAGGCCTGATGGTGTGGAACCGAATGCTGATTATCCGCAACCAGCGCGACATGATCGCCAAAAACTCTGACAAGATCCAGACAACTGAATAAGAGGTTGTTTAAAAACAAGAGTTAAAATCTGAGTGGTGTATCTTTTAGAT